>JAYTLO010000035.1:0-13066 GCA_043729385.1 Akkermansiaceae bacterium
CGCACGCTTGCCAACATTACGAAATCGAGACCTACACCTGGGGCGTCTTGCCGGAAGAGTTGCAACGCCCGGTCGAGGAGCAAATCGCTGGCGAATACAAGTGGGTACTCACAAACGCATGAGTTGCCAGATCGCGGAAAGCGGTATTTCCTAGTGCCCATGTCCGACATCAAAATCACACTCCACACCACCGCCGGCGACATCAATGCCCGGCTCTTCGCCTCGCAAGTCCCGGTCACGACTGCCAATTTCCTGAACCTCGCCAAGCGCGGCTACTATGACGGCGTCGCCTTCCACCGCGTGATCGCCAATTTCATGATCCAAGGCGGCGACCCGACTGGCACCGGCTCCGGTGGCCCGGGCTACAAGTTCGCCGACGAGATCGACAGCTCGCTGAAGCACACCAAGCCAGGCATTTTCTCCATGGCCAATGCTGGACCTAACACGAACGGCAGCCAGTTCTTCATCACCCATCTTCCGACTCCTCACTTGGATGGCAAGCACGCCGTCTTCGGCGAAGTTATCACCGGCCAAGACGTGGTGAACAAAATCGCCAAGGGCGATAAAATCACCTCGATCACCATTAGCGAAGACACCACTGCTTTGTTCGAGTCGCAGAAGGAAAATATCGAGCATTGGAACTCGTTCTTGGACCGCTGAATCGCCCTCAAAATCAAGTTAGTTAGCTTTTCCTAACTAATCACTCATCCCCGCCGCATCCCAACAGGGAGCGGCGGGGATTTTTCGTTAGGTTCGTAAATCGCTTTTTTCCAGCAGGTTAAATCTTTGCGGAAAGAGTTCCCACGCTTTCAGCCCACTTACGTGATGACGTAACTTTCTCCAGACACCTTGATTTTCCAGCAGGTGGAGCTTTCAATGCCGCCGTCGGCTCGCAAGAGCAGACGTCCCCCCTAACACCATGAAACACCCCCGCCTCCCCCTCGGTGGAATGTTGATGACTGGATGCATCGCATCCCTTCTCGCATTCAGTTCCGCCTCAGCCGCAGACATTCCAACTGGCAAACTCAAAGTGGACCGAACTCTGGTTCGTGTCGGCAGCCATTCACTACTCGATTGGAAAATCAAGTATCCCGTTCCCGCTCCCGAGTTGCGCAAAACCCAGATTCGGGTGCGCATCCTAGGTTCTTCTTTCCAAGAAAATCGAACTAACAACGGCAACGGCAACAACCTCGACGGTGTGGATTCATCAAACGCTAGCAACATTAAGAAGGGAGTTGTTGATCCGTCTGGCACCTATGACGATGAAAAGAAGCTAGGCAAACCCGTGCTGCTTCCAGTGGAAGTAATGTGGAGCCTCAATAACTCCTCATGGACGCGGCTGTTCTACGGCACCCAGTCCGACGTAAATGCATCGACGCTTGTTCTCAATTCCGCCGTGAATCCAACTGACATTATCAACTTCGGCGCCCACGGCTTCCGGGACAAGGCGTGGCTTCCATTCTATAGCACTGCGACCCCTACTAAGAATGTTGTGGTGCTTCAAAATGGCTCTACTGTCCCCACCATCATTCAACAGAGTTTCATCGAAAGCATCCTCAAGCCATACCTTGGTGCGGACAGTAAAATAAAGATCGGTAAACGCGATCTCATCATTTTGATGGAGCTAGGCCAGACCAACCCAATCTACGCGGACTTCAATCTCCAGGATCTCGTTATCCTGGTGACATTCGAAGAGTCGGCTGACAAATAACCTCCCCCAGGTTCCCCCCCCATGAAAACCGCACTCATTCTGTTTGTGTTGGCTAACAGCGCCTTCGCCACGGTGCCCATTCTCGCACGGACCACGCCTGAAGCCTTGGCAAAACTTCAGCAAGACAATCCCATGACCCTCCTCCAATCGCCCCCCAAAGGGAAAGTCTTGGTCCACCGTCCGGAGGATCAATCTATCATCAAGCAATCGGTGATCTTGCATGATGGAACTAACTGGACACTCGTTCCCAAGGGGGCGGTGATCTATCTGCCAGATGCGATGAAAAGCCGCGTGGACGCTAAGCCAGAAGGCACCCTGCTCGCTTGGACTGATTTCCTGTCACGGAATCAATCTTGGATCACGACCAATGATATCTCCTTCGATCAAGCGTCCGGCACCAAGCCACTCAAGGCCGAGCGGGTCGCCTTCTGGCCGAAGCAGGACAAAGTGGTCATCGCCGTCCATGAACGCGGACCAATCTCGGTCCGCGCCAGCCACTAAACACAATCTCCCCCCGACCCCATGAAAATTCTATCCTTGCTGTTAGCTGTATCTTCCATCCACGCATCTGCGCAGACCACCGGTTACTTGAGATTCATCCGCCAGACTCAACAACCTTCTAGCCCTCAACAAAGCGCCATCGTTTGGGATATGCCTGTCGATGATGCTGGATCCGCTCCGTCCGCACTGGCCTTGGAAAGCGGCGGCTCATTGTTCCAACTCTGGACCGTCGAGCAGACCAAGGCGAAAGACTATCTGTTGGATCAAAAACTCGTCGGTGCCTATCTACCTAAAGCGGATATCAGTATCTCCACCTTGGATCCCTACAAGCACGCCATCCGCACCCGCGTGGACCAGCCGTTTGTCGTAACTATCGCAGTGGCTGACTTGCTAACAGGCTCGGGCCTGCCGGACTCCTCCACTAAAGTTCTGCTGGAACGACACATCCAATCCTACGAAAACGGTAAATTCTCGCTGGAGGCAGCCGTCGTGGCCGCTAACAAACCGCTCCACTCATCCTATATCTCCCAGAATGGCTCGACCGTCTTGAAATTCGCAGCGTCGTCCCTCAAAGCGACCGACCCCACCAAGGCGCTCGGGGAAGAGCACTTCATCGTCCACGCCCTAGCAGACGGTTCTGTCACTCAGTCGCAGATCGCCTCAGCTCACCTTGAAGTCTGGCCGGTCGCTTCGGGTACCATTCTCGGGATCAAACCCGGTGAGCAACTCCTCTATCTGATTCCGACGCTCCAGGTTAACCTCAATGATCTCTACCCAACCAGCGACACCCGTTTGATGGTGTATGAAGGGAGCTCGATCAATGGCATTGAAGGCAAACTCGTCAAAGCCTTTCCAGTGGATCGCGACCACTGCGTGACAACGATCCTGGAAGTGACTGAACTAACCGATCAAATCGGTGTGGACGGCACCTACACCATTGCCCTTATGAGTGATACCGTCTATGGCACGGAATTGCTGTGCGACCCTATCACCTTCACGGTGAAAAGGACGATCGCGGTCAACGCGATGCAGGTCAACTACACCGACGACTCCGAGGTGATCGTTCCCTAACATTTCCCCCCACTGAGTCGCCGGTCGGCGTGACCGGAGAATGCGCCCCCCCAGCATTCTCCGGGTCACCCGCCCGGCTCTTTTGTTATAGCGCTGGAATCACGTAAAAAGGCGATGCCATCCCGCTGGACATGAGGTGAGTTACCAGCATCATCTCCGGCCCTTCAACCTATCACACATGTCCGAATTCCTCGTCATTCCCCGCCAAGATCACGATGCCCTTGTTTCGCTAGCCTATCAGTCGCGCGGCTTCACGGCGGAGGAGTCCGCAGAAGGTGCTAAGCTCGCTGCCGAGGCCGCCCGCCATGGCATCCGCACCCATCACGCGCTTAAGGCTTTGCATCTCGACCACTTGTTCGGTTCGGCTGCTGGCGGTTGCACACCCGGCGCGGAAATCGAAGTCCTGCCTTCACGTTTCCCCGCCTCTGAGCGCTGGAATGCGAATAAGAAGTTAGGCCAATCCGTCGCCTACCGCGCTATCGACCGCGCCATCGAGCTGGCCGACCAATATGGCATCGCCCAGATCGCCGTGGACAATGCGTTCCACTATCTGTGGGGCGGCGGCTATGTGATGGAAGCCGCCGAGCGCGGTTACTATACTTATACGAACTGCACTTCCGCCCTCGCCGAGGTCGTGCCCTTCGGCGGGAAATTCCCCACGCTCGGCACCAACCCGCACTCGTGGGGCATTCCTAGCACTGAGGCTAACGGATTCCCGATTGTGATGGATTGGGCCACTTCCACCGTCGCCATGGGCCGCGTGCAAGCACTCAAGCGCGAGGGGAAAATGCTGCCTCCCGGTGCCGCCGTGGATGCCAACGGCCAACCGACCCTCGACCCTAACGAAGTCGCAGCGCTGCTCCCCTTCGGCGGTCACAAAGGCTACGGCATGTCGCTGCTCAACGAAATCTTCGGCGGTCTCATCGGCGGTTCACTACCCACCATCCGGGGTCGCCAACTAACGGCTGCGGGTGAAAAGAACACTCCGGTCTTCTATTTCCAAGTGATCCATCCCGACGCGATTTCCGGCGGGAACTTCGCCCAAGGCCGCAGCCAGATGGAGAACCTCAAGGCAGTCATCGACGACATTCTCGGTCACGGCAACGACGCCTCCATGCTTCCCGGCCAGATCGAAGCCGGTGCTCGCAAGCGCTCCGACGAAGCCGGCGGCCTACTTTTCACCGAAGCCGAAGTCAGCGAGTTTAATGAAATCAACGCCGAACTCGGCCAAGCGGCTTGGGACGTCAGCAAGCTCGCACGAGCTTGATCTAACGACCGGTCCGTAAAAAAGCCGCAGCCCGGAAGAATCCGGGCTGCGGCGAATGTTCGTTAGACCGGGAGCGGTTTACTCAGCGGCACCGTCGGCAGGCTTACCGCCGCCTTCGCGCTTTCCGCCGCCACCTGGGCCGCGTCCGCCCCATGGCATTTCCTCACCGGCATCCCGTGCCGCTTTCATTTCCTCAGGGTCGAGTTTGCCGTTCTTGTTAGCATCGTATTTCTCGATGGTGGCCTTGCGCTTGGCGTCCATCTCTTCGTCCCTGGCCTTTTTCTCTTCCTCGGAGAGCTTGCCGTCTCCGTCCTTGTCATACTTTTTGAGCATTTCCGCTTGGCGGGCTTCACGCATCGCTTTGCCCTCTTCGGCTGAGAGCTTGCCGTCGCCGTCCGTGTCTAATTTTTTAAGGATTGCCGGAGGGACTTGGCGTTGCGGGCGATCTGGGCGCTTCGCCTTTTCGCCTTGCTCTGGCGGAGCAGGTGGCGGAGTGGGGGCGGCGTCTTGAGCTGCGGCAAAACTGCAGGTGCCGATCAAGGCTCCCAGGGTGATTAGTTTGATTGCTTTCATCATTGGTTTTAGTTGGAGTTTTGAGGCCGTTTCCCAGCCTCGTGCGGTCATCAAACCGTGTTCTTGAAAAAAGGTTGCGCGGCTGGGGATGGAATGAGTTGCCACGCCCGCCGGGGCCGTCTTGGATGCCGCCGAGAATGGCTGAAACCCCGACGCCCCCTACCCAATCGAAAGCGCTCGTCTTCGCCCGGCGCAGCGCCAGCACCCTGCTCTTGTGGGGGCTGGTGACGGCCATTTTTTTCAGCCACCGCTCGTGGGCATTTCTCGGACTCATCGGCGTGTTGGCGATGATCGCTACTGTCGAGTATTTCCAAATGCTGCGGGCTGCGGCGGTGAAATGCTTCCCGCGCTTCGGCATCCTGTTAGCGGTCGTTTACAGCGGCGGGATCTATTGGCATTTCCTGCGGGGTGGCACCTCGGTGCCTGAGGACGTGGACGCGCTGGCGGTCTTCATCGCCATCGCGGTGCCGTTCGCCCTGCAACTGCGCAATCCCATCCGCGGCCTTGAAGGCTTGGTGGCGGTGGCGGCCAATCTGCTAGGCTTCGTTTACATCGCCTTTCTGTTCAACTTCGCGGCACGCGTCACCTTCATCGCCCCGGGGGCTAACAGCGTCCCCGGCCTAGTCAGCAACTCGGGAGCGTTCCTGTTACTGTGGCTGTTAGCGGTGACGAAATTCACCGACATGGGAGCCTACATCGTCGGCTCCATGATCGGCCGGCACAAGATGATCCCGCATGTGAGTCCGGGGAAAACCTGGGAAGGCTTCGGCGGAGCCTTGCTCTTCTCACAGCTCGCGGCCTGCGGGCTTTATGCGTTATTTCCCGTGGATCTCGCGTTCTTCAAAGGCTGGGGCCACGTCGTCTCACTGGGGGTGCTGTTAGCCATCCTCGCCGTGATCGGGGATCTCGCGGAAAGCGTCCTCAAGCGCGCGATCAATGCCAAGGACTCGGGCAACATGCTGCCCGGCATCGGCGGCTCGCTCGATCTCATCGATAGCCTCTGTTTCACTGCGCCTGCCCTCTATTTCTATCTGAAATGGGTGCTACTTCCCGCCGCATGAGTTCCCCGCCACGCAAACGCCGGGTTGTGTTGTTAGGATCCACCGGTTCCATCGGCTGCTCGACGCTCAAGGTGGCGCACGAGTTGCCGGACGAGATCGAAATCGTCGCCCTCGCCGCTTGTGGAAATTTCGAAAAACTCGCCGCCCAAGCCCGCGAGACCGGCGTGCGTCATGTCGCGATTTATGATGCCGAGAAGGAAGCGGAACTCCGCGCCCTGCTCCCTGCCGGCGTGCAAATCCACCTCGGCGCGGTTGGGCTGCTAGAACTCGCCACCCTCGCCGGGGCGGACATCGTGCTCATCGCCATCGTCGGCACTGCGGGGCTGCATCCGGCTCTAGCAGCGATCGAAGCGGGCAAGGATTTGGCCATCGCCTCCAAGGAAATCCTCGTCATGGCCGGGGAAATCATCACCGCAGCCGCCCACCAGCGCGGGGTGAAACTGCTACCCGTCGATAGCGAGCACAACGCAATTTTCCAATGCCTCGACGGCCATCGCGGCGGCGAGGCCGAGGTCACCCGGCTCATCCTAACAGCCTCGGGTGGCCCCTTCCGGACGCTGCCAGCGGATCAAATCGCCAGCGTCACCCTCGCCCAAGCCCTCAAACATCCGACGTGGGAAATGGGACCCAAGATCACCATCGACTCCGCCACCCTCTTCAACAAAGGCCTCGAAACGATCGAAGCTCGCTGGCTGTTCGGCATCGGCATGGAGCGCATCGATGTGGTCGTCCACCCACAGAGCATCATCCACTCGATGGTCGAGTTCAGCGATGGCTCGGTGCTGGCCCAGCTCAGCCGGACCGACATGTGCTTCCCCATCCAGTACGCTCTAACATGGCCACGGCGCGTGCGAGGCGGACTGCGCCCGCTCGATTTTCCCGCCTTGGCTAAATTGGAATTCGAAGCGCCGCGCACTGCCGATTTCCCCGCCATCGACTTGGCGCGCCGGGCTGGCCTCGCGGGTGGCACGCTGCCCGCCGTTTACAATGCCGCGAACGAAGTCGCCGTCGATGCCTTCCGCGCGGGAAAAATTTCCTTCCCCGGCATCTGGCAATGCGTCGCCGCCGCCATGGATGCCCACCCGGTCCAGCCGTCCTCCACCCTTGAGTCCGTGGTTGCGGCGGATCGCCTCGCACGCGAAACTGCCGCCACCTTCGTCGCCGGATTCGTCCTTTCCTAACATCATGCACCGCCTGATCCCACTCATTGCCCTGATATCCCTGCTGACATTTCCCCAAGCCCACGCCGCTCTAGCAGATGCCCAACGGATCCATAAAAGCTATCAGCGCGCGACCGACAAATGGGCGCTGGAAATGCGCATCGCCGCCACTCCGGCGGAACAATCCAAAGCCTGGAGCAGCCGCCCCGATGCCACGCCCTACGCCAAAGACATGTGGAATGCCATCGGCCAATCGCTCGACCAAGAATGGGCGCTCGAGCCTGCCGCGTGGTTCCTACGCCTCACTCCCGGCCTGTTAGGATTGAATGCGTCTGGCGCTTCCGTGCCGCTTTTCGCCAAGGAAAACGAAGCCATCCGCAAGGCCGTGGAGACATCTCACTTGAGCAGCCTCAAGCTCACCCCCATTTGTTACGCTCTGGCCTCCAGCGCGGACCCGCACTCGCTCGCCTTGTTAGAAAAAATCCAGTCCAGCCATCCGGACGGGAAAATTCAAGGCGTCGCCGCGCTCGGTGCCGCCATGCAGCTCAAGTCCCTCGGCGACGATGGTGAAATCATGCGCAAGCGCCTCACCTTCCTGCGCAAGGCGATCATCCAGAGCTCCGATGTCGAGCTAGACGGCACCTCCGTCGCCAAGCTCGCGGAGGACGAACTCTACATCATCCGTTTCCTAACCAAAGGCCGCGTCGCACCCGACCTCGTCGGCGTGGATTCCGCCAAGCGCCCACTCTCTCTAGCCGCGAACAAAGGCAAGGTCACCGTCCTGCTTTTCTGGAACAGCAACGTCCCAGACGCCCGCCGCGTGGTGGAAATCACCACCGCCATGGAGAATAAATTCAAGGGCCGTCCCTTCGCCGTCATCGGCGTGAACAACGACCCCGTGGATAAACTCCGCGCCCTCCAGGCCGACGCCACCGTCCCATGGACTAATTTTTCCGATCCCGAAAACCGCCTCGCCAAGGAGTATCGCGTCGGCTCGTGGCCGCTGGTTTACGTGCTGGATGGCGAGCGGAAAATCCACTACGCCGGAGCGCCCGGCTCCTTCGCAGAACTAACGGCGGAAGCGCTGCTAGCCGAGGTGAAATCAGCGGAATAGCCCGCCTGGCCTTCGCCCAAATTGATCGAGTCTTGCGTGGCTAGGTGCCAATGTGTTTCCTCCCCCGGCACGTCCCGTGCTAGCCGCTAAGCCATTAACTTCCGCTCTATGTCTCGCAAATCTAAGATCATCATCACCCTAGGCCCCGCCACCGAATCCGAAGAAATGATTGGCCGGCTCATCGACGAAGGCACCAACGTTTTCCGGCTCAACATGAGCCACGCCAAACACGAATGGGCCGCCGAAATGTCCAAGCGCGTCCGCCGCCAATCCGACGCACGGGATGCCCACGTAGCCGTCTTGTTCGATCTAACTGGCCCCTCCATCCGTACCGGCGATTTGGAGAAACCCTACATTCTCGTCGAAGGCGACATCGTGGAATTTCGTAAAGTCGGCACCGACCCGACCGTCCTGCTGTCCACCACCGTCAACTACGACGGACTGATGGGCGACGTCGTCGTGGGTAACACACTGGTCGTGGACAACGGCGCGATGCTGATGCGCATCGACGTGGTGGAAACCGACCGCGTCCTTTGTTATGTAAAAACCCAGGGCACCATGGGTTCGCGCCGCCACATCAATTTACCCGGCGTGCGCTTGAATTTACCTGCTCTAACGGAGAAGGACCACGCCGATCTCTCGCTCGCCGTCGAGTGCGGGGCAGACTACATCGCCGGCTCGTTTGTGCGAGATTCCGCCCATGTTAGGGAATTGCGCGACGCGATGGAAGCCCTCGAAGGCGAGGCCCAAATCGTCGCCAAAGTCGAAGACCAAGAAGCCATCCGCAACATCGACGCCATCATCCTCGCCGCCGACGTGATCATGATCGCCCGCGGCGATCTGGGCACGGAAGTCGAGTTCGAGGAGCTCCCCATTCTCCAACGCCGCATCGTCAAACGCTGCCACGAACTGGGCACCCGCGTCATCGTCGCCACCCAGTTGCTGGAGTCGATGATCACCAATCCCACGCCCACCCGCGCGGAAGTCACCGATGTCATGAACGCCGCCTACGAGGAAGCCGACTGCCTGATGCTCTCTGGCGAAACTTCGGTGGGCCGCTATCCCGAGCGCTGCGTGGAGGCACTCGTTAGAATCTCCTCGCGCATCGAGCGCTCCGGCGGCCACGGCTTCGGCCAAAGCGCGCTGCTCCGCGACGAGCGCCAGAAAACCGCCCGCGCCGCCGTCACCCTCGCCGACTCGCTGCCAGATGCGCGGCTCGTCGTACTCACCCGCCGCGGCGTGCTTGCCAACCACGTCGCCATGCTGCGCCCGCGGACCTCCGGGTTCTACGCCTTCACCCCCACCGAGCGCGTCTGCCGCCAGCTTTCACTCACTCGCAGCGTGCGAGCCTTCAAATTGCCGTTTGCCTCTAACATCGAGGAAACCATCCAGCGCCTCAGCGAGCTACTTCGCAAAGAAGACCTCGTCCGTCCCGGCACGCCACTGGTGATCGTCTCGGACATTCTATCCGATCACTTCGCCGCAAACTCGATCTTGCTGCACCACGCGTAGGAAAGCGGTGACATGTCACCGCTTTCACACTGGCCGACATGTCGGCCAGTGTGAAAGCTCCGACATGTCGGAGCACTTCCACTCATTTTCCCAACTCTCATGAACCTCCTCCACGGCGATTGCTTGCCCACCCTTGCGACGCTTGACGCGTCTTCCTTCGACCTCGTCGTCACCTCGCCGCCCTACAATCTCGGCATTGCCTACAAGAGTTTCAAGGACACCGCACCGCGCGAGGAATTTCTAACATGGTGCCGCCAGTGGTCGGCGGAAGTGAAACGAGTGATGGCGGATGACGCGTCGTTCTTCCTCAACGTCGGCGCAGCTCCGGCGAATCCGTTGCTGCCTCACCAGTTAATCCTCGCACTAACGGATGGAGAGAAGCCGTTGTTCACGCTGCAGAACACCTTCCACTGGATCAAATCCATTAGCATCGAAACCCGCGCGGGCGAGCAGCTCAGCGCCGGTCATTTCAAGCCGATCAACTCGAAGCGCTTCGTCAATGACTGCCACGAGTATATCTTCCATCTCACCAAAGCCGGCGATGTCCCGCTGGACCGCCGCGCGGCCGGCGTCCCCTATCAGGACAAATCCAACATCGCCCGCTGGGGCCACACCGGCGGCGCAGACCTCCGCTGCCGTGGAAACACTTGGTTCATCCCTTACGAAACCATCAACTCCCGCGACAAGGATCGCCCCCACCCCGCCACCTTCCCGGTTGCACTCGTCGAGCAATGCATCCGCCTCCACGGCAAGGGGCAAGCCACTCGCCTGCTAGATCCATTTCTCGGCATCGGCACATCCGCCATCGCCGCGCATCGTCAGCAGTTAGAGAACTTCACCGGCATCGAGCTAGATGCCCACTACCTAGAAACCGCCCGCGAGCGGCTGCTAGACGAAACCACCCGGCTGCCGGAAGAGCTATCGTTCGGTTGAAGGTGTCATCCAAAATTGGTGCACCCCCTTGAGCAAATCTCGATGAAGCTGCGTTAGAACGCCGCGACTTCAGCATGGCAAGTCGCAGTAAGGAGGGCGGACATTTTTGTCCGCCTGGACGATGGGAAGAGAAAGAAATGTGCCAAGGACTGGCGCTGAAGAGGAAAGCATTGTTCCAAACGCACTTTCCGCGATCTGGCAATACAGTTAGAAACCCTGCGGAGAGGATGCCTTGTGTGCGGTCACATTCTACAGGCTCTTCTGGGTCGGCAGCAGGGCGTTAGAGAATAACAGTCCTGCGATGAGTGCGATGAAGACCATCAGCGCCTGGTTCCCGCTGCTGGCACCGGGCAGGATGTCGGCTCCGGGCACCCAGCGGTTTAGCAGCATGTAAGTTTTGCTTCCGGGACGAGCAGGACGATGCCCTGCGTCATCAGGATCGAGCCGGAGCCTCGCGTGATCCTTGAGTAAAGTTTGCTGAAAAGCCCGACGGCCAGCGCACCGATGAACATGCCCGCATACATGCCGAACCAAGTCTCGCCGATGCGAGCCGGCATCGAGCATGTGGGTGGCGTAGCTGTGACGGAGGGTGTGGGTACAGATTTTATCGTGCTTTTTGGTGAGTCCGCATTCGGCGCGAGCGAGGTTCATGGCGGCCCACGCGCTGGAGTCGGTCATGGGACGGCGACTGTCGTGGAGGGCTTGCTTCAAGGTGATGCCGGAGCCTTTCCAGCCGCGTCCGGGCGCGGGGAAGAGCCAGTCAGGATTGCGGTGCCAGGCCCAGTACCCGTCCTGCCCAAAGGCCTCACCCGCATTCGCCACTACGGCTACCTCGGCTCCGCCGCCCGCAAAACCCGTCTGCACATCCGGGCCTTGTTAGGAGAACTTGGCGAACCCGCCCCCAAGCTCCCCGAACCCGTCCCCTTCACCTGTGACTGCTGCGGCGGCCTGCTCACCTTCCTGCGCGAGATCAAACCCATCTATCAAATGCGCGGCCCGCCGCCAAGCCACTCACCCTCATGAAATCCACGTCCCAACGTCCCGCCGACACCGCCCACCGCGCCGTGCCTTGGGAACGTGCGTTTGCAAAACCCCGCAAACCGCTTCATTCACGTCCCAGCCCGCCTCCGCAGTCCGCTGAGCCTCTCAAACCCGCGTCGCCACGCCCATCCGTGAGGCGAACCGCCGTGCGGTTCGCCTCACCGCCCCCGCCGAGTCGCCTGAACCGCCTTGCCGCGTTCACCCGTGCCCGCAAGCGATTGATCCTTAATCGCCAAATCAAAGCGCAAACCGTATCTCACCCTCACCCGTAGCACCCGACGGGCCTGTTCAACAACCGATAGGTTCGGGGCTATCGCCCAAACCTATCTTAGGGGTTTCGCTTTTGCGCGGGCTGGACGCGGATCATGGGAACGCGAATCCATTCTCTTCCATCGCGGAACCTGGCATGGATTTCGTCCGTTCGAGCGGGTCATGCCGGAAGCCAAGCCGTGGTCACGCATCATCTCGCATCCACTTCGAAATCACCGGTTACGTCACGGAACGGTCGAACCATGCCCGGCCCGGAGTCGCCAATCGTCGGTCGGGCGGGAGCTCGAACTCGCGGGCGGTCCAGCGCCGCGCCGCGCAGCATCGGTTGTTATATCACCACCGGCGTGGCATCACGAGTCTTCCAGCGCCGCGCCTCACTGCTCCGGGTATTATATTAAGCGATTAAGGTAGGGACATCAGTTGCCTGACGCCCCCCTCGCAGATCCCGGCGTGCGGAATTACCGCACCGGGCTCCTCAGAAATGCGCGCTAGTGGAACTTCGATCATGATTGGACTCTGATGGGTTGGACATTTCCTACGGGGGGCGGATGGCTTTGTCGAGTCTGCGGCCATGGTTTCTCGAAGATCTGGGGCGGCGGGATTTTCCACCGTACCCATGCTTCATCAAACGTGGTCCAGTTGTAGCTTCGCCGCTGGCTGCGGCGGTTGAGCCACTTGTGAACCAACCGCTTGGCGTTCCATGCGTAGTCCCAGAGGCGTTCGGAGTTGCCGATCACACCGTAGTAGTTCCACACGCCTTGCAGCTTGCTCTTGAGCGTGGCGACGATCTCGGGAAGCGGAAGGCTTCGCGATTTCTTAAGCCATTGCTTGAGTGCTGCGAGTCCTCCTCGG
>JAYTLO010000036.1:0-12522 GCA_043729385.1 Akkermansiaceae bacterium
GATCTCGGTCTCGCAAAACTCGCCCGCGAGGTCGCGCCCAACGTCGAGCTCCACGCCTCGACCCAGATGACCATCACCTCGCCGGAGGGGCTCGCCTTCGTCGAGTCGCTCTTCCCGTTAGAGCGGGCCGTCCTCGCCCGCGAGCTTTCCATCAAGGAAATCGAGCGCTTCCATTCTTCTTCCGTGCAAACGAAGACCCCGCTCGAAGTCTTCTGCCACGGCGCACTCTGCGTCGCCTACTCCGGCCAATGCCTCACCAGCGAATCGTTAGGCCAGCGCAGCGCCAACCGCGGCGAATGCGCCCAAGCCTGCCGCATGCCCTATGAAATCGTCGTCGATGGCGAAACTCGCGAACTCGGCGCGGTGCGCTATTTGCTCAGTCCGCAAGATCTCGCCGCCGTCGATCTCGTCCCCGACCTCGTCCGTGCCGGGGTGAAATCCTTCAAGATCGAAGGCCGCCTCAAGTCGCCCGAATACGTCTCCGCCGTCACCCGCGTCTATCGAAAAGCCCTCGACGCTGCCGTGGCGGCGGTTTCCAACCGCCAAGCCTCTGAAAGCCCGATCACCCCGTCCGACCGCTACGCCCTAGAAATGACCTTCTCCCGCGGCCTCAGCACAGGCTGGTTTTCCGGCACCAATCACCCCTATCTCACCCACGGCAAGTTCGGCAAAAAGCGCGGCCCACTGCTCGGCGAAATCATCGACTGCGGCCCCGGCTGGATCCGCCTCGGCAACCTAACCGGCGTGCCGTTCACCGCCGGCGACGGCGTCGTCTTCGATGCCGGCGAGAACCGCGACCTCGAACAAGGCGCCCGCATCTGGGTCATCGAGGGCGACCGCCTCATTTTCCATCTCACCTACAGCGGCATCAATTTCGACCGCATCAAACCCGGCCAAACCCTCTACAAAACCTCCGATCCCAAGCTCGACTCCGAACTCCGCCGCTTCTGGCAAAACTCCCGGCCTGCCGAGAAAAAATCACCGCTTCACCTTGTTGTCACCGGCAAGCCCGACGAAGTGATGGAAATCCGCAGCGGAGAATTCATTGTGCGAAGTGAAGTTCCACTACAACAAGCCGCCAAACACCCGTTAGGCGCGGAAAAACTCGTCGAGCAACTCGGGCGCCTCGGCGATTCCTCATTCGAACTCGCATCTCTCGACAACCAGCTTCAAGGCGATTGCCACATCGCCGTTTCCGCCCTCAACCAGCTCCGCCGCGCCTTGGTGAAACAATTAGAAGTAGCCGCCGCCATCAAGCCAGAGCGCCCGAAAATCACCACCACCCACCGCGACCTCTTCCCTTCGATGTTCGATGTTGGAAGTTCGACGTCCGATGTTCCCACCCTCTCCGTCCTCTGCCGCACGCTCGGCCAAGTCACCGCCGCCCTCGATTGCGGTGTAGAAACCATCTACTGCGATTTCGAAGACCCGCGCCGCTACAAGGAGGCGGTCTCGCTCTTCAGATCCGCACTCCCCACTCCGCGCTCCGCACTTCTTCTCGCCACCCCGCGCATCCTCAAGCCCGGTGAGATCGGCTATTTGAAGCTTATCGAGAAAGCCGAACCCGACGGCTTACTTCTGCGCAACCTCGGCGCGCTCCATTATTACAAGGACCGCCACGACCTGTTAAAAATCGGCGATTTCTCCCTCAACGTCGCCAACCCGATCACCGCCAAACTTCTCATAGAAAACGCCGGTCTCGACCATCTCACCATTTCCTACGATCTCAACATCGGCCAAGTGTTAGAGCTTCTCCACAGCGCCCCGCCACAGTGGTTCGAACTCACACTCCACCAGCACATGCCGATGTTTCACATGGAGCACTGCGTCTTCTGCACCTTCCTCAGCACCGGCACCACCTACAAGGATTGCGGTCGGCCCTGCGAGACTCACGTCGTCCACCTCCGCGACCGCGTCGGCCAACTCCACCGCCTCCAAGCCGACGTCGGCTGCCGTAACACCCTCTTCAACGGCAAAGCCCAAACCGGTGCCCGCTACTACGAACACCTCCGCAAAACCGGCCTCTCCCGCTTCCGCGTCGAGCTGCTAGACGAAGCCGAAGACGCCGCCAAAACCATCCGCGCCTATCAGGATTTGTTATCCGGCAAGTCGGATGCCTTCGAACTGCTAGACCAAGTCCAAGCCCTCGAAAAACTCGGCGTCACCGAAGGCACACTGGCCGAGCTTTGATCGGGGCATGGACGTCTCGTCCATGCGTGGGGACGAGACGTCCCCAAATCCATCCGGTGCTTGAATCCTTGGACAAACCGCACCTATCCTCACTGCCAGCGATGCACATTCATTGGAAAATCGAACGGCTGGACGAAAACTTCGACGAAGATCCCGCAGATGGCGAATGTCTGCTCGAAATCGAAGGTGAAATCGAATGCGACGGACAACCGGCCGGCTTGGTGGACGCGTATTATCTATATGCCGAGGATCCCGAGTCCCCCGCCGCGTTTATGGACTTCTGGGACCTCGACAGCAGGATTTGCAAAGTGTTCGAGGAAATCATCGCCCCGGGGCATCGCGAGTTCCGCGAGCCTATTCCTGACTTTCTAGGGGCCTTTCCGGGAATTCTGTGCGTGAACTTCATCGCACTGCGACCGTCATTCCGCCGCCGCGGACTGGGTCGCGAAATTATGAATGCGGTGGTCCGCAATTTCGCCGACCCACGCGTCGGCATGGTGCTCCTCAACGCCCAACCGCTCCAACACCTGCCGCATGGCTATGATCATTTCGGCGACGAAGTCCGCGACCTGCCATGGAACTCACCGGAACAAGACCTCGCCCAATTGGTGGGTCACTTCCGCACTTGGGGCATGCACCATTTACCCGGCACCCGCTTCATGCTGACCGCACCTGAAGACCTGATCGGAGACCTCGCCACCGATTGGTATCCCGGTTTGTTAGGGGACGAGTGAAACGCCCAGCTGCGAGAGCCGAGACGAACCTCAGGGACTGCCCAACTCGTAGCTTGAATGTCACGGGTGGCGGTGGCTTTGGTGAGCATTCTCCCTCCAGACGCTGAGGAAATTGTGTTAGGCATGGATAACCTCAACGCCCGCAGGAAGCCTCGCTCTATGAAGCAGTGGGTTGCATATGGCCGGACTTCTGGGGCGGATCTGTCTGGATCGCAGGATCGGCTTGGTCGGGAATTCACAACCGAAGGATGCGGAGCGCTTCTCTCGGTATTTGCCGAACGGCATCACTTCACCACCGCGAGTGGCGGGAACGGCTGCTCGGAGATGACCCAATCCTCGTTCTTATCGGAAAAGGTTTTTAGCGCCCACTCGCTGGGCAGTAGGGCGATCAGCCAGCCGTTAGAATCCCGCGCCAGCGCGGCACCGAGTGATAGAGAGGGCCGGGCTTCCGGTGCAAGCGGATCGCCGTCCTTGGGTTTCAGCCAGCGGCCAAGCGACCAATTCGCCTGCTCGATGCGGGTCTCGGCGGCGTATTCGCCTTCGAGCCGGTATTGTAGAACCTCGAATTGCAGCGGGCCGACTGCACCTAGCAACGGGATCTGCGGACCTTCGTGGTCGATCAGGACAAACTCACTGGCGACGCCTTCTTTGAGCAGCTGTTGGAGACCGTCGCGGAAGCGTTTGTATTTCGCGGTGCTCTTGTTGTGCAGGAACGAAAAGCACTCCGGGGCGAAGCGCGGGATTTCATCGAAGGTCACGCCGGGCTGCGAGGATAGCGTGTCGCCGATGAGTAAATCGTAATTTCCCACCAGTCCCACGACATCGCCGGCGAAGGCGTCGTCCACCGTTTCCCGCTCGCGGGCGAAGAGCCGTTGCGAGTTGGCGAGTCTTACTTTCTCGCCGCTGCGGCCGTTGATCACGTCCATGTCGCGCTTGAATTGCCCCGACACGATGCGGACGAAGGCGATGCGGTCGCGGTGCTTCGGGTTCATGTTTGCCTGGATTTTGAAGACGAAGGCAGAGAACTCCTCGGACGCGGGATCGATCATCATCCCGCCGCTCTCGCGCGGCGTCGGTGGGGGTGAGAGTTCGAGGAAGCGGTCGAGCAGCAGTTGCACGCCGAAGTTGTTAGCCGCGCTGCCGAAGAAGACGGGTGTGAGTTCCCCAGCTAGGACTTTTTCCAAATTGAAATCGGCACCCGCGCCTTCGAGCAGCTCTAACTCTTCGCAGACTTGCCGGTAAGTCCCTTCCTCCACCGCGTCTTTTACGCTCTCGTCCTCAATGCCAGTCACCGCCACAGGTGCCCGAAACGCTCCGTGGACGGTGCGCTGGAAAAGGTGCACCTGCTTTTGCTCGCGATCGTAAACACCGCGGAAGCGCGGCCCATCGCCGAGCGGCCAATTGACCGGGAACGCGTGGATGCCTAACACTGACTCCAGTTCATCCAGCAGATCCATCGACGGCCGGGCCGGGCGGTCCAGCTTGTTCATGAAAGTGAAAATCGGCACACCCCGGCGACGACAGACTTCGAAGAGTTTCCGCGTCTGGCTCTCGATGCCCTTACCGGCGTCCACCACCATCACGGCGGCGTCCACGGCTGTTAGCACTCGGTAGGTGTCTTCCGAGAAATCCTTGTGCCCCGGCGTGTCGAGGATGTTGACGACGCAGTCCTTGTATTCGAACTGCAAAACCGTGGAGCTAACGGAAATGCCCCGCTGCTTTTCCAAGTCCATCCAGTCTGAGGTGGTGGCGCGCTGGTTCTTCCGCGCGGTGACGCTGCCGGCGAGGTTGAGCGCGCCGCCGTAGAGTAGGAATTTTTCCGTGAGCGTGGTTTTCCCGGCATCCGGGTGGGAAATGATCGCGAACGAGCGGCGGCGTTTCACCTCACGCTGAAGCGCGGGCGAGGGAATGGCGTAAGGAGAAACAGACATGAAAGAGGGCCGAAGGGACTAAACGTCATCGCCTCCCCGATCAAGCCCGGATGCGGTAGGCATGTCCCAGAAGATGCCAATACCACAATTGGACGGTGTCTCATACCACAATTGGACGGTGCTCAATGCCACAATTGGACGGTGCTTAATGCCACAATTGGACGGTGCCTAATGCCACAATTGGACGCTTGCCAATACCACAATTGGACGCTACCTTATCCCACAAATGGACGGTGACGAAATCATTCTACCACGCCGGATTCAGCGCGCTTTGGACGAAGCGATGACGGACACTCCCGTGGTCTGCTTGCTCGGTCCGAGACAGTGCGGGAAATCCACCCTCGCACGCACGCTCGACCCGGGCCGTCAATACCTAACATTGGACGACGCGAACCTACTCGCGGCCGCCATCAAGGATCCCGGAGGGTTCATCAGTCAATTCCCCGAAAACATCACACTCGATGAAGTCCAGCGTGCTCCAGAACTGCTGCTCGCGATCAAACGCGCCGTGGATGAGAATCGCCGCCCGGGGCGCTTCCTGCTGACTGGCTCGGCCAATCTTTTGCAACTCCCCCATTTGCCGGATTCGCTGGCTGGGCGGATGGAGTGCCTTTATTTGCACCCGCTGAGCGAAGCGGAGAAATCCCGTGGCGATGGTCAGTTTCTAGCTCGCTGGCTGGAAAACGGTTTAGCGGACAACCGCCTTCGCGAAACCAGCATGGCTCGGTCCACCCTGCCCGGGCGCATCGTTTCCGGCGGCTATCCGGAGCCGCAAGGCCGTGGCTACGCGCGCGCCCGCCAATGGCATCGCCAATACCTCCGCGCCGTGATTGACCGCGATGTCCATGACGTGGCCCGCGTCCGGGACAGCGCGGAAGTCGCGCGGCTGCTCGAAATCCTGTCCCACCAGACCGCCAACCTGCTGAACACCGCCTCACTCGCCAATGACCTGAATCTTGATCGCCAGACCGTGGAGCGCTACCTCACGGTGCTTGAGCGGATCTTCATGATCCGCCGCCTCGCACCGTGGCATCGGAACTCCGCCAAGCGCTTGATCAAAACTCCGAAAGTCCATCTCGTGGACAGCGGCCTGGCAGCCTCGCTTGCGGGAATTTCCACCGACGACTGGCTGACCAAGCGCGATAGATTCGGCCACTTGCTTGAGTCGTTCGTCCTGCAGCAACTCATCGCCCAAGCCGGCTGGACCGATCCCGACCTGCGCTTCTGGCACTACCGGGACAAGGACCAAGTGGAAGTAGATGTGGTGCTCACCCGTGGCAGCAAGGTCTGGGGAGTGGAGGTGAAGGCCTCCGCCACGCTCCATCACTCGGACGGCAACGGGCTGCGCCGGTTAGCCGCCCAAGCAGGAAACGATTTCCAATCCGGCATCGTCTTTTACGACGGCTCCTCAGTCCTCCAGCTCGACGGACCGAAAATCCTGGCTGTCCCTCTGGAGCTGCTCTGGGAATGGTGATGCCTCACGCGGCTCGCTGGCTTGGACTTCTCTCATCGGCGGAGGCTGAAAGTGGAAACCCACAACCTCCGCCGACTTTTATGGGGGGAGAGTGTCTTGGTCCGCAGCACCGGTTTGGGGGGAGAGTGCTTGCGGCGACACCCGATAACTATCCCATTTCCGGCCACAAACTATGCCGTGATCGCGTGGAAAAGCTCCATTTCTGCGGGGATTGCTGCCTTGGGCAAAAAAAATCGGCGGAGGTTGTAGGGGGAACCTACAACCTCCGCCGACTGGTCTTCGGGGGGAAGTGTGTCTTTATTCACAGCACCCATGGGGGGGGAGTGGGCGCTTGCGGCGACACACAAGAAGTATCCCAATTTCGGCCGCGCGCCATGACGTGATCACGTATCGGGGATGAATTTCGATAATAACTGGGTGACGATTTTGACTCATCTTTCATGATAGAGTCGCCGGAACTGATTGCAGGGTTGAAGAATGCGGTCGATCACTCAGTCTCGCGTCATGCGCGAGGAGTCCCGCCGGTCGATCGAGGCCGATCAAGCCCATTGCTGGCACCCGTTCACCCGCCAGGCCGAGTGGTGCGCGCGCGGCCATGACCCGTTGGTGCTGACGCGCGGGGAAGGCTCGTGGCTGTGGGATTCCGAAGGGCGACGCTACCTTGACGGAAATTCCTCGATCTGGACTAACATCCACGGGCACGCCCATCCAGTGATCAATGCGGCGATCCAAGACCAACTCGCAAAAGTCGCTCACACATCGTTTCTCGGCTTCACCCACCCGCTTGCTGCCGAGCTGGCGCGGCGGCTTTGTGGGTTTTTCCCGGAAAATACCTTGGAGCGCGTGTTCTTTTCGGACGACGGCTCGACCGCCATCGAGTGTGCTTTGAAAATGGCCGTGCAATACCGCCAGCAGACCGGCGAGCCGCAACGCAACAGCTTCGTCGCCTTTTCTAACTGCTACCACGGCGACACTCTGGGCGCGGCCTCGCTCGGCGGGGTCGGGCGGTTTTTCGAGTGCTTCCGGGGAATGGGATTTCCGGTCCGACATGTGAGTTCGCTGGAGGAGCTGCGGCTGATGACTTCGGATAATCTCGCTGCGGTCGTCATCGAGCCGCTCATTCAGGGCGTGAACGAGATGCGCCCGTGGCCCACCGGGATGTTAGATGAGTTGCGGAAATGGTGCGATGAGCATGGCGTCCACCTGATTCTCGATGAAGTCATGACCGGCTTCGGTCGCACGGGGACTCTGTTTGCCTGCCAGCGCGAGGGTGTGATCCCAGATTTCCTCTGCCTCGCGAAAGGTCTAACCGGCGGCTACCTGCCGCTCGCCGCCACGCTCACCACCGGCAAAGTTTACGACGCGTTCCTCGGCGCGGCGGACCGGGCGTTCTACTACGGCCACAGTTACACGGCGAATCCGCTGGGCTGCGCTGCGGCCCTCGCCAGTCTCGATATTTTCGAAACGGAACGGACGCTGGATCACTTGCCGGAAAAAATCGCGCGTCTAGCAGCCGGCCTGGCTGAATTGAAATCCCGCCAACCGCTGGTCCACGAAATTCGCCAATGCGGGTTCATCGCCGGCATCGAACTCCGCCGCCCGGATGGCGAAAAGTTTCCGCCGAGTGAGCGGTTCGGTGAAACTGTCTGCCTCGCCGCCCGCGCCCACGGCCTGCTCACCCGGCCGATCATGGACACCGTCGTGCTGATGTTGCCGCTTTCTAGCAGCCTCGCTGAAATCGACCACGCGGTCCACGCGCTGGCGGCGGCGCTGTCTTGACGGACCGCGAGATTTATCTCGCCTGGGTGACAGGCTAGATAAATCTCGCGGTCCGTTCATCGCCTGACGATCCCGCGCACGCGGACGTCATTTCCGAACTGCTGGAAATCAACTTCGTCCAATCGCAGCGACTCGTCCAAACCCGCGCCTGCTAGACCGGGCGAGGGACCGCCGCATAAGATCGGCGCGTAATAGACGACGACTTCATCGACCAATCCGGCCTCAAACAGCGCGGCGGAAAACACTCCGCCGACCTCGACCATCACTGTTAGGACGCCTTGGTCGCAGGCGAGATTTCGCAGAATTTCCGCGAGGTCGCCGCGCGGGCGGATGAGGGTGCGCTCCATGGATTCATCGAGCGATAAAGTTTCTGGGCGGTCGGAAACGACCACGCGCCATGGCTGCAAACGTCCGGCTAACAACTCCGGCACGCGGATGTTCAGCGCGGGTTTGTCCCTCCGGACGGTCTCGCCGCTGGTGAGGATGGCATCGACAGTGGAGCGGAGTTCTTGGACATCGGCGCGGGCGGCCTCGCTTGTTAGCCATTGGCCCTCGCCCGGTGGGCGGGTGATCCGGCCGTCCAGACTCATCGCGGATTTCCAGATGACCCACGGCAGTCCCGTTTCACGGACTTTGAAAAACGGTCGCAGCAATTTCTCCGCATCTTCGCGACACACTCCAGAAACCACCTCAACGCCTGCTGCCATCAACAAGGCGTCCGCGCGGCCGGCGTGATCTGGATTCCGGTCCACGCAGGCGTAAACCACCCGCACGATGCCCGCGTCTATCAGGCCTTGGGTGCATGGCGGCGTGCGGCCGTGGGTCGAGCAGGGTTCGAGCGTGATGTAAATCGTCGCGCCTTGGGCATTTCCTGCTTCGGCAAGCGCTTCACGCTCGGCATGAGGCTGGCCGGTGGCGTGGTGCCAGCCTTTTCCTAACAGCGCTCCGTCTCTCACGACCACCGCGCCGACTGGCGGATTCGGCGCGGTGCGGCCGATGCCATTGCGTGCTTCGGCCAGCGCCAGTTGCATCCAGCGGATGTCTTCGTTCATTCCTCGACGGGCGGTTTGGGTTCATCCACGAGCGGCGAGGGAACGCCGTCCTTTTCGGCATCCGTCGCGGAGCGAACGTCTGAGAGCCGTTTCTCGATCATGAAACGCAGGTCGCTGGCCACCACATCGGCGTTGGTCTGGGGGGTGAACTCGGTCCAATAGTAGATCCCGAAGATGTGGGCGTTTTCGGCGAGATCCTCGAAGGTGACAATGGGCGCTGGGTTTTTAAGAATTTGGCCATGGCGCTCCACGCTGTCCTTCAAAATCGTGGCGACCAAATGAGGCTCGGTTCCCAATGCGACGCGCACCGTCAGCAGGCGGCGGACCCGGCGGTTAGAGAGCGTTAGATTGGTCACCCGGTTTTCGAGGAACAATGAGTTAGGCACCAACGTTTCCTTGCCATCTGCGCCGCGCAGGACGGAAGAGCGAGTGTTGATTTCCGTGATGGTCCCCGCGCCGCCGCCGACATCCACGATGTCGCCGACGCGGATCTTGCGCTCGAACAGGACGATGATGCCGCTGATGAAATTCTTGATGAGCGTCTGGGTGCCGAAGCCAAGGCCGATGGCGAGCGCCCCACCGAAGAAAGCGAAGACGGTTAGAGGGATTTTAAGGAAATGCAGGGTGGCCACCGCTAGCAGGAAGCCGACGACGATCATCAGCCAGTTGCTCAAGGTTTTCGCCTGCGCCTCGGCAATGTGGCCGCGCCGGACGACGACGTTTTGAAGCCGGTTATTGATCCGTCGCGAGGTGAAATAGGCGATGCAGAAGAAGACGATGGCGATGACAAATTTCCCCAAGGCGACGCCTCGCTCTTGGGTGATGGGGACTCCAGCGCTCATCACGGTGTCGTTGTATTTAAAAACCTCGGTGGCCCAGATCCGTTTGATGAAACTCCAAGTCGAGGCAGCGGCTGCCGTTAGTTTTTCCGGCAAGGACTTGGCAATATTGGTGCTGTCTAACTCGCCGAGCCAGCGGGCCAGCAACCGCCGCTGCGCGGACACGGACTGTGAGACGCGCAGGATGACTGCCTGTTTATCCCACAAGGCGACTCTAACATCGCTGAGAGGAACCAGCCGCGGATCCTCGGCGGGTATCGAATTCGCCCGCGATTCTTGGTTCCGGATGTCTGCATTCACCGCCGCCAGATCGTTGGCGATGACGGTTTCCCACGCAGTTAGACGGACGAGGGCGGAGCGGAGGGATTGCAAGGCGGTGGCGCGGGCAGCCTTGCTTTTCGGCTCCAGCACGGTCTTGCGGTTCTGATAAATGTCTGGGCTGTAGGATTCGAGCTGATCGAGCGATTCCAAGGATTCCACGATGTGCAGGAAGGAATCGACCCGAGTCTCGGTGGCTTCCATTTTCACTCTGGCCAGCGCGAGCGACGTGCCTTCGGGACTCGCTTTTTCTAGCTGATCCAAGGTGGTCTGCATGCGGGCCTTCGCGGCCGTCGCTTCCTGCTGCCGCTTGAGGACTGCGGCGATTTCCTTGCGCAGGGAGGTCTGGCGATCCGCTGCGGCTTGCGCCACTTTGGTTAGATCCTCGGCGGTGATTCCCGAGCGGCTTTTGGCCAGCGCGATCTGGCGACCGAGAAAGGCAAGCTGGAGTTTCGCGGTTTCGTTCTGGTCTTGCAGCAAGGTGACATTGCTTTGGAGAAATGTGGCTCTAACGGCCAGCAAGCGCGATTTCGTCCGGTCGGCGGTGAGTCTCCATTTGGCGGCACCATCCTCGCGGGGATCTTCCTCCGCGTCCGCCGAGGCCTGTCTGCTAGTGCTCTCGGCCGCCCGCGCCTCTTCCTGGATTTCAGCCAGCGTGCGCCCGAAAAGCTCCAGTGAGGAGCGATAAGAAGCGGCTTTTTCTTGGATCGCGTCCTGCTGGTTGACTAGCTCGTCGAGCATCAGGATCGAGTACGGCGGCTTGCTGGGAAAGCCGGTCCACGCGGCGCCGGCGGCGCGGGCAACTGCGAGTCCCTTGCGAGCTTCCGGCATGGCAGCGAGGATTTTTAGATGTCGGTTGATGCCGAGAATGGTCTGCTCCAAATCCCTCCGGTAGTCGGCGAGGACCGCTGGATCGATGCCCTCCGGCAGTTGCGCTTCTGCGCTGGGATCGTTGGCGACGGCAAACGCCGCGCGCGCATCTTTGAGCCATTGCTGGAAACGGGCCTCAGCTTCGGCGGGTTTCTCGACCGTGGACTCCGCCGCGACCGGCTTGGACGGGAGACCCGGGATCTGCGCTTCTAACGGCGGCGCGACGACCAGCAAAACCAGCAAGATGAAGAACCCGCGAAATGTTAGAAATCTCATGGCAACAGTTGAAAACCCGCTGGCCCTTCTCGCCTCGAACTCCGTCCGCAGTTCAACCCTTCGTCGCAGGAATTTTCCAGAAAAGCTCATAGCTCACACATCGCCGCGGTGGTCTTTCTCCAGCTGGATTCGATCAGCCAGGTTGCGCGCCTTCACGCTGTTGCGCTTGGCCCAGCGCTCCACGGCCATCTGGCGTTTCTCCGAGCGCTTGCGCAACGCGGCGATTTCATTCTCGAGGTTGAGGAAATTTTCATAACGCGCGGGATCGAGCGTGCCGGCCTCCACGGCGGCGCGGATCGCGCACTTGGCGTCCTTGCGGTGGCTACAGTCGGAGAATTTGCACTCGGCCGTTAGAGCCTGCACGTCGGCGAAACTGTCGCGCAGCGTCGCCTCGTCGGTCCACATCTGGATCTCGCGCATCCCGGGATTGTCGATGAGCATCCCGGTGCTCGGCAGTGGCACGAGTTCCCGCGAAGTGGTGGTGTGGCGACCCTTGCCGGTGGTCTCGTTGCACTCGCTGGTCCACTGCCATTCCTCGCCGTAGAGTTGGTTGACGAGGGTGGACTTGCCGACGCCGCTAGAACCTACGACGCACATCGTAATTCCCTTTTTAAGATATTTCTTGAGAACTTTCAGGCCGTCGCCATTGAGCGCGCTGGTGACGTGGACGGTCGCGCCGTCCCACAAAGCGGCGATTTCTGCGGCGGCTTGTTGGCTTTGCTCCTTGGGAAAAAGGTCCGCCTTATTCACTAACACCACCGCCTTCGCGCCGCTGCGGCCGATGAGCATGAAGTAGCGCTCCATCCGGCGGATATTGTAATCCGGCCCCGCATCGGTGACCACGGCGACGTAATCGACATTCGCGCCGATGACCTGCGCCTGCGAGCTGTTGCCGGGCATTTTCCGGGAAAAACACGTCCGCCGGGGCAGCGTCGCGCGGATGATGTGCGGCTGGTTTTCATCGCCCAGTTCGACCATCACCCAATCGCCGACCGCCGGCAAATCTGCGTCACAAACTGCTTCATGCCAAACACGACCGGAAAGGATCACGTCGATTTC
>JAYTLO010000037.1:0-1937 GCA_043729385.1 Akkermansiaceae bacterium
CCGGAGGCTGCACGAGCGGGCACGGCATCAGCGGAACGATGCAACTCAACGTCGCTTCGTGGATCGCCGTGATTTGCTTTTTCATCGGCGGCATCGCCGTGGCCATGACCCTCTTCAAACTTTGAGAAACGATGATTGATCCCGGCAAAGCGGTTAAGCAATCCACGGAAAAGCCCGCGCCCCTTGTGGCCACAGCACCCAAGCTCTTGGCTGGTGTGATTTTTGGGCTGGCCTTTGGCTTCCTCTTGCAGAAGGGCGGCGTGGGCAAATTTAATATTCTCATCGGCCAACTGCTGCTCCAGGACTGGACCGTCGCGAAGATCATGCTCACCGCCATCGTTGTCGGAATGCTTGGCGTGTTCATGCTGCATCACTTCGCCAAGGTGAACCTGCACATCAAGCCGACGAGAATCGGCTCGAACATCATCGGCGGACTCCTCTTTGGCGCGGGCTTTGCGCTGATTGGCTATTGCCCCGGCACGGCGGCGGCGGCACTGGGTCAGGGAAGCTGGGACGCGCTGTTCGGCATGGCCGGCCTGGTCGCTGGCTCGTGGATGTTCGCCGAGTTCTCTGCGTCATTGAAAAAGACCGTGGAGAAGTGGGGCGACCTCGGAAAAGTTCTTCTGCCGGATTTGCTGCACGTCCCGCGCGGGGTGTTCGTGGTGATTTTTGCCGTGCTACTTGCGTCGGGTTTGGTGGCGTTGGAAAGGATTTTTCCTCGATGACCTTGCATCGAACATCTCGGTTGGGAGAGGGGCGGAATGATCGTGCGCGAGAAAGAGCCGTGGAATCTGGAGATGCCGTTCGGCTCGCCCGATGGATTCATCACACCGGTGGACTACTCTTTTGTGCGCAGCCACTTTTCGAGCCTGCAGATAATCATGAAGGCTTGGCGTTAAAGATCGAAGGTGAGGTCGTCTTCATTTCAACCCAATACCAACCGAATCCAACGCCCACGCAAATCAAACTATGAAAAAAGCATCACGAACCCAGCAGAACAAAGAATCCGCCAGCAACAAACAACCTCTGGATCCACGCGAGTATCCGCTGGCCCGCGATTCGCGCGGTTCAGCGGCGCGTGAAGAAATCCGGTCGAAGACCCCGAGGGTTTCCGCGCCGCGCCAATCCAACCGCCCGGTGGAAAAAAGCAATCAAAGACGGGCGCACAACCGATGAGCCAACACCCGCGCGCCTGTACCATTTTTTAAACACGAAGATGATGGTGTGCAATATCGCCCTCGCCTGAGGGCAAAGTTTCCAATGGAACACGATCCCCTTCTCGACAATCCAAAGCCGGCGGTGAGGCCGCGCTCGGTTACCTTCTATCTGGTGCTGGGAGTGGCATTGCTCGCCTTCATCCAGACGTTCCGGCTGCTGTCCCCCATTCTGTTGTCGCTTCTGCTCATCCTCTTGATTTCGATTGCCGTCAATCCAGTGATCTCCCGGATGCGGGGCTTGATGGGTGGAAGAAAAGTGGCGACGGGACTGGTCGCGGTCGCATTGGTGGTGCTCATGGCTTTGACGGGCCTGGCTGTCTTCAGGCCGATGACGGCTTCCTTCACCAAACTCTCGGAACAGTTGCCCATCTATTGGGAGCGTCTCCAGAAGCCCCTGATCAAAATGGAGAAGCAGGCGGTGCTCTTCGAGGAAAAGCTCCAGGCGGAAGTGACCACGGAAATCGCCCAGGCCGCGACGGCCGCGGGCCAGCCCGAAGCCGCGCGGCGAACCGTCGAATCGGCTCCGCTCCAAACCACGAAGGACCCGGGATCCCTCCGTTCCAGCCTGAGCCAGATGCTGCAGGGCGTGGCTGGCCGCTTCTCGGCCGTGGCGTTCGACGCCGCCCAGATCCTCGTCGTGCTGGCGACGGTCTTCTTCGGCGCGATCTTTACGCTGATGAATCCCCGCCCGATCTTTGGGGCCATGTTTTCCCTCGTCCC
>JAYTLO010000038.1:0-21632 GCA_043729385.1 Akkermansiaceae bacterium
GCGTTCGCTGGTGGCATGGCGTTGGCTGGCTCCTTTTAAAGTCATGCAGCCGGTGTTGTCGCCGATCTGGCGGATGGATTCCACTTCCTCGGCGGTGAACCTAACATCCGGCAGCTTCGCGAATTCGCGGATCTTGTCTTCGATCAAGCGGGCGCCTTCGCCGGCTTCTTGGATGAAAGTGGGCACCACGCTCTCGACTGCGGGGTGGCTGAGGTTCCAGATGCAGGCAAATTGGAGGAGTGTTAGATTGTATTTCTCGGCGAGCGGTCTCATGCGGTCGGCCTTGGCCATGCCGTGCTGGACCCAACCTTCCGGGCGGTAGGTGCGATGATCGCCCGGCTTGAAGCTGTGCTCGGGACCACCGATGTCGTCGTGGAAAACGCCGCCGTAATCGACGACGCGGGTCATCACTTTGACGCCGAATTTCTCGCAGATCGGTAGGGTCAGACCGACGGGCCACGGCTCTAGCGGATTTAAGATGAGCATCGACCAGTCGATGAGTGCGCCGAACTTTTCCAGGCAACCGACGAGGTCGAGCGAGAAGCCATTGGCCGGGCCGGGGGCGATGCCGAGGCGATCGGTTAGACCGGCGGTTTTCGCGCCTTCGAGTGCTGACCAGAGGGCTTCGCTGGTGTAGCCGAGTTCGTCCGGGTTGTGGAGCATGAGGAGGTCAAACTTGTCGGTGCCGCAGCGTTCGAGTTCCTTGGAGCAGGCCATTTTCACGAAATCTGCGTAGCCTTCCGGGCCGCGCAGCGCGGGATCGGTGAAGCGCGGATAGCCGCGGCTGCCATCGCGTTGACCTTCGTAAAAATCGTGGCCGATCATTCCCACCAAGCTGTAAGTGCTGCGGTCGATGCCCTTGAGCGCGACGCCTAACATTTCGTCGGCCTTGCCATTGCCATAGACGTCGGAGGTGACGAAGGTGCGGACTCCGGCCTGATAGGCGGTCTCGATGCAGCCGATGAATCGGGCCTCCGAGAGAGTTTCGCCAAAGTGCATGAAGCGTCCGCCGCTCCAAGTTCCGTATGCTGTGGTTGTGGGTTCCATGATGGGAAATTGAGTTCGGCACTGAGTAGGCCCGCGCCGCTTGGGGGTCAATACCAAGCACTACCGAATCTGCGAGAAGCGGGTGGGTTGAGCTTGGCAAGGGATGAGTGAGCCGCCAATTTCAGGTCATGTTTGATTCAGCGCGCTACGACGGTCGCATGCCTTACCGGCGTTGCGGGGATTCCGGGATCTTGCTTCCGGCCATTTCACTGGGGTTCTGGCATAACTTCGGCCACGTCGATGATTTCGAGGAAGCCCGCCGGATCATGCACCGGGCATTCGACCGGGGTGTCACCCACTTCGACCTCGCGAACAACTACGGCCCGCCGGCTGGCTCGGCTGAGGAAAATGTCGGGCGGATCTTGGTGGAGGACTTCGCCTGCCATCGCGACGAATTGATCATCACCTCCAAGGCCGGCCATGACATGTGGAGCGGCCCTTACGGCCAAGCGGGGTCGCGCAAACATTTGCTGGCGTCGCTCGATCAATCGCTCAAGCGCCTCCGCCAAAACTATGTGGATATTTTCTACTCGCACTGCCCGGACACGGAGACCCGGCTGGAGGAAACGATGTCGGCACTGGCGACGGCGGTGACCAGCGGCAAGGCGCTCTACGTGGGCCTTTCGAAGTATCCGCTCAAGCGGTTGAAGAAGGCCGTTAGAATCCTCAAGGACATGGGCATCCGCTGCCTGATCTATCAGCCGCCGTACTCGATTTTGAACCGCTGGCCGGAGGGTGAGGGCATCCTCGACTATCTGCTGGAGGAAGGAATCGGCTGCGTGGTATTCAGCCCGCTGGCGCAGGGGATGCTCACGCCGAAATACGTGGATGGCATCCCAGAAGGCTCGCGGGCGGCGCGGGCGGAAGGGTTTCTCAAGGCCGAACAAGTGGCTGTGCAGCAGGAAAAAATCCGGGCACTCGCCGATCTAGCAGGTGCCCACGGGATGGCGCTCAACCACCTGGCGATCCAGTGGACGCTGCGCTCGCGGGCGGTCACCTCGTCGATCATCGGGGCGCGCACGGTTGCGCAGTTAAACGACTCACTGGACGCGCTCCAGTCGTCGATGCCGGATGACGCGTTGCTTGCGGCGATCGACGCGATCGCCCCGCTCGAAAAGAAAAAGCATGCGGAGAACTGATTTTTTCGCTCTACTGCCGCCATGACTTGGAACGACACTTTTCTGGCCCTGTTTGATCGCTGCCTCGCCGCCTATGAGGCTGGCGACGCGGATTTTGAGAAATACTACACCTGCGAGGACTCGGCGTTCCTTGCTAATATCGGCTGCAAACCGCGCGAGTTTTTCGATTTCGTCGAGGACTTCGGCGATGCGGGAGTGCCAGCAATCTCGACGGCACTGCTGGTCGCCGCAGTCCGGCGCGACTATTTCCACACCGTGCAAAAGGGAATTCCCAGTGCCACGGTCTTGACGGGAGAGGATGTCCCGACATTCGGCGATGAATTAGAAGGAATGGCTTACCTGCCGCGCATCCTCGCGAAGGGCCGGGCAAAACTGCGCGGCGAGCTGGATCCTGACCTGATGTTCGGCTGCGGCGGCGACCGGAATTTCCTGAAAAATCACGGCGACATCCACCTCGCGGATTTCCTCCGGCATCTGTGGGCCTCTGGTGCGGACGATCAAAAGATCACCACTTGGATCAAGGAGCAGCAGGACTGAAGCGGCGTTTCGCTCCCCATTTCCCTGCTGGAAATCCGCAACTCCGTGCTTGCCTCCCCGTGCGGCGCGGCCTATCCCCCACCCACAAATCATGGCTAGCACACCGATCATCAACCTCCGCAAGGGACACGCCGTCCGTCACAACAACGAAGTCTGTCTCGTGATCGAACACGAACTCAAAACCCCGCCGCGGATGGCGTCTTACGTCCAAATGTCGATCCGTAGCGTGGCCACCAAGAAGGTTTTCAACCTGCGCATGACCTCGAATGACAGCGTCGAAGGCGTGGTCCTCGAGCGCACCCCGCACGAGTATTCCTACAAGGACAGCAGCGGTTACCATTTCCTCGATCCTAACACCTACGAGGACGCCGTCGTCTATGAAGACCTTATCGAAGGCGTGAAAAGCTACCTCATCGAAGGTCAGATCTACAACTTGATGGTGGCCGACGGCATCGTGGTGGCGGTGGACCTCCCGCTGTCGATGATCATGACCGTGGCCGAGTCCTCGGAAGGCGTCAAAGGCGACTCCGCAAACAACGTTTACAAGCCAGCCGTCATGGAAACCGGGCTGATCGTGCAGGTGCCGCTCTTCATCAATGTGGGCGAGCGGATCAACGTGAAAACCGAAGACAATTCCTACACCGGCCGGGCAAACTAACCGGACCTTTTCCATCTCTCACGCCAACGGGCGATTCCTTCGGGGACCGCCCGTTTTGTTAGTCTCGTGGCCAGGCCGGACTGCGGCGATGTATTTAAGAAACTTTGATTTTCGCTTGCCGTTAATCAAAAATTTTGGAAAAAGCTGAGCCGTTATGAAACCAACATTGCTGATCGCTACGCTGTCGATGGTTCTTGGGTCGCCGACCGCATTTGCCAAATCCGAGCTCGAAACGCTGCGCTCGCTTTGCCAGGAGCAAAAGCGTCAGATCAACGAGTTAGAAGAGGCCAACGAAAGGCTCCGCGCCGATGGCCATGGCACACAAGCCGCGCCCGCGAAACCCGCCGCTGTTGCGAAGCCTGAAACCACGGCTGGACCCACTTCCAGCTACACCGTCAAGGCAGGCGACAACTTTGAAAAAATAGGCCGCAAGGTGGGCATGAGTCCTGAGAGATTGGCCAAATCAAACGGCATGAAGACCAGCTCGATCATCCATCCCGGGCAAAAACTCAAAGTGCCGGGTGCTGCGACTCCCCAAGTCGCAGCCGTGAGAGACTCGTCACCGAAAATTTCCGGCAAAACCCACAAGGTGGCCACTGGCGAAACGTTGTTTAGTATTTCCAAAAAACACGGGATGAGCACCGAAGCGCTCGCCGCCGCCAATCCCCAAGTGAAGGCGGCCTCGCTCCGTCCGGGCCAAGTTGTGAATCTGGGAGGGAATGCTCCCGCCACGACGATGATCAGCGCACCGCCTCGCACCAAGACGCCGCCGACCGTGGAAAAAACTCCGAGTGTCTCACCGACCCGCGAAACCGCTCCCGTATCCTCCGTGACTCTGGCAGCTCCTGAAACCGCAGCCACACCAGCGCCCGTTGAAGAAGCGGTGATCCCGGCAGCTCCAGAGAAGAAGATCCGCTCTATCACGATTGAGGGCGAGATGACTTACGGCGAGTTTGCCACCAAGCATGGGACGAACGCCGAGCGACTCAATGCCCTCAACGGTCTCGATCTAACCACCGCTACCGTCCTCGCCAAAGGCTCCGAACTCTACGTTCCCGCTCAGCCATAAGCGAGCTTGCCTCTTTAGCTAACAGGATAATTCAAAACCCGCCCGGAGTGTGACTCCGGGCGGGTTTTCGTTAAGTGATTTTAATAGGAGGAAACGGGCACACCGTTGCGGTAGGTCACCGATTGGGCGCTGCCATCACCCGCACTGGAGCGAGTCCATTTTTCCGGCGCTTCTTGGCTTTCGGTCGGAAGCGGATCGCGTTGACTTGGGGCATTCGTGATCGTCACGGACGTGCCCACATTCACTGAATCGAAAAGGGCTGGTACGAATTCCTTCGGCAGCCGGATGCAGCCATGAGACGCCGGTTGTCCGGGTTCGGGAATTACTCCGCCATGCATCCCCACGCCGTAGGATGTTAGACGCATCCAGTAAGGCATCGGTGCTGGCACATAAACCATGCCTTTTGGCACCTTTTGACTGGCCTTGGCATCGCCGTCGGTCACGTTGCCAAACTCGTCCTCGAACCAACCGTAGATGTTCGAATACTTATCCACGATTTTTTCCGTGATCTTGTAGCTACCCGGTGCCGTGCCGTGCCCTTCCTTACCGGTTGCGACGTAGCACCAGCCGATGTCGCGCCCACCGCGTTTGAACTCGGCGATCTGATCGGTCAGGCTGATGCGGATGGTGACCTTGCCCTCGCCACCGTCGTCATACCATTTATACAAGACCCGCTCTGCCGGCCGCGGGCGAGTGGGCATGGTGGCCACCGTTCCACAAGAGCTGGCAAACAGCGCGATCGCCACACTGGCGAGTCCGACGAGAGGAGTGAATGAAGCGGGCATGGAAATCAAAAATCTGCGGATGATGGGGTGAGGCGAGTTGCGATTCATTCGCGCTGCCGCCCCAGCCAATAAGCGGAGAACCTCGGCGGGTCAAGGACTGGCGAGCCGCAAATCTGCGCGAGTTTGCGGTAGCGGGTCTTGCGCATCCCGCCATTTGCGCCTAACGACGGCCCGCATGATTCGATTTTCCCTGTTTGGTATCCCCGTGGAGGTTCAGCCGTTTTTCTGGATCACACTCGTTATTCTAGGAGGCGCCATCGGAGCGGATTCGACCACGGAGCTTTTCCGCGTCGTGTTATTTGTCCTGGCTGGTTTCATTTCCGTCCTCGTCCACGAACTCGGCCATGCCCTAACCGCCCGTTCTTTCGGGGCGTCCAGCGCCATCACCCTCCAAGCATTCGGCGGCTTTGCGGCCTACTCCGGAGCGAGGATGAGCCGGTTGCAAAATTTTCTAATCACCGCAGCCGGTCCGACCATTCAGATCGTCCTCGGCCTGGCCGTGTATTTGCTCCTCCAGACATTGCCCGATCAGAAAAACCATGGATTTTATTTCCTCCAGATCCTCATGGTTATCAGCTTCGTGTGGGCGATTCTCAATCTCCTGCCCGTGCTGCCATTGGATGGCGGACATATGCTCAGTGCCGCTCTCGGCCCGGCACGCATCAAGATCACCCTGACCATCTCAATCGTCGTAGCCGTCGTGGCAGGACTTGCGATTTTTGCTAAAACGGGATCGATCCTGTTTCCCATTTTCCTCGGCATGTTCGCTTGGCAGGCATTTCAAGCACTCCGGGAAAACAAGTGGCGTTGAGCTGCCTTACCAAATCAACATCCGCAACCCAGCGAGCGTCGCGAAGATCACGATCATCCACTCGAACGCCACCTGCGGCACATGTCGCAGCAACCATTTCCCGCCGAAGATCCCCACCGCCACGGCTGGCAGCAATCGCAGGTTATCTACCAGACTATCTGTCGTGATCAATGCGAGCCGCGCGTTGAGCGGCACTTTGATCAAGTTGATCAGCAGGAAAAACCGTGCGCCGATGCCGATGAGTTCCATCTTCGGGAGCTTCCGTGCCATCAGATAGAGTTGGATCACCGGTCCCGCCGCGTTCGCCAGCATCGTCGCGAAGCCGCCTAACACCCCGGCACCCAGGCCGAAGCCGCGCGACTCCGCCAGCCGATCAAATGCCACCGCTTGCCACCGCCGCAGAGCTTGCAGCACCACCATCACCAGTACGCAGCCGCCTATCACCCGCCTTGCGGTCGTCTCGGAAATCACGTCCAACACCCACCAGCCCAGCGCGATCCCCAGCAAGGCCGGGCCTAACAACCTCCACACTGGCCGCCACGAGCCATGTTTCAAAAACGCCGGATAGGCCATCAGGTCCGCCGCGATCAGCAACGGCAACGCCAACCCCACCGACGCTTTCGAGCCATAAATTTCCGCCAGCAACACCACCGCCACCATCGAGATCCCGCTGAACCCCGCCTTCGACAAACCAATGCACAACGCCGCTAACAGCGCCATGGCAAGGACACGAGGATCAGCTAACATTTCCCCGCGAAACATCGGGAAATCAAACCTAGCAACAAGAACAATCCAGTAGCTGAATTCTTCTTTCTTCCCAAACCCTTCCCCGAGTTCCAAGCTCCCGGATGGCCACACTCGTGCGGATTCTCCGCCACACTTTCCGCTACCCGTTGCAGAGCGCGCTGTCGCTGTTGATGGCAGTTGCCTGCACCGTGCTGGTGCTGGTTTTACCCGGCATCACCATGCAGTTCATTGATGTGATCATCGCGAAAAAGCGGCCCGATCTCATCATCCCCACCGCCGCCATCGGGATGGGCGCGATCCTGGTGCGGCAGTTGCTTTTCACGCTGCGGACCTATTTTAACAACTCGCTCGAGCTCAAACTCACCCACCTCATCCGCGTCGAGCTTTACGACAAACTCCAACGTCTGCCGGTGAAATGGTTCGATTCTAACTCCTCGGGCGAAATCATGTCGCGCGTCGCCAACGACGTGCCCACCACCAACCGCGTCATCATCGAGGGCGTGGACCAGGCCATCGCCGCCGTGTTGCAGTTCATCATCGTGGCCGGCTACATGTTCTATCACTCTTGGCAGCTCACGCTCGTGACGCTCATTCCCCTGCCCTTCATCGGGCTGATCACCGCCTGGTGGAGCCGCCGCTCCGAGCCCATGTGGCGCAAGTCCTCCGACGCCACCTCCGCGCTCAATGCCATCCTCCACGACAATCTATCAGGCATCCGCCAAATCAAAGCCTACACCGTCGAGCCACAGGCGTTAGAAACCTTCGACAAGGCATCCCGCAAGGTTGGGGAAACCACCATGACTGTCATGCGCGGGCAGTCGCTCGTCTGGCCCGGCGTGTCATTCATCGCAGAGTCCGGCATCATTTTGATGGTCGCGTGCGGCGCGTGGTTCGCGCTGGAAGGCCGGATCCAGCCCGGCGTCGTTGTTTCTTTCCTCGTCGCTTGGGGCTTCCTGTTCGATCCCATTTCCCGCATCAACACCCTCTCACAAACCTTCACCCGTGGCGTCGTCTCCGCCGAGCGAGTGTTCAAAATCATCGACACGCCCGACGAGACTAACCTCACCGAAGGCGAACGTCCCGCGGTGATGACCGGCCATGTTAGATTTGAAAATGTTTCGTTCTCCTACTCGGACGAAGCGCCCACCATCAACGGCCTTTCCCTCGAAGCCCTCCCCGGAGAAACCATCGCGCTCGTAGGAGCCACCGGTGCCGGCAAGTCCACCGTCCTCAACTTGCTCACCCGTTTTTACGAACCCACCGCCGGGCGCATCCTCATCGACGGCATCCCGTTAGACGGACTTTCCAAGGAATGGTTGCGCGACCAACTCGGCTATGTCACTCAGGAAAGTTTCCTCTTCAACACCACCCTCCGCGAGAATCTCCAGCTCGCCAAACACGACGCCAGCGACGAGGAAATCTGGGCTGCGCTGGAAGCCGCCAACGCCGCCTTCTTCGTCCGCGCCAGTCCCGAAGGTCTCGACACCGTGGCCGGCGAGCGCGGCAGCCGTTTCTCCGGTGGCGAAAAACAACGGCTCTCGATCGCCCGCGCCCTGCTGAAAAATCCGCCGCTGCTGCTGCTAGATGAAGCCACCTCCGCACTCGATAACCACACCGAACGCCTCGTCCAGGAAGCCCTTGAAAATCTTCGCACCGACCGCACCTGCTTCGTCATTGCACACCGGCTCTCGACCGTCCAGAAAGCCGACCGGATTTGCGTCCTTCATCACGGCAAACTCATCGAGCAAGGCACCCACGCCGAACTCCTCGCGCTCGGTGGCTCCTATGCGAAACTTTGTGAAGCAACTTTCGCGAATGATCCTCGACCCGCTGCTTGAATCCCGCCAGTTTTCACCTGATCCCTTCTCAAAATCACCCTTTCCCACTCTCCCACCTTCCACATGGAAACCATCATCAAGCTCCCGGACGCCGCCACCCCAAGCACCATCGTCGAGATCCTCGCCGCCCTTCGCAAGGAACACTTCGAGCCGCGCCATGAAGCGAAAGCTTGGGGCGACTGGATCTACCTCGACTGCTACACCACCGTCATCTCCATCGAGTGCAACCGCGGCCTTAGCAGCTCCGCCACCATCGAGCACGGCGAAGGCGAAGAAGAAGGCGAGCCCACCACCTCCATCCTCCGCGCCTTCGGTCGCCTCGGCTGGCACGGCATCGACGACGACGGCGAGTATCCGTTAGCATGACCGCCGCGTGCGGCTACCGGTCCTTCACCCGCTCAACATTGGCTCCTAACATGAGGAGCTTTTCATCAATGTGCTCGTAGCCGCGGTCGATGTGATAGAGCCGGGAAATTTCGGTGGAACCCTTGGCAGTTAGAGCGGCGAGAACGAGGGCGGCGGAGGCCCGGAGGTCTGACGCCATCACGGGGGCAGCGGAGAGTTGGGCCACGCCGCGGACGACGGCGGTGCCGTTGTCCACCTTGATGTCGGCACCCATTCGCTTGAGCTCGGCGCAGTGCATGAAGCGCTGCGGGAAGATGGTGTCTTTAATCACGCTGATGCCGGGCGTGGTGGCTAACAGCGCAGTCATCTGCGCCTGCATGTCGGTGGGATAGGCCGGGTATGGGGCAGTGCTGATTTCCACACCTTGCGTGATTCCTTCGCAGCGATGGACGGTGCAGACGTCGCCAGCGGCATTGAAATCGACGCGATGGCCGGATTCCTCAATGGCGGCGGTGATGGCTTTGAGATGATCCCGGCAAATGCGGCGGAGGGTGACACCTTCCCCGGCAAGCGCGGCGGCGGCCATGAAAGTGCCAGCTTCGATGCGGTCCGGGATGACGGTGTGCTCCACGCCGTGAAGTTTGTTTACGCCCTCGATGACGATGCGGCGGGTGCCCGCCCCGGAAATTTTCGCGCCCATCGAGTTCAGGAAATTCGCGAGATCGAGGACTTCCGGCTCGGCGGCGGCGGACTCGATGATGGTGATTCCTTCTGCTAGAGTGGCAGCCATCATCACATTATCGGTGCCGAGCACGGTCGGGCCGTGAGTGCCGCGCAGGTCGATTTCCGCGCCGCGCAGGCCGTGCTTGGCGGTGAGCGTGATATTACCACCCTCGAACTCGATCTTCGCGCCGAGCGCTTCGAGTCCGCGCAAATGCAGATCCACCGGCCTGTCGCCGATGACACAGCCGCCGGGAAGCGAGACGACGCAGCGGCCATTGCGAGCTAACAGCGGACCCATCACGCAGATGGAAGCACGCATCCGGCGGACAAGCTCATACGGCGCTTCATCCATCACCTCGGCGCAGGAGATGCGGACGGTGCCGGAGGAGCGTTCGACATCGGCTCCGAGCGCACTGAGGATTTGAATCATGTAGTTCGTGTCCGAGACATCGGGCACGCGGCGGATGATGCAATCTTCGCTTGTTAGTAAGGTGGCCGCGAGGATCGGCAGCGAGGCGTTTTTCGAGCCAGAGATATTAATGCTGCCGCGCAAGGTGGAGCCGCCGTGAACTACGAGTTTGTCCATGAGTTGATGGTTGAAAGTGGAGGGTTGAGAGGAAGAAGCTGAATGAATGAAAGCCGGGATAAATCCCGCGGTCCGGTGATGTTTCCACCATCAACTGTCCCGCTTTGCGAAGGGGAAACGGGGAACTCCGGAGAGGTCGGTTTTCACGTCGATGGCGGTGAAGGCGCAGGCTTTTAGAATTTCAGCGACTTGTGAAGCTTGATCGTGACCGATCTCCAGAACGAGCCAGCCGCCGGGATTGAGCCGATGGAAGGCTTCTGGAATGAAGCGGCGGATGAGGTCGAGGCCGTCTGGACCGGAAAATAGGGCGAGCGCCGGATCGTGCATGACCTCGCGGGTGAGAGTGGCGCGATCATTTTCCGGAACGTAGGGAAGGTTGGCGACGATCCCGTCGAAGCGCCCGTCGATGGCGGAGAAGAGGTCGCTTTCGACGAAGCTGGCGTTAGCGATTTCGAGTGCCGCAGCATTTTCCCCGGCAAGGGCGAGGGCATCCGGGGAAACATCCGCGAGGGTCACTTGCCAGCGGGGTCTCGCGGCGGCGAGCGTCAGCCCGAGGACTCCGGAACCGCAACCCACGTCGAGGATTTGTTGCGCGGAGGGCAGCTCCCATTTCAAAATCCACTCGGCAAGCTCCTCCGTCTCAGGGCGCGGGATCAGGGCGCGGGCATCGGTCTTGAACTCGTGTTGGTGAAACCAGACGGTGCCCAGCAGGTGCTGGATCGGGATGCCTTCGCCCCGTTTTTTCAAAGTTTCGCGCAGCGGCACTAGGTCGCCCTCCTCCATGAGGCGATCAAACTGGAGATAGAGATCCATCCGGGTGCAGCCTAACTGATGGGCGACGAGCATTTGCATGTTGCGGCGGGCGTCGTCGATTCCGCGTTTTTCGAGATAGCGCGTGCCGCCATCAATTGTTTCCAGAACCGTGCTCATTCGTAAGTCGGCGGCAGGGTGAGTCTGCCGGACTGCCGCGCCAAGACCTATGATCGAGATTCTGCCGGGCGGGCCAGCCATAACTCACATCGGGATTTCATGGAACCTTCATCAGGGATTCATTCGCGGGACAGATGGATGGCGCATGACCAAATTCCACCAGCTGTTAGTGATCGCAAGTTGCACTCCGTCTTTGGCTTTGGCGGGGCCAGGCTTGGACCAAGCGGAAGTAAAAATTCCTTATGGCGAATTGAGGACTCTGCTGGCTGATGCGACTCAACCAGATGTTAGCCGCGAGCCTCTATCGGCGCTGCTGTCGGCACGGTTCCGGCTGGCGATGGTGGACGGCAAGGCGGTGATCGACGCGACGTTCCGCACGGCGACATTTTCCGATGGGCTGGCCATGATCCCGCTGGTGGGTGGCGAGGTGACGGTGGAGAGCCAGAAGCCTGCGGACGCACGGATTCTGATTCAGGGGGAAATGCTATGTCTGGCGCAGGAGAAAGCTGGGGCGCAGGTGCTTGAAATGCGCTTGTTGCCGGAGTTTGGCGCTGATGGTGCGAGTTTAGTGGTGCCGTCATGTCCGGCGGCGATCTTCGAAACGGGAGAGCTGAGTGGTGATCGTTCGGTGGAAATGACGCTGCTAGCGTGCGATGTGGCCGGGCAGGCTGCGATACCGGTGAATCTCGGCGAAGGAAAACTCGAACTAACACTACCGGCTGCGGGCCAGAAAACGCGCGTTTCCTGCTCCTTCACCGGTCGGACGGCGGCGCTCGATCCGGTGGAAGGAACGGTGGAACTGGCATTGCCCAAGACGCCACTTTTCATCCGGGCGCGCAGTCTTGCTCCTGCACATTTCAAAACCGGACACCCTCGGCCAGCAAGGACCGCCTGAGCAAGACGCTATCCGCCCGGTTGATGCAAAGAACATGAATAGTAGCCCGGCCCTCAGGCGTTTTGCCTTCAAGCTTCGCACCCGCCCAACGGAAGTGCCCGCTCCATTTATCCATGCGAGGATTGAAGAGACGCACGATCATTCCGGTGCGGTCATTGAGACCTGCCAAGTTAGGGCCTTTGTGGGAATTGCAGCGGAACCAGGCCCAGCTAAGATTCTCCAGCGAAGTGGTGCCACCGTGCTTTTCCGCCACCAAATGATCCACCTGAAATCTGAGTTCGGACAGGTCTTCCGGAAGATGGCAATATTCGCACCGGAAACCCGCGCGTTGGCGAACTTGGCTGCGTAACCGGGGACTCATCAGCCGCAGTCAGCCGGCCTTCCCGCCAGACTGCGGCGTGCCTTGGACTTGAGAAATTCCAGTGCTGTGCCCACCGAGCGATAGCTCTCCAATTCCTCGGCTTCTCCCTCGGAAAGCTTGCCCTGCGCCGCCCGCATCGCGAGTGCATCGGCACGGTCCAAATCGCGTTTGCTAAGCTTGAGCTTCAAGAGTGCACGCGCCGACGCCGAATCCAGCGACCGTCTCGCAGGCTGAATCGCACGTTCCCAGATAGCGACGCTGGAGAAAGTCGTGGAGCTGTTCATGGCACTGAATTAACTACATCAGGTGGCCGTGGCAACTCAATTTCGGCGACCCCTTACCCCGCCGCCAGCGTCACTTCTGCGCGGCGAGAAACGTGAGGACGTCCTCAGCTTGCTTCTCAGTTGATGCCTTTTGGTCCGCCCAGACGAGTTTGCCATCCTTGAAAAGATAGGCTTGCCGCGAGGCGAAACCCACGGTCTTAGGCACTCCGAAGGCATCCACCACTTTACCGTCGGAGTCTGCTAGAAGCTCGAACGGCAGTTTGTATTTTTCCTTAAATGCTTTTTGCGCGGGCACCTTGTCCATGCTCACGCCATAGATTCTAACGCCCTTGTCGGTGAGTGCCGCGTAGGAATCCCGGAGGCTGCACGCCTGCTTGGTGCAGCCCGGCGTGTCGGCTTTGGGGTAGAAGTAAACGAGCGTGTAGCCCTTGGCTCCGGCTTCGGCCAGTTTCACCAATTGGTCGTCCTGGTTCTTTTGCTCCACAGCCGGGAGCGCTGCGCCCACGGCGAGTGGCTCGGCAAGAGCGCTGCTAGTAAATAGAGTGGTGGTGACGGCGGTGAGGATTTGAGCGATACTTTTCATTTCGCCGAAGTTTACACTCGATTCCGGAATGGCAACCCTGATTTGCCGAGTCGGTCGAGCAGCGGCAAATGCCTAGTCTAGGACTGGATTCGGCGCGGTCAGGTGCAGGGAAAATGTGTCTTGAACCCCGCCCCCGGTTGCAAGCATGATCTCGCCAGTCCATGCCTAAAGTCGGAGTCGAGCAAGAAATCATCTACGAGGGAATCCCAGCCTCACCGGGGATCGCCATCGCTCCGGTGCATGTGATCGCCCGCGGGTTTTCCGCTCCGGAGATCTATCCGATCGGCGAAGATGAAGTCGAGCGGGAGCAAGAACGGTTCCGGCAGGCTCTTGAAATCACCAAGCGGCAACTGATCGAACTGCAAAGTCGGTTGGAAGATCTATCAGGCGATAACGAGAGCGGGATCTTCGAAGCCCATGTGATGATCCTCGAGGATCGATCAGTGGTGGAAAAAGTGCTGCAAGCGATTTCCCACCGGCAGCAGAATGCCGAGTATGCGTTCTATGCGATCATGCAAAATTTTCTGGAGGCGATGCGCCGCATCCCTGATCCCTACTTGCGCGAGCGGACGGCGGACATCGAGGACGTGGCTCAGCGCGTGTTGCGGAATTTCAGTTTAGAAGGAGATACCCGCCCGCCCGGACCGGAAGATCAGCATGTGTTAGTGGCCTACGATTTGGCTCCGTCCGACACCGCGTCGATGAATCGTCGCCATGTGTTAGGGTTCGCCACCGAGCAAGGTAGCGTGAACTCGCACACCGCGATTCTCGCTCGCGCCTTCGGCATTCCTGCCGTCGTCGGACTCGATGGGGCGGTGATCGACATCATCGCGCTCACGCCTTCGATCCTTGATGGCTACACCGGCAAACTCATTCTCTACCCGACGGAGGAAACGCTCGAACGCTACCGGAACCTGACGCTGGCGAAGGAAAAAGTCCGCAGCTCGCTCGACGCGATGCGCGGGGCGGCCACCGAGACCGTCGATGGCCGACCTCTAACGGTCTCGGCAAACATTGAGCTCGTCGATGAGTTGGCGCTGGTGAAACGCAGCGGCGCAAAGGGCATCGGTCTCTATCGGACGGAGTTTCTACTGCTCAACGGCGAGGAAATGCCGGACGAGAAACACCAAGCGGAAGTTTACACGCGAGTCGCCCGCGAGATGGCACCGCACACGGTGATCATCCGCACCCTGGATGCCGGCGGCGACAAGCTGCCGGTGGAACCACTAACCGATCCCGAGCCGAACCCCTTCCTCGGCTGGCGCGGCATCCGCGTGTCGCTCGCGCGTCCGGCGATGTTCCGCGAACAAATCCGGGCCGTGCTGCGGGCCAGCGCCTTCGGAAAAGTGGCGGTGATGTTCCCAATGATTTCGGGTCTATCCGAAGTCCGGCGGAGCAAGGACATGGTGCGCCGCTGCATGGATGAGTTAGAAAGCGAGGGCATCGCCTTCGACAACGATCTGCCAGTGGGGATCATGATTGAGGTGCCCGCCGCAGCCATTTGCGCGGACCTGTTAGCTCCCGAGGTGGATTTCTTTTCAATCGGCACTAACGATTTGATCCAATACACCGTCGCTGCTGATCGGGTGAACCCGCACGTCGCCGATCTCTATCGGCCCACCCATCCTGCTGTTATCCGGTTGATCAAACGCACCATCGACGCAGGAACTGACAACGGCATCTGGACCGGAGTCTGCGGAGAAATGGCGGGCGACATCCGTCTAACACCGCTGCTGCTCGGCTTGGGCGTCGAGGAGCTTTCAGTGGGCCCGCAGCAGGTGCCGCGAGTGGGCCAAGCAATCCGCTCACTCAGCCATGCGGAATGCGCGGCGATGGCGGACGAGGCACTCCGCCACACCCGCAGCCAGGGCATTCTCGATCTTTCGATGGCGATCGCCCGCAGGCATTACGGGGAGTTGCTAGACTAGGTGATGCACGCGGCAGCCTGTCGATTTCGCATCCTGAGACTACGGCGATGGCATTATGCAGGCCGGCGAAAATCAATAAGATGTCGGCATGACCACACACCTCAACCTGAAAATCCGCCGCGCCGGTGAGCGCGGCCATGCGAACCACGGCTGGCTCGATAGTTGGCACACCTTCTCGTTCGCCGACTATTATGATCCGGCTCACATGGGCTTCCGCTCGCTGCGCGTGATCAATGACGACCAAATCGCCGCTGGTGGTGGTTTCCCAAACCATCCTCACCGGGACATGGAAATCTTCTCCTATCTGCTAGCCGGAAGTCTGGCCCACAAGGACTCCATGGGAAACAGCCGCGTCCTCAAGCCCGGCGAAATCCAAATGATGCGGGCCGGCACCGGCGTGCAGCACTCTGAGTTCAATCCCTCGTCCACTGAGTCGGCACATCTATTGCAAATCTGGATCACGCCTGACACCCGCGGCCTGGAGCCAGCTTACACCGAGTGGACCCCTGCCACGGCTCATAAAGACGATGTTAAAACTCTGGTGATTTCCTCCGATGGACGCGACGGCTCGGCCCGCATCGCCCAAGACGCCTCGATCTATCTGCTCAAACTCCAGCCGGGAAACCGCGCGCGGCACGAGCTAACAGCCGACCGCGGACTGTGGCTGCAAGTCGCCAAGGGATCGATCAACGTCAACGGCGTCGAGCTGGTTGCAGGTGATGCGGTCTCGCTGGAAGAGTCTGGCGAAATCGAAATCACCAGCACCACTTCCGCCGAGGCGATTCTGTTTGATCTTAAATAAAACCGCGTAACTTCTCCAACTTCTCAAACCATATTATGAAAACCAAATCCCTTGCACTCGCCATTGCCACTTCATTCATTTTCGTCTCGTGCGAGAATCCTGCTGATAAAACCGCCGACGCGAAGGTCTCCGACGCCGTCGATAAAACAGCGACCACCGCGCAAGTGGGCACCAAGTATGTATTCACTCCCGCCTCTCAGGTGAACTTCGTGGGCTCGAAAGTCACCGGTAGCCACTCCGGCGGCTTCAAGACCTTCACCGGTTATTTCACCATCAACGACGGAGCGCCTGTTGGAAATGATCACAAAGTCATTATCGATATGAAATCCACCTTCGCGGACGACGAAAAACTCCTAGGCCACTTAAAAAGCCCAGACTTCTTCGATGTCGAAAAATTTCCACAAGCCTCCTTCGACGTCACGGGGTTTAAAAAAGAATCCGCATCAAGCTACATCGTTTCTGGGAATTTCACCCTCCACGGTCAGTCCAAGAATATCAGCTTTCCTGCGACTGTTAGTATGAGTGGTGACAGTGTGAAGATCGACGCCAAGTTCGACATCAACCGCAAGGATTTCGGTATCGTCTATCCAGGCAAGACGGATGATCTCATCCGCGATGAAGTTGTCATTGAACTCAAACTCGAAGCAAAACCCGCAGCCTAAACCTTTTATACCAAACCGACTCATGTCTGATCCACTCTTCCAGCCGCTCCGTGCCGGAGCCTTTACATTTCCTAACCGCATGATCATGGCACCGCTCACGCGTTGCCGCGCGTCGGCCGGGCGCGTGCCTAATGCCATGATGGCCGACTACTACGTCCAGCGTAGCTCGTTCGGCATGATCCTATCCGAAGCCACCTCCATTTCGCCGCAGGGCGTCGGCTATCCGAACACTCCAGGCATCTGGTCCAACGATCAAGTGGAAGGATGGAAGCTCGTCACCCAAGCCGTCCACCAAGCGGGCGGACAAATCCTTCTTCAGCTCTGGCACGTCGGGCGGATTTCCGATCCGGTCTATCTGGATGGCGCGCTTCCCGTAGCGCCCAGTGCGATCGCACCCGCCGGACATGTTAGCCACATTCGCCCACTGAAGGACTATGTCACACCACGCGCTTTGGACATCGCGGAGATCCCTGGAATCGTCGCGGATTACCGCCGCGCGGCGGAAAATGCCAAGGCCGCTGGATTCGACGGTGTCGAGATCCACGGGGCTAACGGTTACTTGATCGATGAGTTTCTCCAAGACTCTTCTAATAAGCGCACTGACGAATACGGAGGCTCCATCGAGAACCGCGCACGCTTGCTATTGGAAGTCACCGATGCCGTCATCTCCGTCTGGGGCGCTGACCGGGTGGGCGTCCATCTAGCACCTCGCGGCGATGCTCACGACGTGGGTGATTCCGATATTTCCTCAGTGTTTCACTATGCCGCCCGCGAGCTTGGGAAACGGAAGATTGCATTTCTCTGTGCCCGCGAATCCTACGACAAACCCGCCCTCGGGCCATCGCTCAAGCAAGCATTCGGCGGCGTTTACATCGCTAACGAAAGTTTCACCGCCGACGCCGCGCGGGATGCGATTCGCGCGGGCACTGCGGACGCCGTGGCATTCGGGAAATCCGCGATTGCCAATCCCGACCTCGTCGAGCGCTTCCGCACCGGCGCACCGCTCAACGCACCAGAACCTTCCACCTTCTACGGCGACGGTCCTGACGGTTACACCGACTATCCATTTCTCGAAACCGCATCCGTCTAACGATCATGAGCACACCCCGCATCCTTGTCCTCGGCGGCAGCCTCCGCGCTGAATCCTATAACCAGAAACTCGCCACCATCGCCGCCGCCGGAGCGCGCGAGGCTGGTGCCAATGTCACACTGATCTCTCTCCGTGATTTCCGGCTGCCGTTGTTCGACCAAGATCTCGAAGACGCCGAAGGGAAATCCGAAGCCGCTAAAAAACTCAAAGAATTGTTCCTGACTGCTGAGGGTTTCATCATCGCCTCACCGGAATACAACAGCGGCATTACCGCCGCGTTGAAGAACGCGATCGACTGGGTTTCCCGCGCCGATTCCGAAGACGAGCCGCCCCTGTTAGCCTTCAAGGGCAAGACCGCCGCGATCCTTTCCGCTTCGCCGGGCGGCTACGGTGGCGCGCGCAGTCTGGCCCAGCTCAGGCCGTTATTGGAAAACATCAGCGTCACCGTGCTGCCGGATCAGGTCTCCATCCCGAAGGCATACCAAGCATTCGATGCTGAGGGAAATCTAGCCGATCCCACTCAGCAATCGGCGGTCAAGGCGCTCGCCGCCACCTTGGTCGCAAAGCTCGCTTGAGCGTATTACTCAAATGAAAACGCACAGCAAGACCATCGGCTACCTCTTGTGGATCCTCGGCTTTACGGGTGCCCACCGGTTTTACTACGGCAAGCCGATCAGCGGAACGATCTGGTTCTTCACCGCCGGTCTGCTCGGCGTGGGCTGGCTCATCGATGTGTTCCTGATTCCCCGGATGGACCGGCAGGCGGACGCCCGTTTTGCCGCAGGTAAATACGACTACTCGGTCGCCTGGATCCTCCAGACATTTCTCGGAGTGTTCGGAATTCACCGCTTCTATCAGGGGAAAATCGGCACCGGCCTGATCTGGCTTCTAACTGGTGGCTTGTTCCTCGTCGGCTGGCTCTATGACTTCTGCACACTCAATCAACAGGTGGACGAACTGAACCGCTAAGGGGCATGGACGACAAGCTCTAACACCCCCGCCGGATCGTCCGCGATGAGTTCCGCACCAGCCGCGACGAGCCGCTCGCGATCATGAAATCCCCAAGTCACGGCGATGGCTTGCATCCCAGCGTTATTGGCGGTTTCCAGATCCATCGTGGAATCGCCGATGATGATGCAGTCTTGCGGACGCACATGAAGGCTGGTGGAAATTTCAAGCGCCCCCGCAGGATCGGGCTTGTTGAGGATGCCAGCGCGCTGGCCTAATACCGCAGCGAAGCGGATTGTTGGAAACATCCGCGAGACGATTGCTGCCGTGAACGGATGAGGTTTGTTAGAAAGCACGGCGAGTGGATGGCCGCAGGCTTGCAGGGATTCCAACAGCTCAAAGATGCCCGCGTAAACGGTCGTGCCGTCTGGCCAAGTTAGATCGTAGTCGGCCTTGAACGCCTGCTCGATTTCAAGAAGCAGTGCTTCATCCGCAGCACTCGGCGCGGCCCGCTGGATCAGGGCGCGAGAGCCATTGCCAATGAACCCTCTAACCGCCGAGTCTGGATGGATCGGCAGGCCGGACCCGCCCAGCGCACGATTCAAAGAAGCTGCGATTCCCCGCAGTGAGTCCACCAATGTTCCATCCAGATCGAAAATTAACGCTTGCTTCACCCACCGAAGTTGGCGTGAGAGAAGACAATGGGGAAGCGGTTAGAATCCAATTAAGCTGACCAGCTCCTTGTCGCTGAAATCATCGAGTTGATCCACGGCAGCGATCAGCGTTTCGGTTTCCGCGATGTCTTGGATGGCGACGGCTTGCGGAGAATTTAAAGCGGCGATCTGCTGGCTGGATGTCGGAGTCGGGCCGACGAGTGAAACCACCGCGAACGCCAAAGCAGCAGTCGCGGCGGCGAAGCCCGCTAACGGCGCTGGAGAAAGTAGCCGGCTCCACCATGGCTTGGGTTCAACTAACAAACGCGCCGCGCGCAGCGTATCATCCGCAAATCTAACTCCGGCGGTCTTTGGTGGCGCTTGGTCTAGCAGCTTCCAAACGGCGTCAGATTCCCAAGAATTGTCGGAGGGCGGTGAGTTGCGGTTCATGTCGTTTCAAATTTCTACGGCTGGGGAAACCCAACCCCGATTCGAAAGTTGCGATTCTTCATCGGAAATTAAGGTTGGCGGATTTCACACCCCGCGTTTGTCGCCCCACAGCCGGATGTGCAGGCGATCGCAAAAGCGGAATCCCCGGTCCCGGCAGGTTTCTGCCAGCCAGATGGCGTGGCGATCCAGGTCGGCGCAGGTCCGGCCCTCGGACATCAGCAACACTCGGAGGCGGGGCAGCGCGTGGTCCGTTAGGAGCGCCTCGATTTCCTCCAAGTCCGCCGGTCCGGCCACCACAAACTTGAACCACGCCTTGGGCGAATTCGCGAAAAACCGCAGCGCCGCCGCATTCAGCCGCAGCGATTCGGGCATCCCCGCGTTGGCCAGTTTCGGCGAAACATTGAATTGGTTCACCGCCTCGTGGAATGCCAGCGAGGGAATCCGCGTGCCGTTCGTTTCCACCTCAAACTGATACTCCGGCTGCCGCTCGCGGAGGTGCCCGATCATTTCGAGAAACGCAGCCTCCTGCAAAAGCGGCTCGCCACCGGTGATCACCGCCCGCAGACAATCGTATGTTAGAATCCGCTCCGCCGCCTCTAGCGGCGCGATCTCACAAGTCACTTCCGACTTGCGATGCTTCACGTATCCCGGCAGCGCATCCTTCTCGTGCGGCCACGGCGTGCCCTCGAAATTCCAGGTGTGATCGGTGTCGCACCAGACGCAGTGGAGGTTGCAGCGAGACGCCCGTATAAACACCGCAGGCGCACCGACGCTCACGCCTTCGCCTTGGATGGTGTGGAAAATTTCAGGGCCGTCGCTAAGTTTCGCGAGTTTCATGGACGCCACGGATGAAACATGGATGAACGCGGATGGACATTGATTTTTCTCCGTCCTAAATTTTTCCCCATGAGCATCATCACTGGCCGCGGCGATTCCGGCGACACCGACCTTTTATTTGGCAAGCGCATCGCGAAAACCTCCCTCCGCATTGAGGCTTTGGGAAATGTGGACGAACTCAATGCCGCACTCGGTCTCGCCCGTGCCGCCGCCCATGATGACGAGTGGATTTCCCTGATAGATCGACTCCAGTCCTTGCTCATCGGACTGATGGGCCAACTCGCCTATTTGCCCGAGGATGAGGCGAAGTATATCGAGAAAAAGTATGCCGCCATTGCCACTGTGGATCTCGAATGGATCGTGGCAGAGGCCCACCGTTATGAGGCTCAAGGCATCAAGTTCACTGGCTGGGCCAAGCCCGGTGCGGAAGGCTCGCTGGCCCGAGCTGGCCTAGATTTCTCCCGCGCCGTCGCCCGCCGTGCCGAGCGCAGCGTGCTCGCCCTCCACGAATCAGGCGAACCCGTCCCAGAAGTCGTCCGACTGTTCTTCAACCGTCTATCGGACCTGTTATGGATCCTCGCCCGCGTCGCCGATGAATGACCGCAGCGGCTGATTTTTAAAGAATTCAAAAAGAGGTTGCCAAGGGCGGATCGAGTTCCTAGCGTCCCGCCCTCCAAGGGCAGGTGTCAGAGTGGTCGAATGAGCACGCTTGGAAAGCGTGTGTAGCAGCAATGTTACCGAGGGTTCGAATCCCTCCCTGTCCGCCATCTGGTTGGTTTGCAGCAGTTGCTGCGTGCTGGTTCGTTTTCATGTACGTTTGTGGATTCGGTCGATGTCGCATGGTTTCGCACCGTGAGTCGCTCGTTTGTCAGGAATCCGTCAGGAGCCTGCGAAAAAAACTGTCACGGATGCGGGTGAATTTGA
>JAYTLO010000039.1:0-6283 GCA_043729385.1 Akkermansiaceae bacterium
TTCTTCTTCACCGCTTCGTCGGAATCGAGACCTAGCAGCGCTTTCTGGATGCGCTTGAGTTCATTTTTATAAAGCTCTAACTGGATGCCTTCCATCTTCGAATAGACTTCCTCTTCGGTCCGCGGCGGCAGGTCTTGGGCGACTTGGAGCTTGGTGCGGCGCAGCAGGAACGGACGGAGACGCGAGGCGAGACGGGTCTGGCTGAGTGGGTCTTTGCGTTTGTCGAAGCGCTTCTTGAAATAGGCGCGGCTGCCGAGGACGCCGGGCATGGCAAAGGCCATCAGTGACCACATGTCGAGCAGGCGGTTCTCGATCGGCGTTCCGGTTAGAACGAGGCGGTTTTGGGAATCCAACTCGCGGGCGCACTTGGCGGCCTTGGAGTCCGGGTTCTTGATTTGCTGGCCTTCGTCAAGGATGGTGGTGAGCCATTTGATGCCGTTGAGTTCCTCGCCACAGACGCGGAGCTGGGCGTAGTTGAGGACGAGGATATCGATGTTGTTCTGAATGTGATCAACGTCGATATCGTCGCGGTTCTTGAGAATTTTAACGCGGAGCTGCGGGGTGAATTTGCCAGCCTCGCTGTACCAAACGTCGAGCACCGACTTGGGACAAACGACGAGGGCGGGCTTTTTCATGCCGCCGGTCTTTGCGTGTTCGTCGAACAGCCATAACAGATAGCAGAGCGACTGGATGGTTTTTCCAAGACCCATGTCGTCGGCGAGGATGCCGCCGAAATTGTTGACGCAGAGGTAGGCGAGGAAATGGAAGCCATCGACCTGATAGGGGCGAAGCGTGGCGTTGAGCGCCTCGGGCAGCGGAGGGGTGACTTCGAGCTTGATGTCGCCGGCGCGGTTCTTGATGCGCTCCCAGGCTTTCGGATCGAAGACCTCGGCGGCCTTGGGATCGGAGAGCTGGAGCGCGTGCATCCGGTGGGTCTCGCCGGATAGGTCGAAGGGATCGAGCCCGAGGCGGGTGACGGCTTCACGCTGGTCCGCGTCGAGCTTGATTTCGAGACGCATCCAGGTGCCGTCGTCCATCCGGACGTAGCCACCGCGGGCGGCGACGAGCTGGCGGATCTGCGCTTTGGAAAGATTGGCACCTTGGACATCGATAACGATGCGGAGGTCAAACCAGTCGATGTCTTGACCGACGACTTCGAATCTAACCGCGGCGGTGACTGGATCGGCGAGGATGGAACGCAGGCGGAGGTCGATGTCGAGTTCGATGTTCTCGGGCATCGCCTTGATCCATTCCGCGAATTTTTCGGGGAACTGTTTGGTGATGCGGGATTTAAAGGCTAACAACTTCTCGTCGTAGCTGAGGCCCATTTCATCGAGGATGGCAGGGACCGGATAGAGATCCTCGCGGGCGAAACGGAGGAGCTGCTTGCCTTTAACCGGCTGTTGCTCGGCGAGTTCCCAACCTTCTTTGGTGAGGCGCTCGGTGCGGCGGCCTTTGGTTTCGATGGCGTTTACATCAATTACCAAATGCTCAGTCTCGGCGGCGGTTAGACCGGCGATGAGCTTCATTTCGAAGCGCGGCTTGAGTTCGAGATCGACGACGCGCTTCTTGAGCGACTCGGGCAGCGATGCGCCGATCTTGCGGAGGAACTCGACGCCTTCTAACGAGTCGATGACGCGTACTGGAATCAGATAGCGCGGCATGACGTCAGTTTCCTCAAGCCAGCGTGGCGGACCGGGGAAAACGGTTTCGTCGGACTGATAGAGTTCCTTGCGGCCCGGCAGTAGGCGGACCGAGTGGGAAACATTTTCACCGGTGGCGGTGACGAGTTGGAGCGCGAAGCTTTTCGCGTCGTAGGGATCGTCCTCGCAGACCCAGGAAAGCCGCTCGTCGGAGACCTTGAATTCCTTTTCGTCGAGGTTGACGATGTAGCCCTTGAGCGCGGGCTGGCGGAAGACACGGTTCATGAACCGGCAGGATTCTTCCTGGTCGAAGTCCAAGGTTGTGTCGCCATATTTGCGGAAAAACGCAAGGTAGTGTTCCCACAGCGTCTGGCTGGAGGCATCCATTAGCAGGGCCGCCTCGTGGTGGAGATTGACGTAAGACTCGATCTCGTTTTTTTCGCGAAGCTGGATCCAGACGCCGGCCTTCTCTTCCTTCACTTCGATGCGCGCTTCGTTGATCGTGGCGACGAGGCGGAAGGCGACCGTTAGAGGTGCGTCCTGCGGCGGGCGCTCGTTGACCTGTTCGATGCGTTCATACCAAGAAGCGACCTCGCGCTCTTGCTCCCAGTCCGCCATTTTTTTCTGCACATGACCGAGATCGGTGATCACGCTCATGAACTCGGGGTAGGGGAGCTTCTTCTTATAAAAGGCGTAGGCAATGTAGTTCCAGAACTCAAGGATGTCGCCGGGCGGCATTGGCCACAGCTCTAACGGCTCGTAAGTGGTGATCTCCCAGCGCGGGGTGATGCGGACCATGTCGTGGTCATGGAGCTCGCCTTCGATCACATAGCGGCGGTAGCGTTTCTCGATTTTGGTGACGAAGTCCGCCTCCTTGTCGTCCAGCTCGCGGCCGAGTTTTTCCTCAATGATATCGAGCACCGGGGTGTCGTCGAATTCGTTAGGCGACTCTGGCAGATCCTCGCCGCGGTGCATCCGCTCCATCATCGTTGCATACTGACAAGCTCCAGCGATGAGTTCATCCTCGGCGGTGCATGAGCCGAACCAACGGTTTCCTTGCAGACGGAGGCTGGTGCGGAAGACTCCGGTCTCGTCCTCGACGCGACCTTGGATGAACAAATGATTTCCGAAAATCTGAGTAACTCCGCCGTCTTTTTGAAGCATCTCACCCCTTTTCCGGGCCTCTTCTGGAAAACTATTGAGGAAATTGAGAGTCGCTCGATCTGGATTCATCGCGTCTTAGATTGAATAAATTGCCCGGGAATTTCCGCGAAAAGCAACTTGCCAAGTCACGCAACGCCGGGACGCGACCTTAAGCCACGGAAATGAGATGACGCAATAAAAACCTTGGTTCTCCATTTTTAGGGGGAGGGAGGCTCGCAAACCAAGTGGACATAAGCCCTAGGTCACCTAAGACTAACACTTTGCAAGGTGTCCTCTGATGTTAGACCCGGCTTCCCACCGCCGCGCGGATGGTAATTCCAAGGCCGCCGATGACGAACAGCGCCGGGAACCAAATCGAGTAACCCGGAGCCAGCGAATCGGTTTTCAAAACTGCAAAATCGGCAGCCGCGGGATCGACGAAGCAGGTGGTGGCCGTGCCCAGCGGGTATTGCGCCGTCCGCGCTTCCGCCAGCGACCGGTTAGACGACCAAGGACTTCCGCGCAAAGTCAGATGGTCACCGGTGCGGGCCTCGCCCTGCCAAGTGTAGCCGAAGCTCAAGTCCTGGCGAAATTCCGGCGGGGAATTTTCATCATTCCGCCGCTCTGCGACCTCCGAGGAAAGAATCACGCAGGCCACCTCGGGCCACGTCCTCATTTCCCGGCCTCTCAGGAAACTGCGTGCCATGAGCCACACGAAAACCCCGCCTATCAGGGCGAGGGTCAACCCAAGAATGGCCAAATACCAGCGTCCGGCACTGCCGGCGGCGATGAGCTTGGGCGAAAGTAAGTTTTCGTTAGAATATGCCACACGCGGACAGTTCATCAATTCGTGCGATGTGCCACGCGAAATCCTTTTGGTGTTAGATATGGCTTGCGTAGTCCACTCCGGCTCCCTTCGAGATTCGTGCTCATAAAACTTTTTCCTGCCGTTTCCCACTTCCCGGGGTTAAGTCTGACCCATGCGCGGTCGCCCACTGATTCTAACTCTCGGATTTGTCGGGGTCGCGGTGCTGGGATATTGGTTGGCCGGAACCGCCGCCCCTCGCGTTTCCTCGCGGGCTAAGATTTCACGGTCGGAACTTGAGCCGCAGCGGAAAGTCATCGCCGATGATCCCGCACCCAAATTTCGCCGGGCGGACCGTGGCCCGGCATCTCGTCGTGACGACGTTGCGATAAAAGCCGGTGCAGTGCCTGGCCAAAGGACTCTCGTTTTCAAGGACAAGTCCGCCCTCGAAGCCTTCCTCAAGCGGGCAGGGGACAAGCTCCAATTGTTAGGTCGGCTGGATGCGCTCAACGCGCTGCGGATCGGGTTTTCGGACCCTGATGTGCTGGCATCCCTGCTTGATGGCGAGGAAGAAGCATCGCTCATTTTCCCAGTGGCCGTGCCTCTTGCGCCCGGTGACGGCACCGCCCAGCCGGGAGCCGTCGCCCTCGGCGCGGGCTTGCTCGAGTGGCTCGGCATCACTGGCGACAATACGGCTTGGGGAAATGGAGTCCGCGTCGCCGTGCTGGACACCGGCGTAGCGTCAAGTCGGGCATTTGCCAGCGCGATCACTTGGCAAAATCTCGTCGATCTTCCCGCCAATCTAGCGACGCAGAGCGGCCACGGCACCGCCGTGGCATCCATGATTATCGGCCGCGATTCTCTAACCCCCGGCGTCGCACCCGGCGCGGACATCATCTCGATCCGAATCGCCAACGACGCAGGCCAATCTGACAGTTTCCTGCTCGCTCAAGGCATCGTCGCCGCCGTCGATGCCGGAGCCGACCTGATCAATATTTCGATGGGCAGCTTCGGCGACAGTGCGTTGGTTAGAAATGCCATCGAGTATGCGCGGGCAGCCGGCGCCCTGATCATCGCGGCCTCCGGTAACAACGGCCTCGCTCAAGTTTCCTATCCTGCCGCCAACGACGGAGTCATCGCCGTGGGTGCGGTGGACGGGTTGGGAAATCATCTGGCATTTTCTAACACCGGCTTGCAGCTCGCGGTCTCGGCACCGGGGTTCGGCGTCAATGCCGCGTGGATTGGCAATCAGGCGGCTAGCGTCAGCGGCACCTCGTTCAGTGCGCCCATCGTGGCGGGTGCCATCGCTGCCGTGAAGAGCTGGCCGGGCAATGAAAGGCTCACCCTGAGGCAGGCGGCCAACCTCGTATTTGCCTATCTAAACGACGGCGGTGCGGCTGGCCCCGATCACGCCCTCGGCGGCGGCACGCCTGACATGGGTCGCGTCCTCAATGCCAAGAAACCCGGCATCTACGACGCCGCCCTCGCATCCCAGCGGATCCTTCCTCCCGATTCGAAAAACCCATACGGTCAGGTGGAAATCATGGTGCAGAACCGAGGCACCGAGACCCTGATCAACACCGGTGTTAGAATTTTCACCCCCACCGGCGACGTGACTTCTAACATTACTTCGCTCGCCGTCAACGCCGTGAAAACCATCCGCGTTCCCATTTCCCAACCCACCGCCGCGAGTCTGCGTTATGGCTCCAAGGTGGTCCTCTCCCAAGGCCGCACCGATGCGAAACCTACCAACGACAGTCGCGTGGAAATCTATGTCCCGGCTGGCAGTAAGTAGTCTGTTACTGGCGTTTTGCTTCGTAGCGCGGGCCGAACCGGTCCCGGCCAACCAACTCGTCGTGGCTGGCAACGCCTGCGGCCCCACCGCCTTGCTCAACGCCTTCCGCTTCGGCAGTCCGGCGTGGCAACGCGCTTCTAACGCCATCGCTGGCGACACCGACAAACAGCGGATATCGAACATCATTCGCCAGCGCGGAATGCTGCCCTCCAGCCACCTCGTCGGCCATTCTCGCTGGTCGCGCAAGGGCGTCAACCTAGCCGACCTTTGCGACATCGCTAACGAAATGACGCACGGCCATTTCCTGCCGCAGGTCAGCCAAGAAGTCTTGTTTCTCACCCCCGGCGAGACTCAAGAAAAACTTCTCAAGCGAGCTCATCAGCGGCTCAATGCCTCCGTCGCCAAAGGACTTCCGGCAATCATCAGCCTGCGCCGCTATGCCAAGCGTGGCCAGCCGGGCAAGCCACCTGAGTGGGTGGTCATCGACGCTCACTTCGTCACCCTAACCGCACTCCCCGACAAGCTTGAAAAAGGCGCGCGATCCTTCCCTATCAGCTACATCGACCCCTGGGGCGGCAAGCTCTGCCAGGGCACCATCTCCCTTCCGGAGCGCGCCATCCTAGCTGATTCTGCAGCTGGCTCGCCCTGTCTAGAAGCCGCATTCCCCCAAGCGTCTGTCGGGAAAAAATCCGTCCGATCCGGTGAACCCACCGCCCTCACCGTGGCCGCCGTGCTTGGTAGATGGTGACTTGCAGGGTCCCTACACTCGGGAAACCACCATCCATGAAAATCTAACAGCTTGTACGCCTTATTTTGTGGGTAAAGTGTTTACGGATGCCTAGAAATCCCAACAAGACAGACTATTCCACCGGTTTTCCCGCCGGTTTCGAATTATTC
>JAYTLO010000040.1:0-1660 GCA_043729385.1 Akkermansiaceae bacterium
TCGGTTTCGGAGCGGGTGATTTCGTGTTCGAACTCTTCCTTCGCTTTCTTGAATTCGCCCATGCTTTTGCCGATTCCGCGGGCGAGTTCAGGTAGTTTCTTCGCTCCGAAGAGCAACAGGATGATGATGAAGATGACGATCAATTCTTGGCCGCTGGGGATCATATTGGTAATTTGGTTGTTGCGGGAATTGTAGTCCCTGAAAACGCGCTTGCAACGCATTTACCATGAAACGGGATCCTATCTTGCAATAGGTTCATTCAGGTGCGGGTCAGTGGCAGACCGGGCAGGAGTTCAACGAGGTGAAGAAGTCGTTGCCCTTGTTGTCCACGAGGATGAATGCCGGGAAATTTTCGACGGTGATTTTCCACACGGCTTCCATCCCGAGTTCGGGGAAGGCGACGACCTCCTGCGACCGGATATGCTCTTGCGCGAGCAAGGCGGCAGGGCCACCCGCGGATCCGAGGTAGAAGCCGCCGTGCTTTTGGCAGGCGTCGGTCACTTGTTTCGAACGGTTGCCCTTGGCCAGCATGACCATCGAGCCGCCGTTGGATTGGAAAAGATCGACGTAGCTGTCCATCCGCCCGGCAGTGGTCGGGCCGAATGAGCCAGATGGCAAGCCGACCGGTGTCTTGGCCGGACCGGCGTAATAGACCGGGAATTTCCTGAAATACTCGGGAAGCTCGCCGGTGTCGTCGAGGATCTCCTTGAGCTTCGCGTGGGCGATGTCGCGGGCGACGATGATGGTGCCGGACAACGCGAGCGCGGTGGTGACGGGATATTTCGAAAGCGTTTTCAGGGTCTCTTCCATCCCGAGATCGAGATCGATCGGCACGCCCTTGAATTTCCAGTCGCGGAATTTCTCCGGGATGAAGCGGCCGGGATTCTTCTCCAGCTTTTCGAGGAAAATGCCGTCCTTGGTGATCTTCGCCTTGGCCTGCCGATCCGCGGAACACGAAACACCGATGCCGACGGGGCACGAAGCACCATGCCGTGGCAGGCGGATGACGCGGACATCGAGCGCGAAATATTTGCCGCCGAACTGCGCCCCGATCCCGATCTCGCGGGCAATCGCGAGGAGTTCTTTCTCAAGCTCGATGTCGCGGAATGCTTGACCGTGCTCGTTGCCGGTGGTCGGGAGTTCGTCGTAATAGTGCGTGGATGCGAGCTTCACTGTTTTGAGGCAGGTTTCCGCCGAAGTGCCGCCGATGACGAACGCGAGGTGATAGGGCGGGCAGGCCGCGGTGCCGAGCGAGGCCATTTTTTCGAGGCAAAATTCCTTGAGGCGCTTGGGATTAAGCAGGGCCTTGGTTTCCTGATAGAGAAACGTCTTGTTCGCCGAACCGCCGCCCTTGCTGACGAAGAGGAATTTGTAGGCATCGCCCTCAGTCGCGTAGAGATCGATCTGCGCGGGCAGGTTGGTCTTGGTGTTGACCTCGTCATACATCGACAACGGGGCGGTCTGCGAGTAGCGGAGGTTTTCCTTGGTGTAGGTTTGGTAAATGCCTTGTGAGAGGAATTCCGCGTCGTCGCAGCCGGTCCAGACTTGCTGGCCCTTTTTGCCGACGATGGTGGCGGTGCCGGTGTCCTGGCAAAATGGCAAGATGCCGTGCGAGGCGATTTCCGCGTTTTTCAGCAGCATCAGCGCGACCATCCGGTCG
>JAYTLO010000041.1:0-16232 GCA_043729385.1 Akkermansiaceae bacterium
CTACCTCACCCTCTCCTAACAACCAGCAAACCAAACCCGAAAAACCACCTCTCAGCAAAAGTCAGAAGTCACTTTTACAGAAAAAAATTTGCGCGGCCCTGCCCTACAAAACCCTGAATGCGGCCTACCCTCGTTCTCGAGTCACTGCGGAAGTCAGTCAATTATTGAGGCTGCATGTGGGAAAAATCCCCGGACTCGATGCAGAAGCGGTGCGGTTGGTTCTAAAAAGCTCGGAGCTAACAGCAGATGAACGCAATCTGCTCACCGCCGCCGACATCAAGCTAACGAAGCGCTTCATGGGCGGACTTCTCTTCGGGCAGTTAGTCCCCCGTTTCGACAACCGCATCATCTCCCGCTGCCCGGTCACTTGGGCGAAAACCTACGACGAGGAAATCGCCGCAGGAAAATCCGACGCTCAAGCCCGCAAACTCGCCGACAAATTCGCCAAAGTCCCTGCCGCCAAATGTCCTGAATTCCTCCAATACCGTTTCGCCCGCATCTTGGCCAACCTCAAGACGAATGGCGAACCACTGGACCGCGAGCTAAGGCAGACACTTTGGGGTCTCGCGGTGAAACAAGGTCGCCTCAGTCATTCCGACCTTCAAAAAGCGATCAAAACCTACTGCGGTGATGCCTCCACCAACATCGACGCCTATTTCAAACTCCACCCGGACAGCGAGGACGCCCTTGTCTTCGATCCGGTAATGGACGAAGTCCGCAAAGCAGAAGGCAGTCGGGCAAATCTATCACCTATCTGGAAGCTGCTCCCGGAAAGCGTGCAGTCTGATATCATCAGTCTTTGGAAAAAGGGCGTCAACATTTCCTTGGCATGGATGCTTGAAAAATCCGCATGTTCCCCCAACGCCACCGATCTCGATGCTGCAGCTAGAAAATATTTCGTCGGACTCAAACCCAAGCAAGGCAAGCCACCCTTCGCTAGCTTTGATGAATTCCTTCTCAAAACCACCTTCGGCCCGAAAATCCCCACCGGCCGCGCCCCCTACGCCCGCCCGGTGCTGAAGCAAGTCGTCGCGGAAATCCTCGCTGGCTTCGATGCCACCAAAGCCTGCAAAACCAGCGACCCCGAAAAAGGAGAACACAAGCCAGAAAACGGCATCCTTTACGACCTCGGTATCCCGGCTTCCCGCGTCCGCCTGCTCCAAGCCGAACGCCCCATCGCCCGAGTGACGAACAATCACCTCGTCCGCCATCGGATGCTCATCCTCGACCGCCTCGTCGATGATATCCTCGCCGAATTCAAAACCCAAGGAAACGAATTCGATCAAGTCATCATTGAGGTCGCCCGCGAGCTGAAAGAGTTCTCGGGTAAAGACAGGCAGGAGATCAAGAAATCACTCAATGCGAAACTCGCCCAACACAAAGCCGCCGAAGCACGATTGGTTAAATGTGGTATAGCTCCGACTTACAGCCTCATTAGAAAATGCCGGATTGCAATGGACTTGAACTGGACCTGCCCATTCACCCACAGAACCTACGCGGAATCTGAGCTATCCGAGCTAGAATATGAACACATTATTCCACGCTCGCAGCGTCTGTCCGATTCGATGGCTGGGCTTGTTCTGACTCGTAAGGAAATCAATGAGGCAAAGGGCAACAGAACCGCGCTTCAGTTTATCAACGAATCCACGACAGATGATCGCATTATTAGTCCAAAGCCGTACGAAGACTGGGTCAATAAGCTGAAAGTCGCGAACAAAGACGGCTACCCTGACGACTACGCCCGCCAGAACGCACGCAAGCGACTTCTTCTGATCGAGCGCTATGAGGACAAGGAACGGACCTTCACCGAAGGACAGCTCACCCAGTCCAGTCAACTCATGAAGATCGCCATGGGAGCACTCCGTTTGAAAGCAGGTTTGGGAACCGCCCAAATCGACCCTATCCCTGGTCCTGTCACAGCGGAAATCCGCAAGTCTTGGGAACTCACACACACTCTTGCACTCGCCTGCCCGGAAATTCGAACTCCTGACGGAAAGTTTCTCCATAAAGACGAAATTCGCAGCTTCACCCATCTCCATCACGCGCTGGACGCCGCCACCCTCGCCCTAGCAGCTTACTATTTCCCCCTCCGCCGTCACGGCCAGAACCAAGCCGGAAAAATCTGGCAGGCGCTCATGAAGCGCCGCCGCAACGATGATGAGAAGAAATTCCTCCACAGCCTCGGAATTTTCGACACCTATCAGCGTCCTCGCCGGGACGGACAAGGCACCGAAACCGATGTCCGCCTCCGCGATCTGCCCGCAGAGGTCAAGAACGCCCTCGCCCGCTCTCTCGCTCAAGCCCGCGTGATGCAGCACATCCCGGCAGATCGCTCGGGCACTAAAGCGGAACTCACCACCTGGAGCATCGTTTGTCATGACGGCGAAAACACCATTTTATTGCAACGTCCAAATCGGAGTACTTTCAAACGTCCTGCGAACGGCGGCGAACAGCGCTGGGAGAATCAAGAGCTGAAGAAAGAAGCTGCAAAGCTCTTGGAAAAATATCGCGACAAACTCACGAGCAGGCAACAGAACCTTGTGATCCGCGGATTGCTCAAACTGACCTCCGAGCGAACCAGCAAACTTCTTGGACCATTTCCCACCGCGTCTATCAGCAAATTACAACCTCATGGCATGGCGAGAGGCGCTCAAGTCATCGGTGATAACTTCGCAATTGCACTCGACCCTTCACCTTGCCTGATTCCATTTCATAAAGTAAGTTCCACATTGGCTTCTCTGACATCCGAAAACGGTGGCAAGGCTCCAAGGCTATTGAGGAACGGCACCCTCATCAATGTCCAAGCGGGAACATGGGCCGGCCAGTGGCGTATTCTTTCAGTCAAAAACTCAGAGGCATACGGCATCTCTGTGGATCTAACGAATCGTCACGGAATCAAACTGACGAAAGGCAATGCGAAGGTTCTGAAGATGCTTGAAGATGGCCTCGATATTCTTCCTCAGTGCTACACGGGCCACCCACTCAATCATTGATGCGCAGCCCCATCTCGCGAGCCAGCAACCGTTGGCGTTTGTCAAAACTCCAGAACTCCGTGGCACCAAGTTCGACCGCCGCAGCGACATGTAAGATATCGAAACTCCGGGTGCGAAATGACGAAGTGTGCGCCCTGCTGAAGCCCACGGAGCGCTGAAAAACTCTCACCCAATCCGGTTCCATCATCTTCCATTTTCCAGATCGTTGCAGACTCTCCACTTGGCGTTCGCATTTTGCAGCCCCAACCTCATCCATCGCCCCGGAGGCCACGTTGAGGCGGATCGCGTTGTAGATTTCCAGCTTCAATAAGTGATTGAACAAATAGGGAGCATCTTGCCCCGCCGTCAGCTCGATGGCTTTCGCACTGTTGGAATCACGCATCACCAATGATGCGAGTACGCTGCTCTCCGCATAAGTCAATCTCACCAGCGGTATCCCTCCCGGTCTGCATCCACGGCGCTACCTTCGATCATTGGCAAGGTTTCCAAGTATTCCCGTTGCTCAATCGCCCACGCAGCCCAGTCAATTTTCTTCTCACGCGGATCCTCCGAGTTGTCCATTGGCACCAGCTTGCCTACCTGCTTCCCTCGGCGGGTCAGCACGATCTCTTGTCCCTTTTCCACCTCGTCCATTAGCTTGGACAGATGGTGCTGCGCCTCACGAATCGTCGCCGTTTTCATTGTTGACACAATTGACGCACAAACCTTCCCCGTCAAACGGCAAATCCCCGTTCACCTACGCGATCCCGGAATTCCCGTGCGAACAGCCCGATGATACATTGCGATTCTCGGAAAAAGCACTGGCCGTTGCCAACTGGTTCCCCCGCACCCCCCCCACCCTTTTGTCCTACCACATCGTCAGCGTAGATGCCCCGGACTGCTCGCTTTCTTGCAAGGACGGCCAGCTGACCTGCAAAAGTGTAGAGGGAAATCGGCAGGTGCCGCTCGAAGATGTCGGCGCGATCATCATCACATCCTTCTCCGCGTCCATTCACTCGAAGCTCCTGCTGGAAGCTGCCAAATTCGGCATCGGCCTCGTGATTTGCGAGAATTTCAAACCCGCCTCCCTCGTCCTCCCCGCCAACCGCTCTACGGACACGCTGCTTACGCGCTCCCAAGCCTACATTCCCGCGCAGCTCAAGAAACGTCTTTGGCACAAGACCATCGACGCCAAGTGCATGAACCAATTTTCCCTTGCGGCTGAGTTGGCTCCGGGAGACGCGAGATTGGTCCGGCTTGAAAAACTTGCCCGTGGCCGCTTCCCGTCCAAGGAGGCCGAATGCGCGAAAGCCTTCTGGAGAATTTATGCCGACCATGTCGCCGAGACCGATGATTTCCGCCGTGGCCGCAATGAAGGCGGCGTGAACAACCTGCTCAACTACGGCTACGCGGTTCTACTTTCCACCATCCTCCAGAATCTTTTCGCCGTCGGACTCGATCCCACCTTCGGCATCGCCCACGTCATCCGGGAAAACTCCACCCCACTTGCCTACGACCTTATGGAACCCTTCCGGCCCTGCGTGGACTGGCGTGTGGCCCAGTGGGTAAAGACCCACCGCGACACCACCGAATGGGAAGTCACCCGCGAGTTCCGCCAGTGGGTCACGGGGTTCCCTTTAGAAAAGGTCGATTGGTTTGAGCTGAATCTCGACATCCGGGGCGTCATTGAAGGAGTCATGCGCTCCTTCCGCCGGTCGCTCACAACCGCCACCTCCGGCCCTTATCGCCCATGGACCCGAACCCTTACAAAATGGGATGGTTGATGGTCGCCTTTGACCTCCCGGTCAAAACGAAGGAAGAGCGGAAACGGGCCACCGATTTCCGCCACTTCCTACTGGATGATGGATTTCAGATGATCCAGTTCAGCGTCTATGCTCGTCCATGCGTCACCTTCGCCCGACAGGAAACCCATCTCCGCAGAATTCGACTGGCCGTCCCAAACGAAGGCTCCGTCCGCGCCATGTACATCACCAAAGCCCAATGGGAAAAGGCCTTCATCATCCACGGGAAACCGGCAAAAGAAGTTTCCGCCGAACAAATGCCGGAGCAAATCATGCTTTGGTGACTCCCACCGTTTCCGTCAAAACGGTGGAAGTCACTTAAAATGAAAGCCGGAGAGCACATCTAGGATGTACCCCCCGGTTTTTGAATCAAGGCAAAGCACAAGGTCATCTCGCAAAAGGATAAGTGGAGGATGTACCCCCCGGTTTTTGAATCAAGGCAAAGCCTCGACTGAATTCGTCTTCCCCGACCGGATCACCACCAGCCGCTGGCCGGCTCGGGTAAATCCCATGTAGAGCATCCGCGTGTGATCGCGCCGCAGATCGCTTCGCTCTCCTTCTGATAGGCGGAGGTCATTTTCAGATTCCAGCAAATGATCCATGCCTAACAAAATCACCACCGGAGCCTCCAGCCCGGTCGCGGCGTTGAGCGTGGTCACGGTGCAGAACGTCTCTGCCGGGACCGGACCGGACTTGGCATCATGAACCATTCCAACTCCTAACTTCCGCTCCAAAGCCTGCCGCAGCGCGCTTTCCAGCGAGCTGTTCGCATGGATGATCAATAATTTGCCGGGCAGCAGTCCCCCATCTTTCAAGGCCAACGCAGCGTTCACGGCACGGGCGATTTCGTCCTGAGTGCCGGGCACATAAGCAACGACCGGAATTTCACCCTCCTCGCGGATTGCGGCCAACTGCTCGTCGTCCGGTAGGTTCAGATCCGCTTCATTGTCGTTCGGATCGATCCGGCTTTCGTAGAACTCGCGGGCGAAGCGGAGGATAGACCGCGTGTTTCGATAGGCCTGCATCAGCTTGGTGCTGCGCCCGCGGACCTCGATGCCGGCTGCGATCCATGATTGCCGACGGCGGAGAAACCCTTGAGTGGGATCGGCTGCTAGAAAAAGATGCCCGCCCGGCTTGAGCGCCGCGTTGACGACCTCGAACCACGCCTTGGCGAAGAACTGCGCTTCGTCGATGAACACCGCGTCGAAGTGAGGAAAACGCAGAGTTTTCTCCACCACCGCCGCGTCGTGGAAACGCAGCGCGATGTTGTGCCAGTCGGTGGCGCCCTCGCTTTTCATCGCATGTTGGTAAGCGTGGAAAAGGTTCCACATTTCCTCGCGCTGGTTGCCCCGCAACGAGGTGCCGCGACCGCTGCGATCTGCCTCCAGATAGAGTTCCTTGCGCAGCAGGCGGTGGTCCTTCATCCAGCCGATCTCGTCAGTTAGAAAGGCGGTCGATAGCTTTTCTAGCAGCGGGCACTCTTCCTTTAAGCGAAACAAGGTCCGCTCGGTATCGCGTGGCGACCACATTCTCTCGTCCCACGAGCCGAGGCTACGGGCCGCCCATTGGAAAATAGTGGTGCATGTTAGATTGCCCGGTAGGTCCGCTAGAACCTTGGACCGGCGTTCCAACTCGAAGCGCAGTGGCTTGTTATGGGTGAGCACCAGAACGCGAGCCTGTGGATCGAGTTTCGCGGAAAGCAGTGCCCGATACAGCAGCACAAGCGATTTCCCGCTGCCCGCCACACCGGTCACGAGCCGCACCGAGGTGGGCGTTTCATCCACGATTTTTTCCTGCTGAGTCAGCAGATCCAGATCGTTCTTCACGCACCATTCCTGATCGAAATCCAGAAAACACGCGGACAGAGCCGCCGCCGTGCCGCGAGCCATGGGCGTGCGGGCGACGAAGGCATCCGGCACCATGGACTCCGGAGTAAAGGCGCGCCGCAAATGGATGAGTCCCGGCTCTGGCAGCTCAGCGGCGGCCAATGCTTCGAGCACATCGCCACGCCGTCGATTTGGGATTCGTCCAATCCCGAGTCTTCAAGATCTTCCGTGAAATCCCCGTGCCCATCGAAATCCACCTCATCCCCTGCCCCATCCAACAGGGCTGGTAGAACCACTTCACGGCCGTGAGCCGACGTCGCCAATTCATCAAGCGCCTTCAGATAGAAGTCTGATAGATCGATCATTGTCTCATCCAAGCTCCAGCCATCTCCGGTCAGATGATCCGTCTCTATCGGCACCGTCACGCTCAAGCCTTTGTCCGTTAGACCGAGGAACATTGCCTCAATGAAATCACTGCCGTCCGGCTCGTTTTGGCTCATCCGCACCTTGTCACCTTCGCGGAATAGCGCCATGTCCTCGGGCGACGGATGGAAATGCACGAGCTTGCTGTTGCGCACGATTTCGACTGAGGAAATGCTGAGCCAGCCGATCGCCCGCCCCGCAGAAACCCTCTCCGGCAAAGGCTTCGCCCATTGCTTGCGGGCTTTTTCCCAACCATGTCGCGCATCGGCCCGGACGTTTCGTTCGAGGCCGCTGCGGAATTCGTCAGCCTGACTGCTCGCAAAGATGCTTCACTATTTTGAATTATCACCCGCGAGGAAAGCCTGATCTGAACCGCTAATTTTGAGATAAACGGCACTTTTGATAGATCCAGATTTCCCCGCTCGATATGGAAGCTGCCACTCAAGGCACACCATGAAGCCAATCCAAGTCGGAATGATCTGGGGCTTATTTGCCCCATTCGCAATCGCTCAAAACGCCCAAACTCCGGGCAATCCTATCGCTGGCAAGATCGGCGAAATCACGCTCTATCAGGGCACCGCCGTGGTCTCGCGCCAAGTCGATGTCCCGGCGGACAAACTCGGTGCTTGCGAGATTATCATCGGCCCGCTGCCCGCCGCCACCGATCCGGCATCCGTCTATGCAGACAAAGTCACCGGCGCGACCGTGCGCTCCGTGGCGTGCCGAAGCAGGCCGCCGGAGGAAGCTGCGAAATTGCAAGGCCGGGCGGGTGAACTGGAAAAAGAAATCGATGACTTAGAGGCGAAGATCGCCACCTCGAAAAACGAGATTTCCCTGCGCCGGATCCGCCAGGACTACTTGAAGGATTTGCAAAAATTCGTGGCCCCAGCGGCGAGCCAAGAGATGACCCATGGCGTCATCCAGTCCAAGGAACTCGAGGCCGTCACTCAAATGCATTTCACCCAGTATGAGAAAGCCTCGCAGGAAATCATGAAGCTCAACCTCGAGATCAAGGATGATTCCAAGACCCTCGGAAAACTCAACGAGGAGGCGGACAAGCTCGCCGCCGGCCCACCCGCGACCTACGACGCCGTCGTCTATCTGGACAAACCCGCCGTCGGAGCCGCCAGCCTGAGCCTCAATTATTTCGTCAAAGATTGCGGCTGGACCCCGGTTTACAACGTTCGTGGCGACACCAAAACCAGTGGCGTGGAAATCGAGTTCAACGCGCTGATCCACCAAGTGAGCGGCGAGGATTGGGACGAGGCGAAGATCGCGCTCTCCACCGCGTCGCCCAAGACGAGTGCCTACAATCCGCGGCTCGCGCCGCTGTATGTCGGCGTTTCTAACACCGCTCCCAACCAAGCCGCTAGCAGCAACGCCGCCTTTTACAAAACCGCCGTCGAGAAGAAAAACGTCGCGATCAAATCCCAGTATCTCGGCAAGTCGATGGATGAAATCGCCAGCCAGAATTTCCTCGCCAACGACTCCGCAGCGAGTGTGCAACTCATCGAGCTTTCCGAGCGCCTCAGCGAGCTCCGCTTGATGGATGAGGGTGGCGAAGAAGACCTCAGCATCCGCTACGCGCTCGCCACGCCCGTCACTCTCGTCAGCCGCCGGGATGCGCAGATGGTGCCTGTTATCCATCACGCCTCGCCCGCGAAGTTCTATCACGTCGCGGTGCCGATCCTAACAACCTCGGTGTTTCGAGAAGCAGAACTCGTCAACGCCACCAGCCGCGATCTGCTAGGCGGACAGGTCAACATTTTCCTCGATGGGGAATTCAAGGGCCGCACTGACATTTCCAGCATCGCCCGCGGCCGGACGTTCACGCTCGGCTTCGGCGTGGATGGCCAAGTCAAGGCGCGGCGTGCCCTAGTGGACCGCCGCGAAGACGTGCAAGGCGGCAACCGCCAAGTCGCGATCACGGCGGAAGTCATGGTGGATAATTTTAAGGACCAGCCTGTTAGCTTGCGCATCCGCGAGCGCATTCCGTTCATGGAAGACACCAGCGACCTGCGCGTCTCGACGGGTGAAATGAGCCACCCGCTCAGTGCGAACGCCGACTATGTGCGTTATGAAAAATCCAAAGGCATCCTGCGCTGGGATCTGGACGTCCCGGCAGGATCGGCCGAGAAATCCACCGCGCTGCGTTACGCCTACTCGCTGGAGTTCGATAAAAGCCTGACCCTGCGGGACATTTCCCAAGAGCAGAAGAAGCGCGCGCAGAAGGAATTTGTGAATGACTCGCTGAAGAAATGACTCGCCGATTTCCCGGCGTGTCTCATCAGGGACAAATCAGAGGCACGCTGGGAAAGTAGGTTTTATAACGCTCCTTGTCGCGTGTGAGAATGGCCACGCCTAACACTTCGGCGTGCGCACCGATGAAAAAGTCGGGTAACGGGGAAGTCTTGGTGCCGCCTCGTTGGCGATACCGCAGAAATGCTTTTGCGGCTAGAAAGAGTGCCTCTCGGGAAAGCTCCAGAAACTCTAAATGCAGTTGAATCATCAAAGCATCCACTTCGGATGTGGAGTCAGCTCTGGCGCACAGCTCCGAATAGATCATGGAATTGACTAGCAATCCCGCCGGCTGAAGCAGCGTCACTTGCCCATCCGACCAGTCTCCCCAAACCGGATCATCATTCACGATATCGAGAATCACATTGCTATCCACGAGAACAGGCATTCCTCACTCTCCTCGTGTTAACTCCATCAACTCATCGGTCGTACCACGGCCTTTCCAAATTCCGCGGACCGATGTGCATACACTCCTGAGACCACCGCTGTCAGGATCGGCTTGTGACAGCTTACTTTCACTCGTTGCAACGGCCATCGTCAAAATCTCCCGCGCCTCCGCCTCCATTGAGCGCCCGTGGCTTGCCGCTTGGATCTGCAACTTTTGCCTCACTGGCTCCGCCAAATCCCGAATCGTCAAGGTCGTATCCACGACTGCAACCTAGGAAATGACCGCAATGCTGTCAATGACCCGCCTAGGCGAAATAACAGGCTCGATTCTCAGTGCCCATCGCCTCGTGCGAGCAGCTCCGCTTCCTCTTCGTGCGAGTGGATTTGTAGTGTGACTTGCACTCCTTCGCGGTCGGCGGCGGCTTTTAAAATGCTGCGGATCGCCGAGGCGGTGAAGCCATTGCGACCGATGAGCATCGCCACGTCCGGCTTGGCGAGGACGAGCTTGAAACGCAGCCGTTTCGGGCCTAACTCCGCCACTTTGAGCTGCGCTTGGCTCGGCTCGTCGATCAAATTGACGGCCACGTATTGGAGGAAATTCTTCAAACGATCAGTGACGGCCTGCATGATGCAGAGAGAATGACGCCGCGTCGGGCACTCGGCAAGCCAAGGTTCTTAGTGAGATTTCCGACTCTGGATATCGCTCAAAATGGCTGCCTGCAACGCCTGCTGGAGGACTTGGGTACTTTGTACCGCAGTATAGAAATGATCTTCGAAACGAGAGAGACGCATCACCCCGCAGAGTGACGATGTTAGGAAAACTTCCTCCGCCAGCGGCAGCTCGCTGGGGAAGAGATCGCGTTGTTTGCAGGGCATTCCCAAATTCTTGGCCAGCTCGATCACGACCTCGCGGGTGATCCCCGGCAAGCAGCCCGATGCAAGCGGCGGCGTGATCAGCGTGTTGCCTATCACGACGAACAGATTTGCCGTCGCGGCTTCGCACAAATGGTCGAGCGTGTTCGTGAAAATCGCTTCGTCGAAGCCTTGGCTCCTTGCGTGGTCGAGGGCTATCAAGTTCTCCGCGTAGGAGGCACATTTCATCCCCGCCAACGGCGAGCGCTCGTTGCGCGGCCACGGCGAAAGACATGCAGTCAGACTGGCGGGCGAATCAGCAGCAGGCAGCGCGGTCATCCAGACGAGTCGGTCGTCACCGGGCGTTAGATCGTGAATCGAGCCACTACCCGCAGTGACGGCGAGACGAATTCTGGCGCGTCCGGTGGTGAGATTGTTGCGGGCTAACAACTCCGCCGCCGTTTCGTAAAAGTCTGAAATGGAGAGCGGCCAGCGCAGTCTGGCGCACGATTGTTGGAGCCGCGCGAGATGCCGGTCGGCGAAGACCGGTATGCCGTCGAGGGCAAGCAGGGTTTCAAACAGGCCGAGGCCATGCATCATCCCCCGATCCATCAGGGAGGAAGGGAAATCGCGGGAAGTAAGCCATTGGCCGTTGCACCAGAGCTGGGTCATGGGGGGTGATAGTGGACGGGGCGTGGGAGTTGTAAATGCGGGACCTCAGAACAGGTCCGAATGACTCCCGGTTCGGCCAAGCACGAGTTCATGCGGCAGGAGCTTGTAAATGAGCAGCCAGTCCGGTTCCACATGGCAGTCACGCCAGCCGACCCAATCCCCGCCAAGCGCATGATCCCGGTTTTTAACGGGAAGTGGCTCTCCGGAGACCTAGAGATCGATCGCCGCTTTCAACGTTTGAAGATCCTTGCCCCGCTTCCGCTGCGCTTTGAGATCCTTTCGAAACCGGTTGGTCTGCGTGACCTTCATGATTCCCAGGATGCATAAAGCGCTTCGGTGGAATCGAAACTTTCCAACTCTTCGCCGCGGTCTGACTTGGCAAGCGTGTCTGCGGTGACCTCGTTAGGTAGCCGCAGCTCTAGCGGAAACTCCCCCCTCAACGCGATCTGCCGATAGAACAACCGGATCGCTTCAGTCGGAGTCAGGCCGAGTTTGGTGAGAATGCGTTCGGTCGCTTCCTTGGTTTCAGAATCGATGCGGGCGTGGATGACAGCGGTGTGAACCATGGGCGGAGTTGTATCACGTATGCAACACGACACAAGAAGGGAAAACGTCGGCGAAGGTGGACGAGTGCTCATCCGCGCTGGCGCGGCACGAACCTAACAGGCGAAATGAATTTCGCGGTCCGTGAAGAGTTAGGGTTGCAGGACGTGGGTGGCGGGCAGTTTTTTGGCAGCTTTCTCGAAGGTGACGAGCGTGTGCCCGTGGCCGTGACTCGCGCCATGGATCAAGCGATCCACAAATCCCGGTTTCGCGGAACTTAGATTCGGAAGAGCGAGCACATTAACTGCATTCGGGCTGATGTGGAATCCGCTCCGTAAAGACAGTAGCGAAATCATTTCAAGGGCGTCGCTTTTAGGAATCTTGTAGAATGTTTGTAGGGCGAAGTAAGCCTCCGAAAGGACAAGGTCCGAGATGTTCAGCGAGTCGTTCCGGACAAGTCGCTCGGTCACGAAATCCTTGGCGACTGTCGCCTGATCTGCCGGAACACCCACCAACAATCGAAGGACCACCGAGGTGTCCAAGCTCACCTTCTCAAAATTCACGGTTTGCTCAGGTTAAGTTTCTCCGCAACTTCCGCGCCCCAGCCGATCGCGATGGCCTCCTTGATGGCATCCATATCGTGGTTCTGATCCTCCCGGACATAGCGGCGAGCAATCGCCAGCCACGGCATGTTGTCGTCACTCAGTGAAACATCGCGCTCGACCGCAGCCTCGGGCTTTCCCTCCAGCCATTTTTGAAAAAGGTCCACAGCAACGGCTCTAATCGGTCGGCCTTCCATGGCGCTGCGTGCCTTGACACGGCGGTAGAGCTCGTCCGGAATATCGAGAGTGGCTTTCATGGAATACAGGTTCCTGTATTACCGGCTTCGGGTCAAGTTGGGTTTTTCACCAGCGCCGCAGCGTAAAAGCCATCGTAACCGGTGGCGGCAGGAGAAACAGGGCGTTCTTCGAGGAGGGTGAAACCGCCGCTGGCTAACAGCTTGTCGATGGCGGCGCGGTTTTCTGAGGGGAGGATGGAGCAGGTGGCGTAAACGAGGCGGCCGCCAGGCTTGAGCATGGCGGTGTATTTTTCTAGCAGCTCGGCTTGGATGCCGCGGAGGCGGTCGATGGCGGCGGGCTTGAGCCGCCATTTGAGGTCGGGCTGGCGCTTGAGGGTGCCAAGGCCGGAGCACGGGGCGTCGATGAGCAGGCGGTCGGCGACTTCGGCGAAATCGGTGGTGGTGGTGGCGATGATTTCCTTGGATTTTACGCACTTGTTCGCGTTGGCGCGCTTCGCGCGGCGCTCGAGTTCGACGAGTTTTTTCGAGTCGATATCCATGCCGAAGACGCGACCGTCGCCTTTCATCAGCGCTGCTAGATGAAGCGATTTTCCACCGGCGCCGGAGCAGGCGTCGATGATACGCTCGCCGGGTTGGGGATCGACGAGCGAGGCGATCATCTGCGAGCCGGCGTCCTGGATCTCCACGCGGCCATCCATGCGGAGGGTTTTGGGCAGAGATTTGCCGGGAGCGAGGACGAGAGCATCCGGCAGGCCGGGAACCTCGGTGGCGACGATGTGAAAACTGCCGAGCCAGGCAATGGCTTCCGGGCGGGTGGTGCGGAGGGTGTTGACGCGGAGGAAAATGGAGGCGCGCTGGTTGAGGGCGGCGAGTTCGGCGTCCCAGGCATCGCCGAGTTCGGCGGCTCCGAGGGCGTCGAGCCAGTCCGGGATGGACTCGCGGACGGCGCGGGGTTGCGAGGCGAGTTCGGCTTCGCGGGCTTTCATTTCCTCTGCGGTCTTGCCGTTGTAGGCCCACCACTCGGGGATTTCATAGCCCATGCGGACCCATTGGGCGGCGCAGAGGGCGGTGGTTTCCTCGCTATCGACTAGGAAACTCAAGGCACGCCGCCAGCGGGCAACTTCGAAAACGGTCTCGGCGATAAAACTGCGGTCGCGCTTGCCCCATTTCGGGTTTTCCTCGAAGGCGGTGGCGAGTTCGTGGTCGAGAACCTTGTGCTCTCGGAAGACGGACTTGGCGATGGTGGAAGCGGCCTCGGCGAGGATGCGGTGCATTTTCATGGAGGCGGACAGTGCGCGGCGGCCGGGACATAGGAAAGAGCAGAATCGCCGTAGGCCTCTGGCGTTCGTAGTCCAGCCCTTGAGGGCGTCTTCATCCGTCTCGGCACCTTCTCCCATGAAATCGAAAGACGCCCTCAAGGGCTGGACTACGAACGCCAGATCGCCAGCAGCATCCCTAACTCCCCGTCCAATCATCCGCCAACGCCTCCGCCTGCTTCAGCACCAGCCCGATCGCATCCTCCTGCCCTTCCGGCGGATACTTGTATTTCCGCAAAAGCTGCCGGATCAAAATCCGCATCTTCGCCCGCACGCTGTCGCGGAACTGCCAATCCACCGTCGTGCTGTTCCGCAGCTTTTCCGTCAGCTCGCTCGCCAGCTTCTTCAACGTCGCATCGCCCATGCTCAGCAGCACCTCCGGCCGGTCCGCCAGCGCGTCGTAAAACGCCTCCTCGTCCGCATTCAGGCCCAGCTCTTCGTGGCGCTTCATCGCCTCCTGCATTTCCTTCGCCATCGCGATCATCTCAGCGATCACCTGCGAGCTTTCGATCATCCGGTTGTGATACTTCCGCAGCGCCTCGATCAGCCGGTCGCTATATTTCTTCTCCTGCACGAGGTTCGTCCTCGTCTGCGCCTTGATCTTGTCCTGCAAAAGCCGCTCCAACATCTCCACCGCCAGATTCTTGCGCTCCATCCGGCGCACGTCTTCCAGGAACTCATCGGATAGAAGCCCGATGTTCGGCTTCTCCAGTCCCGCCACTTGGAAAATGTCCTGCACGTCCTCCGCCTTCACCGCGTTGTCGAGGATCTGCTTCAGCGCGCTGTGCTTCTGCTCCGCGCTGCGCTTCTTGTCGGTTGTTCCGTGTTTCCGCAGAACTCCGGCGAGACTGGAAAAGAACGCCAGTTCCTTATGCACGGCTCTGGCCCCGTCCAAGGTGGAGCACAACGAAAACGCCACGTTTGCTGCCGCCATCGCATCAAGGAAACGCTTCTTGCCGTTCCGCTCGCCGTCTTTTTCCAAACCTAGAATGTGGTTCGCCGCATCCGGCAGAAGCATCAGGCTCACCAACCCGGGAGAATTGTATCCGCTGTAGTCGAAGCCATGAAAAAGCGTCCGCAGCACGTCCAGTTTCTCCAACAGCTTTTCCAGCGCCTTGTCCGCGTCCAAGGTCAGCTTCCCTTTTCCCTTCGACTGGATGTAAGTTTTCAACGCGAGTTTCAATTCCGCAGCGATGCCGATGTAGTCCACCACCAGCCCGCCTTCCTTGCCTTTGAAAACCCGGTTCACGCGTGCAATCGCCTGCATCAGGTTGTGCCCGACCATTGGTTTGTCCACATACATCGTGTGGCAGCAGGGTGCATCGAATCCGGTCAGCCACATGTCCCGCACAATCACAATCTTGAGCGGGTCCGCCGGATCCTTGAATCGCTTCTCCAGCCGCTTCTTCTGCCCCTTGCTGTAAACGTGATCCTGGATACCCGCTTTATCCGAAGCTGTCCCCGTCATCACAATCCGGACCGCTCCATCTCTATGATTCCATCCCAGCTCCTTGCCGTCCTTCGTTAGCTTCGTGCCAGCCCATTCCGGACGCAGCGCGACGATCTCATCGAAAATACTCACGCAAATGTCCCGGCTCATCGCCACAAACATCGCCTTGCCTTCCAGCACGCTGGTCCGCGTCTCGTAGTGCTCTACCAGATCCGCCGCAAGTTCCCGCACCCTGTCTTCCGCTCCCGCGAGTTTTGCGAGCTGGGCCCACTTGCCCTTGGTGTTCTCGCGGGTGACGACGTCTTCCTCGTCCTCGATCACCTCCTCCACATTCTTGTTCAGTGCATCAATCTCCTCCCGGTTGATGTCCAACTTCGCAAGGCGGCTTTCGTAGTAAATTTGCACCGTCGCCTTGTCATTCTTCGCATCCTCGATGTCATACACCGACACGTAATCACCAAACGTCGCTTTCGTGTCGGCATCCGCCTTTTCGATCGGTGTTCCCGTGAATCCAATGAAAGATGCCCCGGGCAGCGCGTCGCGCATGTGCTTCGCGAACCCGAACACGTATTTCTTCCCGATGACCTTCTTGGTCGCCTTGTCCTTCACGTCCACCAGCCTCGCCTTCATCCCGTATTGCGAGCGGTGCGCTTCGTCGGAAATGACGACCACATTCGTCCGGGCGCACAGGGACGGATGCGCCGTCTCGCCGTCTTCGAGGGAAAACTTTTGCACTGTCGTGAATATGATCCCGCCGGATTTCCGGGACGCCAGCATCTCGCGGAGTTGTTCGCGGCTCTCCGCCTGCTCCGGCGTCTGCTTGAGCAAATCCTTCGCGCTGCAAAACTGTTGGTAAAGCTGGCCATCCAGATCATTGCGATCCGTCACCACC
>JAYTLO010000042.1:0-6622 GCA_043729385.1 Akkermansiaceae bacterium
TGCATCCGCTCGCCCGACTGCTGTTCGACCACCAGCCTTTGTTCCGGCGTCAGTTCCGGCAGCGCCATCAGCGTGGGATAAAGTTCCTTCGGCGGCGGCGCGCCCATGCCCTTCATCATCTCGCCCATCTGTTCCATCATCCCGCCTCCAGCCGCGGGCATTCCGCCTATCGCAGGAGCCGCGCCCGGCGCGGCGGCCATCCCTCCAGCCGCCGGAGCAGCGCCGCCTGGGTGATGGCTCGCGTGTTCCTCGGGCGACTGCGCACGCAGGTCCAACATCGAGAGAAGGCCGACCAGCATGGCAAGTGCCGGGTTGAGCCGCGGGCAGTTTATAAGTCGGACCGAAGAATGGACTTTGATAGATGAACCGGATCCTGGCGACTTACCTAACAATGCCACCCGCCGCAATTCGCTTGCTTGCCGAGAATACCCCAGGGGTTCCAGACGGTTACACATGATTGGTGTAGCTCCCTAACGATTGTTGATTTTGGGTGTTACATGTCGGGCATTCCACCGGCCGGCATCGCCGCACCTGGAGCGGCCATCGGAGCGGCAGCGGGGGCAGGCGCGGGTGGAGCGAAACCGGTGAGGCTTTTCCGCTGCTCGTCCGTGAGGAGTTTGCTAGCTTCGCCCACGGCACGGATGAAGGCGAGGCGTTCATCGCCGCGGATTTTTTCGTTCTCACGGATCTTCGCTTCGATCTTCGCGGCGTCCGGCTGATCGGCGGCGGTCAGCATCCAAAGCTCTTGTTCCACTTGAGCGGCGGCGAGATCCGCCGTGCTTTTCGCGAACGCGGCTTGCTGCTTGGCCTGGTTGAGTCCGGCTTGTTGCTCAAGCGTGAGGGCGATGTGTTGAGGGTGATCGAGGAAGAAGCCCGTCGCACCGATGTGGTAAAGGTGGGATGCGCCCGGGAAGCCGGGCAACGCGGATGGGGTCATGGCGGCCGGAGAGCCTCCGCCCATTGGACTCATGCCCATCATTCCAGCCATTTGCATCGCATCCATTCCCATTCCGGGGCTCATCGCGGGAGCTGGCGCGACAGGCGGCATTGCTCCAGCGCCACCCATCGGGGGCATTTCCATCTTGTCGTCCATATCTATCATTCCCATGCCCGCCATCGGCGCTGCCGGGGGCATGGCACCGCCGCCGCCCATGCCCATCATCTTGTCCATCATTCCCATCATCTTATCCATCATGCCCATCATCCCCATCCCGCCGGCAGCGGGCGCCGGGGAACCGCTCATGCCTGCCATGGATGGAGCCGCTGCGGCACCGGCTTTCATCCCTGGCATGCCGCCGGGTTTCATTTTACCCATTCCCATCGCCATCGGCGGAGCCGTGGCAGGAGCTGCAGGCGGAGCTGCTGCGGGCATTCCGGGCATGGGTGCAGCCGCTGCTGGCGGGGCGCTTTTCGCAAGCGAGGTTTGGAGCTGGGTGACCTTCGTTTGCAGATCGGCAAGCTGTTGTGTTAGCGCGGGATCACCAGCGGGAGCGTCGGGAGGCATAGTACCTGCCGCAACATGAGCCGCATGGGCCGGGTCAATGGCTGGGGCGGCGGGGGTATTCTGTTGGGCGCTCGCAAAAAGTGCTGCGGCCAACAGGCCGGCTCCGGTGAGGCTGGCGGTGATGATAGAGAATCGAGTTTTCATCTTATTATTGTCTTTGAATCGTCAGTGGATGGCGAGATCGTCAATTCTGCTAACGACAAATCTATCCACAGCAACCTCCGGACTTTCCCTCAGGCTTGGTGTCGGTTGGATTGGCAACGAATTTCTCGCGACAATGTTCGCTGCAAAAATAGAATGTCTCTCCATCGCGGTCGGCGTGGATCGCGGTGGTCTTGTCAACGGTCATCCCACAGATGGGATCTTTGGTATCGGATATTGTATCGTTCATGATGATTTAATCTTTATCGGTTATTTGTTATCTTATCCCAACTGCTCAGCGGTATGCTCCTGGAAGGTTTCCAGGATTTGGCCGTCGTAGGGATTCACGCTTCAGTATCTCATGATAGTTGGGGGAGGTTTCGATTGGAATGATCAATTCACATGACATCATTCGGGACCGTGAAAGTGGTATTTTGAGGTCCACTGATGGTGTGGGTTCCATCGAAGGAGCTGCCGGTGCCTCCGCACCCTGAAAGGGCTGCGGCGGCGATTACGGCCAAGCCGAGAATCACTGTGGATTTAGATATAGGTTTCATTGATTTGATGTTTTTGTTTAGGTTGAGATTGTAACGCAAGGCTACAGATCAGAATCCTACCTACGGGTCAGAAGTGGAACTCCGGCGATTGGCAATTTATAGATAGCCAAAACATATTCGTCGCCAGCCTTGGCAAATACTTCAGTTTCGATAGGGCATTGCGCTGTTTGGCATCGGTTGATAAGTCCGATTGGTGCCCATGTTGTGGGAGCCCTCCGTGGAATTGCTTCTTGTGCCTCCTTTGCGAGCAGGCATGTTCTCATCGGGCATAGGTTGGTAAGTCCGATTAGTCCCCATGTTGTGAGAACCTCCTCCGGTGCTTTCACAGGCGGTGATGGCTAGAGTGCCCAAGGCGAACCCAGATGTAGCCAAAGCGGTCATTAATTTCATTTTCATAATTGTTGGATGTCTGTCGTTGAGTAAACGAGCGGATCATAGGATGCTCATACGTTTGAAATATATGCGTGCCGCTCCCGTTCCGCTCCGCATCTCCCCGAAAAAACCGGGCATTTCTTCGACCGATTTATGTTTCACCTCGGAGATCCCTACCGGGCCACTTCCCATAGAGTCTCAGTATCTGAATCACCCGTGGTGCTACCGAAGCGTGGGTCATCAATTGCATCGCCGACCCGTTGCCCGTATTCGCATTTTAGAGTCACCTAATAAAACACACAAATGCCGCGGGTGTCCACCCGGGGATTTGCTCTCAAATCTCAGAACAAGCAGCCTTTCCCGATCAGGGTCGCTGCCTCGCCAGTTCATGGGCTTGTTTCTTTAGCGGATTGCCTCAGTTGCGACCGGGCATCTTTTCATCTGACATCGGGTTTTGGTTTTTCGGATTGCCCATGTTGTGGGTTCCCGAGCTTGAGGTGTCTGCGCAACTGGAGAAGGCGAGGGCACCGAGCAGGAGAACAAGCGAAGCGATTGAGGTTTTCAAGATGGTTTTCATGGTCGTGGATTTTGTTATAGGTTCTAATTCAGACGAGTGGCGGAATGCCGCTCATGGATAGGACTCTATTAGCGCAACAATAATTCCGCTCTGCATCCCAACGGAAAAACCGCGCATTTCTTCCGATCCCTTGGCGGTCGGCAGGTTGGAGTTGGAAACAGGCAAGCCTGGTTACCGTCGCGCCATTGGCATGGCTGGAGAAATCCAGAATCATGCAGATCTCCCAACAAATGCCTACACTTCGACGCGCCGGATTCGCTCGGCGAGGACGGTGAAACACAGACCCTTTAAACCAGCGGCGGCATTTTCCAGCATGAACGCACAGGGCCCTTCCGCAGTCTGGAACGTAATCTGGGTCGCCCGGGTCATGTTCAGGTGGCTTTCGTCGCAGGAAGTGATGTGGATCGTCCCCTCCTGAGTGTGCAAGTCGATCGAGGATGCGGCGGCGGAAAATACGCAGCCTTCGGGAGTGTTCAGTTCGACCGTTAAGTTTTTCATGAATGAGGTAAGTGCGGCTTTGGTTGACCGTCATCGCTAGGTGGTGCCGCAATCCAGTCGACATCCCCCGAAGCGGATAGGTTTGATGGGCACAGAAAATGAACACCACATGTGACCTTAATCTTGCCGCGGTCTGGCGCTACGCATCCATTCAGAAAAACCGGGCATTTCTTCCATACTGGGTTCTCTTGGCCATCAATCGTCCGTTCGGCTTTCGTGGAAGGGCGCTCGAATTTTAAAGACGTATGAAAACTTGTTCAAGAGTTGTCACTTTCCCGGATGGAAGCAAAACGGGCAGGGTTTCACCCCATAGCGGGTACTTCACTGGGGCTGCTATATTTCCAGATGGAGGTAAATCTGATCGCTCGAAAGGCGCTTACTACATCCGGTAGGGCGGCGGGCGGTTTGAAGGCGGAAATATCCCGAACAGCAGGTCGTCCATTCAACGGCAAAGTCTCGGAGAAGCTGCTGATTGCATTGCTTTTAAAATCCGACGTTTACCGGGAATACGAGCACGCTTTCGTCGCCGCCACCGGGCTGCCGCTGAGTCTCCATGCCCCGGACATGATCACCGTCATCCGTCATTCGCGAAGACAGGAGAATCCGTTTTGCGCCTTAATGGTAAATACCAGCGAATGGTGCACCGCCAGCTACGTCCTGCAGCGCAAAGTGGAAAGCGCTGCCCAGCACGCACCGAAGACACTCAAATGCTTTGCGGGACTTTGCGAAACCACCGTCCCAGTGCGGGTGGGCGGGAAGGTCATCGCCTTCCTCCAGACCGGCCAAATCCTGCTTCACCAGCCGGATCGCGCCCACTTTGATAAAATCTTGCGGAAGCTGAAACTCTGGAACTCCGAAGTCGATCTGAAGAAGTTGGAGGAAGCGTGGTTCAACTCCCGCGTTCTCACGTCCAAGCAATACGAGGCGCTGGTGAGTTTGCTCGATATTTTCGCACACCAGCTCGCCACGTGCAGCAATGCTTTGATTTTGGACAGCGCGCCGCAGCAAAGGCCGGATATTACCAAGGCCCGCACCTTTATCACCGACCATTGCGAAGACGACATGTCGCTGGCGGCGGTGTCCCGCATTGCGAACATGAGCGCCAATTATTTCAGCGGGAAATTCGTGGAAGCCACCGGGATGAACTTCATTGAATACGTCACGCGAACCCGGATTGAGAAGGCCTGCACCCTGCTGCAAAACCCGAACCTGCGGATCAGCGAGATTGCGTTCGATGTGGGCTTCCAGTCGCTTTCGCAGTTCAACCGCGGCTTCAAGCAAGTCAGTGGACAATGCCCGCGGGAATATCGCGATGGCCTGACGAACGCCTGACATCGGCAACGGCCGGGCCAAACATCCTCGGGAGGCTGACCCAAAACCCGCGACGCCCGCGAGTCGCGGAAAAGCCGCTGAAATGCCGCGGAAAAGCCGCTTGCCCGGGTGATCCATCGACCGGGTGCGCAGCTGAAGTCAGAAATTTCCGGAAGTTTCAAGGGTTTCGAGTGGCTGCGGGTTACTACCGTGGCGGGCTCGGACTTCGCAAAAAAAATACGGCGGAGGAAAACGATCCCGCCGCCGATCTTGTCAAAGCATCCAACAGTCATCCCTTGAGAGGCACGACGAACATGCATTCCTTGCCTTCCGCATTGACGATCGTGACCTTGGTAATCGCCGGGGTGGCGCCGGCCCGATTTCCGACGGCTTTGACGGTGTATTTCTTTTTGCAGGACGGGCAGTGCATCGAACCTCCGTCGTGACACATGGCTTCAACGTCCTTCTCGTCATCGACTTCTTTGACTGTGACAGAATCACACTCTCTGCAAACGACGGCGTATCGATCGCCCTTCTTCATTGCCTTAATCGATTCCGCGGAATCGGCCTTTTGGAAGGTTTTGTTGGCGATCCCTGACTGTTCCGCACGCTGCGCTGAGACGCTTGCGGCCAAGCCTAGCGCCATAGTGACGGCGATGATATTCGCTAATGTTTTCATTCGTTGTTTCCTATTATTTGTTGGTTTCGAGGGTCCGACCGTCTGGCTATCTATTTGTGCACAGGCGCTCTGAACCAGCTTAGTTGGCCTTGTTAGGCATTGATTCATCGGACATGGAACGCGACTTTCCGGGAGGGCCCATTTCGTGACTGCCCGAAGATTGCATATCCGAGCATGATGCCAGGAGGCCGAAGGCGAGGAGACTCAGGGCGGCGGTTTTGGTATATGTTTTCATTAGTTTCTTTTGGCAGGTCGTTCAGGGATCCGCGGTAGGCATGACAGATCAAGCGGCACCCTTGCTAAGAAGTTAGCCGAGGAAACATTTTTGGTTCCACGCATATCGTTGATAAAACCGCGCATTTCTTCACATTTGACGTGCGCGTGCCGAGGTCAGCGAGTCACGCGGAGTCGGTAGAACTGCGATACCCCCGACGCATTCGGCTCGGCGAAAAACTGCTCCGCGCCGTCCCCCGCGATGGTCCCGACCGCAGTCCAGCTAAACGGTGTCAGCGATGCGGACCGTTCCACCGTGTAGCCGCGACCGAGAACGGTCGGGAATGACATCGACCATGAAGCGCTCGTGCGCGGGGCGGCTACGCCCATTTGCTCATCGCCGCCGCGAGGCCGGCTGCTTTGCAGCATCTGTCCTCCACGATTGTGCCGCGGATCTCAGCGATCAAAAGCGTAAGGCAACAGACTCATGGCTTAGACTTTCGTTGTGACCAGTTCCTTACGACTTTCACCAATTCCAAAACGATCAACGGGATGGTGCCCACGGCGAGCAGCAGGAAGCAATCAGCGAGCGGCATGGATGACGTCTTCAGGAAACGGCCCAGCATCTCGTTGTGTTGGCTCCACACCTGGAGGCCGAAAGAAACAGCAATCACGATGACGAGGTTGATGTTCGTGAAAAGGGAGATGCGCCAGACCGGCTTGGTCTCGCTGCGGGCACCGAAGGACCGCAACATTTCGGCGAAGACCAG
>JAYTLO010000043.1:0-13633 GCA_043729385.1 Akkermansiaceae bacterium
CCTTCGGCGCGGGTTCCCAAGCGGGCGCGGCCTATGTTTTTACACGGGTCGGGACGAAATGGACCCACCAGCAGACTCTCAAGGCAAGCAACCCGGCGGCTGGCAGCTTGTTCGGCTACTCCGTGGCGGTGTCTGGTGAAACGGTGGTGGTCGGGGCGTTCGGTGATCCGAGCAACGCCACCGGAGTGGGCGGCTCGCAGACGGATAAGAGCATGGTGCAAGCGGGCGCAGCCTATGTATTTACCCGCACCGGGACGGCATGGACGCAGCAGGCGTATCTCAAAGCAAGCAACACGGATCGCGGCGACTTGTTCGGGATTTCTGTGGCGGTTCTGGGCGACACGGTGGTCGTCGGCGCTGCGGGGGAAGATAGCGTGGGCGGTGGAAAACAGGCGAATAATGGAGCCAGCCAAGCAGGCGCGGCTTACGTATTTCTCCGGACGGGGACGGCATGGAAGCAGCAGGCCTACCTCAAGGCTAGCAATGCCGGGAGCGGTGATATGTTCGGCAGAGCGGTGGCAATTTCTCCGAACACCGTCGTCATCGGGGCAAACCAGGAGTCCAGTAGCTCGAATGCGGTCGATGGAAATCAGGCCGACAACAGCGCGGCCCAGGCGGGCGCAGCCTATGTTTTCGCCCGCAGAAACAAGGTGTGGAGGCAACAGGCTTATCTCAAAGCCGCCGACTCCAGAGCCGGTGATCAGTTTGGTTTCTCAGTCGCGACGGCGGGCGACATCGTGGTGGTGGGCGCTTATGGCGAAAGCAGCAGAGCCAATGGCGTGGGCGGCGATTCTGCGGATAAAAGTGCCGCGATGGCCGGCGCGGCTTACGTATTTTTGCGCAGTGGGAGCACTTGGAAACGCCAAGCCTATCTAAAAGCCAGCAAGTCCGAGGCAGGTGACCAGTTTGGATACGGCGTCGCCGTGGCGGGAGACACCGCGATCATTTCTGCCTCCGGCGAAGCCAGCAATGCGACGGGCGTGAACGGTGGGCAGGGCGACAACAGCCTCGCCAACGCAGGCGCGGCCTACGTGTTTGGCGGGCTTGGCTCCGTCAGCCCAGAAATCGAAATCGAGACGCCGTCGGGGAAATCGCTGGCGGACGGCAATCTGGGAATTGCCTTCGACGCCATGGCCACTGGCACCGCCGAGTCGGAGAAGAAGGTTCTAACCATTCGGAACACCGGAACCGTGGCGCTCAATCGAATCGCCGTGACTCTCGATGGTGCGGACGTGAGCAGCTTCAGCGTGGACACCACGGGCATGGCCACCACCGTGGCTCCCGGCGAAAGCACGGCTTTTTCCGTCACTTTTCTAGGCACGGGCACGGCGACAGCCACCCGGATCGCGGCGATCCATGTCGCGAGCAACGATTTGGATGAAGCCCCCTTCGATATCGCGCTGAGTGCCCAGACTTTCTCCACTGTCGCGGACAAGGACACGGATGGCTTGAATGACTGGGCGGAATTTCAGTACGCCAAGCTCGGCTTCGATTGGCAAGTGGCCCAGACCGACCTAGTTGCCAAGCTCAAGACCGGTGCCAATGCAGCCGGCCTCTTCACTCAGTCAGAAATTCAAGTGCTAGAAGTGGGCACCCCGTTCCTCGTCAAGGACGCTACCACTGGTGAGTTCAAGCTGACGCTCGGCTTGCAGAGATCCACGGGTTTGAGCAATTTCAACGCGTTTCCAATGCCGCCGGCGGACGCCAAGATCAACACGGACGGGAAGCTAGAGTTCCTGTTCACCTCGCCAGACAAGGCTGCTTTCTACCGGGTCCAAGCGCAGTGAAATCGGGGGAAGCAAGATCCCCTCTGAATGCCTCTCCCTCCTTTATGGGCAAAAAAAGGCCGCCGGAGCACCCACTCCGACGGCCAAGCTGAACAACTCCAACACAGGGCGATTTGATTCGCGGCCTGCAATGAGGCTGACAACTGCTGTTCACCCTTACATGAAGACGCGCACTTTCGTGAGGTCTTCAGCAGCCTTTGACTCCACAAGGGTGGCAGCGTTCAAAAAAGAATCCTCAGCGGCGGGTCGTCGAGCGGATCGAGGGCTTCATTTTGCTCGTGGATTTTGATTTCTCAACCACTTGCACGGGTCCGGGTATGATCATCGCGCGACGAGATCCTTCCTTGTCATCCACGGGGACGATCACATCCACGGGCGGCAGGACGCCTGGGCCATCGGCAAAGGTGCGGGTTCTTTCCGAGGCTTTGTAGCGGGCGTCCATGTCCGCTTGGACGGCATTGAGCGAGCGCTCGTTGTTCACGATGGATGGCTGGATGAAGACCATCAGCTCGCTCCGATCCTTGGTGTCCTGAGTGCTGCCAAATAAGCCGCCGATGTAGGGAATGCTGCTGAGGATGGGGATTCCGCTTTTGGTCTTGGCGTTCTTCGAGGAAATCAAGCCACCCAAGACGATGGTTTGGTTGTTCGGGACGGTGACGGTGGTGAGGATTTCCCGAGTGGAAATCCGTGGCACGGTGAGGTCGCCACCGTTGCCACCGCCGCCGGCGATGGTTTGGGTGCCGTTTTGCTCGTCGTTGAGCAGGGCGATTTCCATGGTGATGTCGTTCTCGGAGTTCACCAACGGGCGGACTTCGAGTTTGAGAACCACGTCTTGGTATTCGATCTGGGTGCTCGCATTTCCGCTGGTGCCGAAGCTATTGCTGCCGGTGGGGATGGCGATACGCTCACCGCTGGAGATCGTGCCAACCACATTGTTCGCGGTGAAAATACTCGGGCGAGAGAGCACGGTGAAGTCGGTCTTCGACTGGAGCGCTTGCAAATACACGTTCAGGTTGTTGCCGATTTTCCCGTAAATTTGAAGTCCGCCGCCGCTGCTGAGGGAGCCTGGATTGAAGACGTTTTGTGCCGGAGTTCCTGGAACGGCGGGCACGAAACCAGGAGTGTTAGGCGTGCCAGAAGCCGGAGTGCCGGGAATGGCCGCTACCAGCTCGTTGAGAATCGGCAGGACCGGTCCACTGCCGTTGCCGCCTCTGCCGACGAAGTCGCCGCCTAGCTTGAGGTAGTCGAGGCCCACTTTGAAATCGTCGTTTAGCGTGAGCTGGCCGATGACGGTGGAAATCATGACTTGGTCAGGTTTGACGTCGATCTGATCGAGCAGGCGCTCGATGATTTCCAAGCCGGATGGCGGGCCTTGGACGACGACGGAGTTGGTGATGTTATCCGCGACCAAGAGGGTGCGTCCGACGAGCGAGGACTCGGGAGCCGAGCTGATGTCGCCACCACTGAGGCCGCCGCCACCGCCTGAACCGCCGCCCGATGAGCCACCGCCACCGAAGCCGCTGCCTGAGGATGAGCCGCCGAAGTTGGCACCGGTGCTACTGTTGCTACCGCTGCTCCGACCGCTGCTGGAAGATTGGCGGCTGTTACTGGATTGGCTGCGATTTCCTGTGCCGCCTTGGGCACCACCTGCGGCGCCGCCTTGGGCACTGCTGCCGCCGCCGCCGCTGCTACCGCCTGCGGAACCGGTGCCGGAAAATGCGCGGGTCAGAGCATCGCTGGCGATCGGAAGGAATTCCGAGACTTTGAGGAACTTGAGTTTCCGACGGAGGAAGTTTTTCTCGCTCGTTTCCACGTCGAACTCGCGGACGAGTCCTTCCACGAAGATAAGATCGACCGGGCGACCCATGACGAAGATCCGGTTCGTGCGGGGATCGGGGACGATCTGGACCGGGGTGTCTTCGCCACTGCCACCACCAGCGGCACCGGGCTGAGCGGGAACTCCGCCTGGAAGGGGAGGCGGTACATTGCCGTCCGCACGCTGGATGCCGGCGGTTTTTTGAGAGGATTGTTGGGCGGTGAGCAGAGTGGTGAGGGTGTCTGCGATCTCGGTGACGTCGGCGTACTGGACCTTGATGAAGCGGCTGCCTTGGACGGAGCCGGGTTTGTCGATTTCCTTCTTGAGATCGATGAGCTTGCGGATGAGCGAGGTGTTTTCCGTAATGACCACGGCGGAGGCATTCGGCACGGCGGCGATCGAGCCGTAGGCACCGAATTGACCGATGATCTGAGTGAACGTGTTGACCGCTTCGGCAGGCTTGATGTAGCTGAGCGTCATGACGTAGGTGATGACCGCATCGCCCTCTGGCATTGAAGTGTTTTCGTTATAAACGATGCCGTTTTCATTGTACACATCCAAACCAACACCGGTTGGGCGGACACCGCCAGTGGCGAGGGTGAGGATGTCGATTTCCGGACTATTCGGGTGGGGGACAAAGACGAAATTCTCGATAGTGGCGGCAATTTTCAGAAGCGCTGCTGCTTCAGCATAGGTGAGCGGGTTCTTGACAGTGGCATCCTGCACAAAGGTGAACTCCGCTGTGGAAGCGGCCGAGGAGACGATCACGCGGCGGCCGGTGTAACCTGTATAGAGCCGGGCCAAGGCGGCACCGCTGAGTTTGAGTTCCTCGATAGGTTCGGTGATTTTTGTCGCTCCCAAGGCCACGCCGGGTTGAGGCGCAGGCTGATTTGCGGCGGCCGGAAGCCCGGCGGCGGGTGGCTGGACCACGCCTGGAATCGGAACACCCGGCGGGGTCACGGGAGCTGGCGGAGCCTCGGCAGGTTGCTGGCCGTACGCGGAGGCGACACCGAGGAGAAAGAGAGCGAAGGAGCGATTGAAGGACATGGAGAAAGACGGGTATTGCAGATTTGAGAATTAGTTGCCGCGGCGTTGCGGGCGCGGGTTGTTGCCCCGGTTTTGTAAATTGGCAGGGAGGGGCTGGCCGGGCTGCACTTGGCCGGGGATCACTTGACCCGGGATCGGTTGGCCATTGGCTCCTGGGGCTGGCGGCGGAACGACGCGTGGCCGCGGCTGGCGTTGAGGTTCACCGGGTTGCAGTTGGGGCACGCCTTGTGGTGGCTGTCCAGGCTGCGGAGCGGCTGGCCTGGCGGCCGCTGCGGGAGTGAGTGTGAGGAGTTTCTGGTCGTAGCTCACCGTGCCGGTCATGGAGCCGGACTGCATGTGCACCACGGTGCCGAGCGGATCGCCATCCTTGCGGGTGACTTTGAGGATCTTGAAGCCTTTGCTTTCGCGGTGGGTTTCCACGTAGATCCGCGGTTCGTCGGGCTTCTTTTTGTTGATCAGCGTGACGAGGTAGTTTTTCACGCCGAGCGATGAAACGCCGATGAGCGCATAGTCATCGAGCGGATTGTTTTCCGGGCCAGCCTCGGGTGGAGGCGGCTTGGCGGTGAATGGGGAATTCGTCCACAGTCCGCTGTATTTGGTAATCGGAGCCTTTTTCGGCAAGGCGGCTGAGGCCAAGCTGGCGAGGAAGAGGAGCAGGAAAACGGGGTTTGAGATCGGAGTTTTCACGATGAGGGCGGGTTAGGAGGTTGTCGGGATGAACCATTGCTCGACGGTGGCAGTGCAGTCGATTTTGGTGTCGTCCTGTTGGTTGGGCGTCAGCCGGATCTGGGTGGCGATGCGAAATTGGTCGGGCACGTTGAGGCGGTCGAACCATTGATAAAGCGCTTGTTCGGTGCCGGTCACGGTGATTTGGAGCTTAGCGCGGTGGTAGATTTTCCCGGCTGTGGCGTCGGTGGGGAGTGGCTTTTGGGTCTTGATGGTGAGGCCGGTTTCCTTGGCTTGGCCTTCGGCAAAGAGTTGGAGCTTGGTCTGGATGTCCTGATTCGCGGCGGACTCGGGTTCGTGCTGGGAGAGCCACTCCATTTCGTCGGTCACCTGCTCGCTGTTGGTCTGGAAATTCTCGGCAATGGTGAGTTTCTGCTCCGCCAAGGTGCGCTCGGAGTTCACCTTGGCGCGCTGTTTCATGGCGAAGCCGTAGCCCAAGAAATTAACGATCGCGAACCCAGCGAGAGCGAAGAAGATGAGAAGTTTTTTTTCGCGAACTGACATGGAGAGGGTGAGAGGAGTGGAAAATGGAGCAGAAGAAAAAGGAGCTGCTGGCGGATTAAAGCCGTGGCGGACGGATATTGTCGGTGATGCTCGAAATCAGGGCGGCGGAATTTCACCGCTGAAGACGAACTCCCAGCCGCGGGTGGATTGGTTGGGCTCGGGGATCTGCCACTCGAATTGGGCGAGGTCGTTGTTTTTATCCAGATTGAGGCTGAAGGTGTTCGCCGCTTGGAGCTGGGGAGCCTCGCCGATGAGCTTGATTTCCGAGGCGCTGATGTCGGCGGTTTTAAGCCGCAGGCCGCTGACGGGTGGGATGCAGGAGGCGATTCGGTTGAGGATATCGACCGGGGAATTGGCGAGTTGGAGTGCTTGGGAAAGCTCTTCCCACTTGGCGACATGGAGGGTGTAGGCCTCGCCCTCGGGAGCGATGGTTTCCGCTTGCTTGAGCAGTGCTTTGGTCTCCGTGCTGTCCTTCCACAAGCCGTAGCTGAACCAGCCGATGAGCCCTAGATAGGCAACGGCGACGGCTGCCACGCCTAAGATCACATTCTGGCGGCGGCGGGCTTCGCGGCGGGCCGCGCGCACGTCGGCCGGGAGCAGCTTGCTAAGTGGATCCGGCAGGACCGGTGCCGGGCGGGATGAAACCTCAACCCGCACCTTGAACGCGGCGGCGAGCGAGGCTGGGCTGCAATTTTCCTCACTGGTCCAGACGACGATGCGGTCCGGCTCGATGCTCAAGCCTTGCATGGAAAGCTGGATGAGCGCGAGGCGGATTTCCCGAGCCAGCGAGTCGTCCGGGCTGGTGGCGGTGACGGAAGTGGCTTGGCAATAAACGAGTTTCCCCTGATGCGAGAGGGCGAAAACCCAGCGGCCGAATTCCTTCCAAACGGCCAGCGCGTCTCCAGCGAGAGGATAGGCGCGGGCGGAAACATCGAAGCTTTTCGGGCCGCGAGGTGGCATGTCGCCATCGCCGGGAGCACGCAGCAGGATGGAGACGAGCGCGGTGTTTTCCGCCTCGCGGGCGATGATGAAGACATCGGTAAGCTGGCCGGCCATGGGGTCCGGGCGGAGTCCGAGCCGCTCGGCATGGAGGCTGGCAAGATCCGGGAAAAGCGCCTCGTCATCGCTGGTGACGCGCATCGGCACGGCGGTGATGGCCTTGACGGGAAACAGCAACAGCAAGTCGCCACTGGGGATGCCAGTGAGATCGCTGGCCCGCTCGATGGTGGTGGCGGAATGCAGGGTGAAGGCGGCGGTGGTGGGGCCGGTCCAGATTTCCCAGCCGGATTCGCCGGGGACGAGAAGCACGTTTTCGTTAGTTTTACTCACGGGATAATTTCTTCTGTGCGTTCGAGGAGGGCCGGTCTGCCGGTGCGGTTTTTGACAATGACGGTGATCTTGCGTTTGGCACCGTCCGCGTGGCCGATGCTTTCAATGCGAGTGGTTTGGTCATCAACGGTAAAACGTGCAGCGAGGTCGGGACGACCATCCGTGTCAATTCCCAAAAGAGCGAGCGCATCGACCTTACTCAATTTAACGTCATCCACAGTGTCGCGCAGTCCGTCCACACCGCGGACGGTTTCAGGAACCACATCCGCTTGCTCCACGGGAATTTCAGCAGCGGCGGCGATCAACTCGGCTGGCGCCTCCAGAAGATCAAGCGCTCCTGAACTCCAAATGGTGAACCAGTTCCGCCAATCTGGGCGGACGGCCTCGACCATGTCCATGCCGCGGACGAGGCTGACTTCGTTGATGTCGTAAAACGCGCGGTTGAACGGCTGGTTGATGCGGCCTTCCTTTTCGTAATATTTCTTTTCCGCACCGTTGAGCGCTTCGTTGTCGTCCGGATCCACCCAATCGCCGAGGGCATCGACGATTTCTTGGGCGACATCGAGTTCCAGCCCCCAATCGACGAACATTGAGCGGAGCAGGGCTTTGTCTTCGTGAATGATGAGGTAGTTGATGTTGAAACGTCCGCCTTCGGAAATCACCCGGACTTCGTAGCCCTCGCCGGTTTCCTCGTTCATGCTGCGGAGCAGCGGGTCGGAGCGCTTGACGACGGGATTCGAGCCGATGGCGATGCCCATTTCCGCCACCTGGCGGGCACGCGAGCCGTGAACCTTGGCGGAGGCGATTTCCATGTCAAAGGTGATCACCCGCAAGGTGGCCATGCAGGCCAGCGCGAGAATCGCGATCAGCCAGAGCACCGCCATGAGCGCGGCACCGCGAGGATCTCGAGTGATGGCGAGGCGACGCATTAGTTGTTAGGATTTTGAATGTTAAGTTGTGGGCCGCCACCACCACCACCACCACCGCCACCGCCACCGCCACCGCCACCAGGGGGATTTAAGCTATTATTGAAAGTTTGCGGGTTCACCTTCGGCGGAACCCAGAAAATCTGGCGGATTTCCTCGCCCTTGGCACCGATGGCGAGGGTGAGTTCGATTTGCAAGGGCAGGCGGCCTTGCAGATCCCAGTCGTATTGCCACTCCATCGAGCGGCCATCAAGGACGCGCCATTCGAAGAACGCCACGTCGGTGAGCAGGATAATTTCCGCCATGGGCTTGTTGTCGCCGGCCGAGGTTTTGAAAGCGGATGCCGAATCCTCGAGCACCTCCTCGGGATAGTATTTCAGGACGATGTCGAGGAAGCCGCTGCGGCGTTTCACCGTGCTGAGCTGGACGGCTTTGGCGATGCGAGGCTGCCCGCCCCATGAGAAGCTGAGCGGGACGTTTTGGAGCGTGAGGTCGGAAATATAGTGCGAGCCGGAATCCTCCACTTTGAGGTCGAAGCGGGTATTTCCCGGGAGCGAGGAAAACCGATGACTGAGGAGTTCGAAAAACGCCTGATGCAGCATTTCCTCGTTCTGCGTCTCCACGATGGTGTTTCCCAGTGCCAACGAGGTGCGGGCGGTTCCGAAAACCATGCCGACAAGAATCGCCAGCAAGCCAATGGCGATCACAAGCTCAAGCAGCGTGAAACCGCGGTTCCGGGAAATGATGGGGCCGGTGATCATGGTTGGTACATGCGCCCGTAGCGCCAAGTTTCTACGGCACGATCTTGCCACTGGCCATTGCTGAACCAGCGGGCTTCAATCTTGATGAGATACATTTCCTGCAAGGCTTGACCCTCCTCGTTCTGGAGTTCTTCGAGGATTTCGATGGTGGTATCGAGCTCGATCCCGGTATCGCCGACGGTGGAATTGGTCACGCCCTCTTCCATCACAGGCAGGGAAAGAGTTTCGTCGAGCGCGCTATCGAGGATGCGGGTGATGCGGAGTTCGCTCTGAGCGAGTCCGGCGGCTTCTCCCATTTTATGAAGCGCGACCGCAAATCCAGTGGCGGCGATGCCAAACACCGCCAACGCCAAAACCATCTCAAGGAGAAGGAATCCGCGATTCTTGACGGGATGGACGGGGCGGTTCATCGGGCTTCGAGTGCGCTTGAGCTAATGGTGGCGGTGAGCGGGTGGTAGTTATCTTCTGACCAGCTCTTGTCGAGAGTGAGGCGGACTGAAAGCGGCTCGCACAGACCGTCGGGATCGAAGCGCCAGACGTGCACGGTGTTTTTGACGGTTCCATGCCATTCCTCGGAGTTCCAACGGCGGATAAAGACGCTTAATCCATTTTCAAGGACGTATTGGCGACTTTCATTGGCAGCTCCTGCGGGAGGGGCGTCGTCGTTGCGGTTTTTGAACGACTTCTTTTCATCCTTTCCCGCTTCGGCAAGCGGCATCAGGCGGACAACACCTTCACGGAATTCAAGGGCGTAGGGTGTCTGATTAAGGATGGAAATGACGCGAGCGCGCTTGGCCATGAGCTCGATTTCACCCGAGGCATTGCGCAGCGTCCGCTCATCCGACGAGTAGATCATCAGCCCCACCGCGCCGCCCATGACGACAGCCGCGATGGCAAGAACCATGACGATCTCGATAAGGGTGAAACCGGGCTTCCGCTTAATCGTCCTGACTGCTGAGATCATCTGCGGTGTTTTCGATGCCATCCTCGCCCTTGCTAAACATTTCAAATTCGCTGGCCGTCTTCTTGCCGGGGAAGCGATAGCCGTAATCCGTGCCCCATGGATCAGGCGGGAGTTTTTTCATGATTTGCGACCAGCGCCTAGGAACTGGCGTGCTGGAGGGCTTTTCCACGAGTCCCTTCAGGCCTTGCTGGGTGGTCGGAAATGAGCCGGCATTGAGTTTATACATCGCTAAGGCGCTCTCGAAGCTCTTGAAGTCAGCTTCCACTTGGCGGAGTTTTGCGGCTCCCGAGATCCCCTTCATGGCGAAGATCGCGCCACCGAGGATCATCGCGATGATGCCAAGCACGATGACCATTTCAAGTAAGGTGAAACCGGAGCGGCGGCGGAGGCGGGAAGAGGGGTGGGTAATTTTCATAAAGATCGTGATTGTTGCGTGTTGCGGTAGCCTTTCAGGGAAGAAAACGCCATGCGAATCAAAACTTGTCGGGAAATAAATGTGTCCCGGCTGTCTCAGCCGGGAACGCATTGGGAACAATTTCTTGCCAGCTCCCCCGAATTTCCCAAGCCTTGCTCCTCTTTCTAGATCATGAACAAAGTCCTAATCATCGGAGCCGGCGGGGTCGGCAGCGTCGTCGCCCACAAATGCGCCATGGTTCCCGAGGTCTTCGGGGAAATCACCCTTGCCTCGCGTACCGTCTCGAAATGCGATGCGATCGCCGCCGAAGTGAAGATGCGGACCGGTCGGGTCATTGCCACCGCCAAGGTGGACGCGGACAACGCGGAGGAAACCGCCGCGCTGATCCGGAAAACCGGAGCCAAGCTGCTGATCAATGTCGCTTTGCCTTACCAAGACCTCAACTTGATGGACGCCTGCCTGCTGGCGGGGTGCGACTACATGGACACGGCCAACTACGAGCCGCTCGATGTCGCGAAGTTCGAATATTCCTGGCAGTGGGCGTATCAGGAGCGTTTCGAGAAGGCGGGATTGTCGGCGTTGCTCGGCTCGGGGTTCGATCCCGGCGTGACCAATGTTTATACGGCCTGGGCGCTCAAGCACCATTTCGATGAAATCCACACGCTCGACATCATCGACGTGAATGGCGGCAACCACGGCAAGGCCTTCGCCACCAATTTCAACCCGGAGATCAACATCCGCGAGGTCACCGCGGAATGCCGGCATTTTGAAAACGGTGGATTCGTCGAAACACCGCCGATGTCCAAGCATCAGGCGTTCACCTGCCCGGACGGCGTGGGGACCTACGAAATTTACCGGATGTATCATGAGGAGCTGGAATCGCTGGTGAAACACATCCCCACGATCAAGCGTGCCCAGTTCTGGATGTCGTTTTCGAGCAACTACTTGAAGCATCTCGAAGTGCTTCAGAACGTGGGCATGACCCGGATCGATCCGGTCGTTTACCAAGGCGTGGAAATTGTTCCGCTGCAGTTCCTCAAGGCGGTTTTGCCGAATCCGAGCGACCTCGGCGAGACGACCAAGGGCCGCACCTGCATCGGCAATGTCATCACCGGACTCAAGGACGGAAAACCCAAGGCGATCTACATTTACAACATCTGCGATCACGAAGCCTGTTTCGCCGAAGTCGGATCCCAAGCGATTTCCTACACCACCGGCGTCCCGGCGATGATCGGGGCCAAGCAAGTCCTCGAAGGCTCATGGCGGAAGCCGGGCGTCTGGAACATCGAGCAACACGATCCGGATGCTTTCATGGCCGATCTCAACGTTCACGGCTTGCCATGGCAGGTCGTCGAGCTGACTCGCGAGCAAGCCGCCGGTTTGCAAATTGCTTGATTCCCGGTCCTTACAAAGTATTTCAAATTTTCGGCGACCGGACCCAAATTTCCCCTTGTCAGCCTGCATCAGCCATTCCATTCTCCGACCATGATTCGGATCAAAACCCTCTCTTTGCCGCTCATTTCAGCACTGTTTGCTACGGCGGCCTTGCCCGTGAATGCCCAGGTGTCATTGGACCTCAGCAGCCAGAAAACCTTTCGCCAGAGTAAGAACGGCATCGCCTTCCGTGGGGGGGCTTTCGATATCCTCTTTTATGACGGCAGCGTGACCAGCATCATCGGTTGCGACTTTGTCCAGTATTACGCGCCGGGTTTTATCCTTGGCCTTTGCTCGCAAGGAACCACTGCGTTCCTGACTTCGGGTAGCATCGGCGGTGCCACGATCGAGTATCCTTACCTCTTGGTGACCGGTATTGCTCCGGCGCAGGTGGTCGCCCCCCGTGAAGCCAGCAAGATCCAGTTGGTGGCAGCGCCGGCATCAACCTTGCCCCGCCCCTCCGGTGGATTTACGGATAATAGCGCCTCTGTGTATTACAACCTGCACACCGCCGGTAGCATCAGGGAATACACTTTGACGGGCTACTATTCCACAAGGGCTTACAGCAAGAATCAACTTTCCAAATTCAACAGCGACATTGTCCCGGGGGTTTACCACTACTCCTTTCCCCGGTTGACCAATCCCCTGTTGCCCGCGGTCATCACGGCGACGATTTATCCGATGGCCGATGGCTTTTCCTCACGCAACAACCGGGAAGAGGGATTCAAGTTCACGGAGGTCAACAAAAACAAATGGAGCAAGGGTGGCTTCGTGGAGCTGAGTTATAACAGGCCGAACGTGATCCAGTGGACTCCCCTCACGCCAAGCAACGTGTTTCCGGCCGTGGATTCCCTGAATTTTTCAATCCGGGTGATCGCCGATCAAACGAATCCGAATTCCAATACGGTACTGGTGGATCGTTACAGCGGGAAGCTGCAGTCCATTTTCCCGGCATTTACCACCGAAGGAGATCCCCGGGTGGTGATGGCCAACCCATTGGTTGGAGAGTTCACCACCCCGCCTCTGTTTGCCGGCGGCACCAAGGGCGTGATCGAATTGGAACTGCAACGGAACTTTCAAACGGGGGGTGTCACTTATGATTTTTCCAATCGCAAGTTCCAGATCCCGATCGTGGTCGTAAACCGCTACTCGGAGTACCAAAATCTCATTTTTGCAAACTCGAATTCCAAATCCTCGATCCTCAAGGATTCTGATGGTGACGGCTACAACAACTTGAACGAGTGGATCCTCGATAGCAGCGCGGTTGACGCTAACAGCATTCCAGTGGCACCTGTTGCCCAGACGGTTGCTGCCTTGATGGACACGGACTATTTCACCTTGACCGGGAATGAACGTGTGGTGCGGCCTGCATATTTTGGGTTCACCATCGACAAGAAACTGGGAACCAAGCCGGGCGTCGTTTACACCCTTCAGCGCAGCAAGGACAGGGGAAGAACTTGGCAGAAGTTTGTCTCGGATGCAGATTGGACCGTTCGTACGGTGAATTTGGCACCAGGGGTCGGATCCGTGAAGGCGAATTCTCCGAGACGAGTCGAGATCCGGGTCGAGGCCAAACCTTGGATCGAATACGATGCGAATGGCGATCCCATAGCTCTTCATACTAATGAACAGCCGCCAGGCACTCAGAACGACATCTATCGGGTAAAGGTTACCTTGGCGAAAAAGTAATGGCAGTCGGGTTAGGTGCGATCCCAAGACCATGGAAATCTCTCGATTGGATGGATTTGCAAATCTGGAGAATTCCCAATTGATGAGTTCGGACATGATCGATACCGCCGAGCGGCTCGTCCGCCATTTGGAGACAAGCCGCCAAGGATCCGCCAGTCCGATTTGTGCCATCGATACCGAGGCGGACAGCCTTCATCGCTATCGTGAATCACTCTGCCTGATCCAGTTCGCGGAT
>JAYTLO010000044.1:0-2083 GCA_043729385.1 Akkermansiaceae bacterium
ATCACCGTCGTCCCAACGAGGGAGGCGGCGTTTGAGGCGCTGGCCGTGGGACGCTTCGAGATGGTGGTGGTCGATGCGCGCGGGCCAGAGGGGTTGGAAAGGAATTTCCTCGCGGAGGTCGCTGATCGTTGCCCGGCGTTGGCGCGCGTGCTCCTGTTTCGCCCAGCGGACAAAGCCGCCCAAGCCCGGAGCAGCCGCCTGGCGGATCAATGCCTGCCCCAGCCCTGCACCGCCGAAGCGCTCGTCGCCGTCGCCGGGCGCGCACGGCTGATGCACCGCTGGCTGGCCAACCCGGCCCTCACGCGACTGTGGTCGCGCATCCGCAAGCTGCCCAGTGTCCCGACGATTTACCAGCGCCTGGTCCAGGCTCTCCAATCGCCCGACACCGATCTGGAGGATGTCGGGAGAATCATGAGCGAAGATTTCGTGATGACCGCCAAGCTCCTGCAACTGGTCAACTCATCCTTCTTCGGCTTGAAACGCCCCATCACCAAGCCGGCGGACGCCGTCGCTCACCTGGGCATGGCCCAGACCAAGACGCTGGTCCTCCTGGCGCATGTCTTCAGCAACTACGTGGAGGATAAATCCTCGGGCTTTTCCATGGACCAGCTCTGGCAACATTCCATGGTCACTGCCGGCTTCGCGCGCCGGATTGCCGAGCGGCAGGGCGGCGATGCGGCCCTGGCGGATGCGGCCTTCACCGCAGGCTTGCTGCATGATGTCGGCAAACTCTTCTACGCGGTGAATTGCCCGCAGGAATACAGCGAACTGGTCGCCCATGCCCGGGCTACGAATCTCACTTACGCCCTCGCCGAACGGCATCTGCTCGGGACGAGCCACGCCGAGCTTGGCGCGTGCGTCCTCGGCACCTGGGGTTTGCCCGAGGAAATTCTCGAAGCCGTCGCCTTCCACCACCTGCCTGCACAGCAGAGCGGCGACGCCTTCAGCCCACTCACCGCCGTCCATGTCGCAAATGCCCTGGAGCATGAGCTGGGAGCCATCGCGGGTGCGCCGGTGGAGTGGCAGGTCGATCCTGTCTATTTGAGCCGGGTCGGTTGCGGTGAGCAGATGCCGATTTGGAAAAAACTTTGCGCCACCTAGCCCGACCACACCAAACGAGCAGGAATGGAATCCACGTTCTCGGGCAATTTCTTCCGCCATGCGTGGGTTTTTCCGGGTTTGCCTTTCGCGGCCATCGGTGTGTTTGGCTGGCAGCAATTTCAGAATTCGTAGTTGAACCGCCTCTTCCTTCATCAGGCGATTTGACGTGCCGCTAATCTCAAGCGATGCTGATTGTGTTCTCCCCGGCCGATTAAACAGGATGTTTTCCGGGGCGTGCCAACAGGACTCCAGATTGATGTTTAACTGTGGTGCAATGCGGTGGCGGGCGGCTCATTCAAGGGAATGCGGGGGAATGACGCGCTATTGTGACATGAAAAGTGTCCGCTCAGTCCACAAAGGACTTGCATTTCGCCAGCGTTTTTTGAATCATCGGTGTTCTTTACCAGCAAAATCCTGAAATCCAAAAACACCTAGTCGTTATGAAGTTATCCAAATTATTCATGGTCCTCGGAGCCAGTCTGGCGCTGAGCTTCACCTCCCAAGCGCAAATTGTAGTCCCAGACGCAGGTGTGGGACCGCTCACTTTTGACGCGACGCCGCCCGCGACTGAGTGGGCGACGTTTTCCATTACCGGTGCCGCTGGCACGCTGAACACCGATGCCAACGTGGACGCCGCGGTGGCCCCGCTCACGCAGGCGGGAATCACGGCAGCGCTGGGAACTACGGCCGCCGAGCCACCCGGTACTCTCGCAACTTTTCGCCGCCACACGGCGCGTAATTCACTCTTCTCCAGACCTACTGGCAACAATGCCTCGGTGCTCAAGGCCAGCCTGCAAAATGGATCGGCCAATGCCAAGAGTGGAGTCCGGGTCAGCTATGACTTGGACCAGACCGATCCAATTACCGAGCAGATTCCCGGACATCGCGTTTACTGGAGCCTTGATGGCTCGGCCAATAGCTGGCAGGCAGTGGGAAATTTCTCCACTGTCGGCCCCATCACCTTTGATGTGAACGTGGGTTC
>JAYTLO010000045.1:0-1337 GCA_043729385.1 Akkermansiaceae bacterium
CCAACCGGTGCTGAGCACCTCGCGATATTGTTTCCTCAAGCGACCCGAGAATCTCACCGACAAACAAAGCGTCAAACTCAAAGATCTACTCAAATATGATTTGAGATCCGTCGAAGGCTTCCTTGAGCAGATAGGCCCTGACGGATCTCAAATCATATTTGAGGAGGTCGGTGAGTTTGGCCCTTTGTTTGTCCGTTAGATTCTCGGGTCGCTTGAGGAAACAATATCGCGAGGTGCTCAGCACCGGTTGGTAGCCGCCCTGGTGGAGTTGTTTGACTTCTTCCCGCCGGACTTCATCGACGGCTTCACCGAGTTTTTTGACGATGTGAAACCGATCGAGAACATTGAGGGCGGCCGGCAGCATGGCGGCGATGACGTTGAGGTAAGGTTTCCACATGTCCGAGCAGACGACTTGGATGCGGGCGCAGCGTTCGGCTCCGAAGGTTTCGAAAAAACCTGATAGAGACTCGGTCTTGCGGTCCTTGATGACGCCTAGGAGACGCTTGCGGCCCTTGTCGATCTGGTAGACGAGGGTCATGTATTGGTGGCCCTTGCTGTAGCTGACTTCATCGACCCCGATAGCGGTGATGTCCTCCAAGTCCCTGTGTTTCAACCCGTAGTCAACGACCCATTGGACCGAACGGCAGACGGTGTCCCACGAACTGTGGAAGCAGGCGGCGGTTTCCTTCCAGCTCAAGCGTCTGGCCCAGCGGGCGAGGAAATGACGGTAAACGTCGCAGCAGCCGTGTTTGCCCTGCGCCCATGGCACGGCTTCGACCTTGATGCCGCAGGCGGGGCAATTCACCCGCCGCATGGTGTAAGTTAGGGCGACGGGGATGTTCCAAATGGGGATGAACTCGAAGGTTCTCGGGGCGGGCATGTGGTCGTAGCCGGGGCGCGGTTTGCCGCACCCCGAACAGCGGGGCCTGCTGTTGGATCGCGGGCGGATCTCGGCGACGATGCGTTGGGACTTTCCTTCCGTGATGAGCGCGACGGCATGGTAAACGAAGCGCTTGATGGGATGGACTTTGTTGAGTAGGGTTCTGATTAGGATCGGCGGCCTTCCGGTTGGTTTTGTTGTTAAGCAGATGAATTCTGCCAGAGGTCGCCGGTCCAACACCATCATTTTCCCTCGCTCGAGGCCGCCCGCCATCTCACCCCAACCAAAGAGAAAGTTGCCCACAACGGGCCACTTCTCCGACGAGTTTCAAGCCCATTCTCGAAGCGGCCCGTTGTGGACAACTTTCAGAAGACGGGAAAAATCCTTTCGCCTCACTTCAGCTATAAGATTTCAATTGTTAGTCTTGCGTCTCACCCACAGATTCGGCGGAAGAGGC
>JAYTLO010000046.1:0-5205 GCA_043729385.1 Akkermansiaceae bacterium
GGACTCGAACCTCCACAGGTTACCCTACTAGATCCTTAGTCTAGCGCGTCTACCAATTCCGCCATCCGAGCATCCGGTTGGGTGGGCGCACTTGTTACGAGCCGAGCTGCGGATTGGCAAGAGAATCTTCGATAAAATTCTGCGCTCCGCATTTAATCTGCTTACGGCTTGATTGATCGGACTCAAACGAAAGCATGGGTCCGTCAATTGCCATGGAATCCATCCGCGCCGAGTCAGTCGTCAAATCCTTCGGAAGCACTCTCGCCCTCGACGGGATCAGCCTGCTCATCGAACCGGGCGAGCTATTTTTCCTGCTTGGTGCCTCAGGTTGCGGAAAAACCACTTTGCTGCGCTGCATCGCCGGCCTTGAAACCCCGACGAGTGGCTCAATTTTCTTCGGCGACCGCGAGGTGACGCACATGCCACCGCACAAGCGTGAGGCGGCGATGGTTTTCCAAAGCTACGCGCTGTGGCCGCACCTGAATGTGGGCCAGAACATCGCGTTTGGGCTGGAAGAGCGTCGCGTGCCGAAGCCGGAGATCAAGCGCCGCGTGGCGGAAGCTCTCGAAATGGTCCAGCTCCCGGGATATGGCGACCGCTCGATTGACCAAATGTCGGGCGGCCAGCAACAGCGAGTCTCGCTCGCCCGTGCGTTGGTGGTGAAGCCGAAGTGCTTGCTGCTCGATGAGCCGCTGTCGAATCTCGACGCTCAGCTCCGCGTCGAGATGCGCCGCGAAATCCGGCGGATAGTGAAGGAAAACGGCCTCACCGGCATTTACGTGACTCACGATCAGGAGGAAGCACTCGCGATGGCCGACCGGATGGCGGTGCTCACCCGCGGCAAGATTGGTCAGATCGGCACGCCAGAGCAAATTTACCGCACTCCGCGCAGTGCCTATGTCGCGAATTTCATCGGCGAGACGAATCTAATCGACGGCGAGGCAATCGAAACTCGCGACGGATTCACGCTGGCGCAAACCGCCGCCGGGCCGCTCGTCGGGCGAGTGAGCGATCCGGATTGGTCGCCCACCGTTGGCGAAAATGTGCGGCTCTCGATCCGCCCGGAAGCGTGGCGTCTGGACAAGGAAGGCGGCGACAACGAAGTCAGCGGCAGCATCGTGGACCGCAGTTATCTCGGCCAGCGCATCCAGTATTGGATCGAAACGGCGGCAGGTCGCCAGCAGGTCGTGGAGATGAACCCACACGTCATCCATGAGCCTAGCGGTGAGGAAATCATCCTTCACGCCCGCCACGATGATGTCGTGATTTTAAAGCCCTAACAACGGATGAAAACCCGAGCATGGATCATTTTCGGACTGCTGGCGTTGATCGTGGCGCTGCCGATGGCGATGCGCCGCCAATCGGCCACGACCAGTTCCCGCAACGCCGATGACAGCCTGATCATCCTGAGTCCGCACAACGAATCGATCCGCCAGGAATTCGGTGAGGCGTTCGCCAGCCATTGGAGAAAAACCACCGGCCGCTCGATCTACCTCGACTGGCGGACGCCGGGCGGGACTTCGGAAATCCGCATGGTGCTCGACGCCGGCTTCAAGGCAGCGACGGAAACGAAGCGCGACGGCATCGGTGTGGACGTATTCTTCGGAGGCGGCGAACCGGACTTCACCGGGCAGGCCAAAAAGGGCCGACTCGTGCCGCTCCGGGTGTTTGAGACGCAGCCGCAGTGGTTCGCCAAAGACGGCCCAATTGCCGAGACCTTCAACGGCGAGCGCTACTACCCGCCCGATCATGTGTGGGTCGGCGTGTGCGTCTCGCAGTTCGGAATTTGCTACAATCCAGCGGTCCTCGAACGCCTGCAAGTCCCCTCCCCGACTGAATGGAACGATCTCGGAAACCCCAACTATTTCGGGACGCTGGCTCTTGCCGATCCCACAAAAAGCGGCTCAGTCGCGCGCAATTTCGAGGTGCTGGTCCAAGGTGAAATCCAACGGGCACTCGCAGTGCCGGGCGCGAATCGCGAGGTCGCCATCGCCGCCGGGTGGACGGCGGGTCTGCAATTGATCCAGCGGATGTCGGCGAATGCCCGCTACTTCACTGACAGCGCGTCGAAGGTGCCGCAAGACGTCGGCCAGGGCAACGCCGCCGCCGGCATGTGCATCGACTTTTACGGGCGTTCCTACGCCGTAGATCTCGTCACGAAATCCGGCGAGCCACGAGTGGTATGGATCGCTCCGGTCGGCGGCACGACGTTGAGCGGCGACCCCATCGCCGTGCTCAAGGGAGCACCGCATCCCGAGGTGGCGCAAAATTTCGTGGAATTCTGCCTCAGCCCCGCCGCGCAAATCCTGTGGCTCGGCAAACCCGGCACGCCTAACGGGCCGAAAGCACGCGCCCTCCATCGCACCCCGATTCGCCGCGACGTTTACACCCCAGAAAATCTCGCGAACTCGACCATGCCAAACGCCGATCCCTACGCCGACCCTGGCAACTTCGTCTATCAGCGGGAACTCACAGGAGCGTCGTTCAACACTCTGCGGCAGCTTGTGAAAATCATGTGCATCGATTCGCACGAGGAAATGAAGTCTGCCTGGCTCGCCCTCCGCGACGCCGGAATGCCCGCCGACGCCTTGGCCGTTTTCTCCGACGTCTCAATTATGAACTACGCCAAAGCCGGTCACGGTGACCCCATCCTCGACGGCCCGGACGCCCTCAAAGCCGCCGCCCGCGCCACCGAACTCGGCGAGCAGTTCCGCGCAAACTACCGCAAGGCAGAGGCCATGGCGAAGCAGCGACCCGAGCTGTAAAGCGAACGCTGAGCACCCCCATTGCATCCCATGGGAGACTAAAGTCGCATATGGATTTCGGGTGGAGGGTGATACACTCTGGGAATTCATGGAGTCACCTTCACATCATCAAGCTTCCTCTGCTGCCGCGCGCATCCCGTCGCCGGACCTCAGCTACGGCCAAATCGCGATGTTGCGGCGGAATTTCGCGGTAATGGGCCGGCAGTCGGTGATCGCGGCGTTGGTTTTTTACCAACATTTGTTCACGCTCGATCCGTCGTTGCGCGGCTTGTTCCACACGAGCATCGAGCTGCAGGGCCGCAAGCTGATGGAGGCGCTGGAGTTCACAATCGCTACGTTGGAAAACCCTGCGGAACTGGTGCCGATGCTGGAGGCGATGGGCCGCCGCCACGTGAGCTACGGAACCCGCGACGAACACTACGTGACGGTGAAGCAGGCGATGTTACAGACCTTGCGGGAAACCTTGGGATTTGAATTCACCCCGGCTTCAGAAGCCGCGTGGGGCACGGCGCTCGGATTCATTTGCGACAGCATGATCCGGGGTGCTGTGGATGTGCAGCCACTGCTGCGCGGCAAAGCGTCTAACTGAGTCCTTGCAGGGTGGCGCGGATTTTCCGGAGCACGCCGTGGTCATTGATTCCCTGCATCTCACCCTATCTCGCAAACAAGGGCAAACCCACCGTGAACGTCGTGCCTTTGCGTAACTCACTGCTCACCTCGATGCAGCCGCTGTGGAGAGTGACACAGCGTTTGACGATGACTAGGCCGAGTCCTGTGCCGGAAGTTTCGCTCGTGTTGCTGCCACGGTGGAACGCGGTGAAAAGCGCCGCCATGTCCTTCGGCGGGATTCCCATTCCCTGATCACTCACGACAAAAACCGCATCATCGCCGTGGCGCTGCACGTCCAGTTTCACAGGGCTTCCATCTGGCGAGAACTTCACCGCATTGTTCATGAGGTTGGTGAAAATGTGCCGCAGCAGCGTGGGATCCGCGCAGGCTTGCTCATCGACGATGGAGCTGCTGACGACGATGGGCGACTTTCGTGAGTTTGCTAAATCAACATCGGTGGCGAGCTGTCGGCAGAACGATGCCAGCTCCAGCGGCTCCGGTTTGCAAAATTCGCTACCGGCATCCACGCGGGCGAGCAGCAGGACTTCCTCCATCATTACACCCATCCGCCGCGTGGCCACGACCACGTTATTAAGATGCTCGTTGCGCAGCTCCGGCGGCAGGCGGTCGAAGTATTTCGTCAGGATCTCGGTGCTGGACATGATGATGCCCAGTGGCGTGCGGAACTCGTGCGAGATCATGTTCACGAAGTTGGTCTTCAGTTCATTGAGATCGCGCTCCGCATCCAGCGAGCTGCGCAACTGTTCCTCCAGCGCCACCCGTTCGGAAATGTCGCGGCAGACACCGCTGAAGTACAGCGGCGTGCCGTCCTCGGCCTTGATGACGATGCCCACCAAGGACACGGGGAACTCGGTGCCGTCGCAGCGCTTGAACATCACATCCTCCTGCCAAGCACCGGTGTCCATGGCGCGCTTGATGCCATATTCATTAGCCCGGCGAATGAAGTCATCCGTCGCAAAGGTGGTGTAACTCATGCCCGCCAGATCCGCATCCAGCGCATGTCCGAGCAGTGTGCGGCCCGCTGGGTTCATGTAGAGCATCTCAGCTTGGAGGTTGGTGATGCAGACAAAGTCCGAGGTGATGTCCGCCACGGACTTGAAGCGGGTGAGCGCTAGGTTTGCCTCATTCACTTGCTCAGCCTTTTGGCGCAGCCCCGCCGTGGCTTCCTCCACACGCCGTTCGAGATCCGCATTGAGCGCGAGGATTTCCGCCTCAGCCTGTTTACGCTTGGTGATGTCGCGGATGAAACCGGTGAAAATGGGCTCGCCACCCGTCTCGACGCGGTTGATGGACAGCTCGACGGGAAAGGTGTGTCCGTCACGATGCAGCGCGGGCAATTCCACGCGCCTGCCGACAATACCTCCACCGTCAGTCATGCTTACGTTTGCGGACATCGCCCGCGCGAGACCCTGCCGATGACGCTCACGCAGCTCGGGCGGCACGATGAGTTCAGCCATCTCGCACCCCACGACTTCTGCGCGTGACCAGCCAAAAATTTGCTCAGCCGCCGGATTCCAGTCGATCACGTCTCCAGCAGCGGTGATGGTGACGACGCAGTCGATGGCGGCATCCAGCGTCGCCTTTAGCCTCGCCCGCTCGGTGCGTAGGGAATCCTCCGCTGCCTTCCGCTCGATCAAGTCGCGCGTGACCGTCAGCAGCATCGGTCGCTCGCCCGCGCCCAGACAAGTGATGACGATGTCAGCGGGGAAAGACTCGCCAGTGTAGCGTGAACAAGTCCACTCGAAGCGATGAGAGCCATTTTTGATCACGGTCATGATCATTTCAATCATGACGGTTTGGGAGTCTCTAC
>JAYTLO010000047.1:0-7645 GCA_043729385.1 Akkermansiaceae bacterium
AGATTGAAGGATGCCAGTGCGGGCGGTGGTGGGCTGATCGGTGGTGACAGGTTGCTCGTTTCCGGCAAACGCCGAGGTGACACAGCCGATGATGGGGAAGAGCAGGAGAGTGATCGGTTTCATGAGGAAGGTCTGGTGAAGGAAGTCCTTCCTGGTGGACGGGGAGTTCGTAGAGCCGCACAAAGACGACCGCAACGGCCTTTAGACATCCCCGGAGAGACAGCCTGGACATGCGCCGCTGCCTCCCCGGCCGTTTGGTCGGTTTGGCAGCAATGTCGACGGTCATTGCTAACCGCTCTGTGGTTGGACTACGAAATCCTCGTCCACCGGAGTGGACGTTGCGAGGTAGGGGCAATTCGTGAGGGTTGGCAAGGGACAATATGCGGGGCGCGGATTTCTGTTAGCCATGGGACAATTTTCCTTTCCAACCATAACAACTGGATCAGGATTGCGACAATAGGGAACAAAACGGTTCCTACCCAACAAAAACTAACGACTAACGAAACAAACAAATGGCTCAAAGAATCTCAATTGATGTGACAGACGCGACGGTGGCGCAAGTGAAGACGAAGCTCGGGGAAGTCCGCGCGATACTGGCCGCTCACCTGGTGGCACTGCCGCCGGAGGAGGCGAAGCGTTTGTTCAAGATCGGCCTGCAGCGGCGGGGACTGCCGGACGACGGGCTGGCGTGCGCGGAGGCGAATGGCGACATTTTGCCGGGCACTTTTAAGCTCGACGAGCAGCGAAAGGACGTGCGCTCGGGCCGGAACCTGCTGGCGCTCGAAGGGGCGGTGGAGCAGTTCCTGAAGGAAATCCGCGACACGCGGATGCTTTGCGAGGCGGATGGCGGGGATTGGGCTTTGCGGGTGTACGGCCATGCGGTGGACGCGTTGCCGGACAAGCCGGGGATCAAGGTGTGGGTGGACACGCTGGGGCAGTATTTTGAAAAATCCGCACGTGCAGTCACCCCGGTGGAACCGAAGCCGTGACGGGGGCGAGGGCATAGATTCGCGAGGTTTTTCGTGCCAAAAATTCCGAAAAGTGCAGCCTTGTGCGCCAATGACCGAAATTCGATCAAATTTGACCAAATTTCGGTCTACTTTGATTCAAATCGGGTCTCTGGAGATCGGATTTTGAACTTTCGAGATAGGGGATCGATCTCCGGAAATAAGATTCCTATGGATGTAGACCGGATTTCGGTCTCCGCAGACCGGGGGCTAGTGTCGGGAGAGCCGGAGTGGATGAACGGGGATGGAACGCCGGTGTCTGGAAATGGAACGCCGATGTTCTGAGGGCGAGCGTTGATGTGCGAAGACTGATTGCCGCTTTCCAGAGACTGAAATCTACTGATGACGAGATTCGGCCCGAATTCGCCCGGCGGGCGAGCTGGGGAAGGGTGCGGACTGCATCCGCCCAATCAAAACATCTGTTGGGAAAGTGCCAGAGCAATTTGCAATATCTGCCGTCCTTGGCCTAACGAATCCTTAATGGCATTGGAATGGATTCCGCACTCCCGGTTAGTTTACCGGATGCTCCTGCAGCAACTCCGAGGTCTGATAGAAGCCCTTGCGATCCTTGGTCGCCTCGCGGACGCGGGCGACTTGCTCGGGCTGGACGGCTGCGGCTTTGTTCCCGAAACTGTTACGGACGTAGGTGAGGACGGCGGCGATTTCCTTGTCATCTAGCAGGCCACCGAATGGGGTCATGGGGACGAGGCCGTCGTATTTTTTCCCGTTGAGTTCCAAGGGACCCATCATGCCGTGGAGCGTGAGTTTGATGGCGCGCTCGGGATCGCCAGTGACCCAGCCACTTGCGGCGAGCGGCGGGAAGGCAGGATCGATGCCTTTGCCATCGGGCTGGTGGCAGGTGGAGCAGTGGGCGTCGCGGAAATAAACCTCATGACCGGTGACGAAGAGCTTTTTCTCCACCGCAGTTAGATCGGCAGGGACCGTGCCGATGGGATGCTCGTCCACTGCGGTCTCGACGATGCCACCGAGGCGGTCGGTGGCGGTTTTCGCAGCTCCCTTGAGCCAGTCGTCCATTGGCTGGCCGGAAGCGATGCTGACGACTCTCTTGCCGGCGGCGTTGTCGAGCCAAGACCCGGCGATGATGGCCTCCAAGCGGACGCGGCCATGCGGATCTGCGGCGGCTTTCGCGAGCATTTCTGCGTGACCGGAAATTTTGTGGGTGTTGTAACGGAGCACCCGCACGGCGGCGGCGCGGACGTGGTAATCTTGAGATTGCAGGAGTTTAGCGAGGAGCGCTTCGTCCACTTTGTTGAGTCCCCAAGTGGTCCAGAGCGCTTCTAGCAGGTGGTGTTCGTGGCGCGGGTCTTTGGGATCGAGTTTGGCGATCCAGGCTTGAAGTGCGGGCAGCACTTTGTCCGCAGGGTGCGAGCGGATTTCTCGGCGGGTGCGGTAGCGGCTGCGGTATTCTGGGAGCTTGAGGTTCTCTAATAATGTCGCCATCGAGGCACCGGCGATTTCCGCAGGTTTCACTAACGGACGGGATGGATAGGTGATGCGATAGATGCGGCCGTGGACGCGATCGCGCAGTGGATCGCGGGCATTGTGCTGCATGTGGCCGATGAGAACGTTCTGCCAATCTAGCAGGTAGAGCGAGCCATCCGGGGCGAATTCGAGGTCGGAGGGGCGGAAATTTCCATCGCTCGAGCTGAGCAACTCGTGGCGGAAGCCGGTCTTGTAGCCGGTGCCTTCATCGACCATGGAATGCTGCTTGATGCCACGGAATCCGATGGTGTTGCCGAGCAGAAAATCCCCCTGCACCTCATCCGGAAAATGGCGGGAGGAGACGAATTCAAGGCCGGTGGTGGGGCGGACTTTCTGGCCTTCCGGGATGAGATCGGCGGTGGCTGGGGACTTGGAGCCGTAGGTGGGCTTGGGCGAGGAAGGCAACATCCAGTTCATGGTGGGGCCAGAGGTGTGGAGGAAAAAATCTTGCCCCCACTGGTCGAAGGCGACGCCCCAAGGATTCGGGATATTGAGCTGGGCGGTGCGCTCAAGCTGGCCGCGCTGCGGGCTGTAGCGGTAAAATCCGCCATCCATGCCGCGCACCGGGCCGTACGGAGTTTCCACATTCGAGTGGAGGAAAACGCCCTCACCCATCATGAACGCGCCGGAAGGATCGGCGCAAAAGGCGTGGATCGCGTGATGGGTGTCGTGACTGTCGAAGCCAGTTAGAACGATTTCACGTGAGTCGGCGCGGTCGTCGCCATCGGTGTCGCGCAGGAGCATGAGGTGCGGCTCTTGGGAAACATAAACGCCTTCCGGGGCAAACTCGAAGCCGATGGGCAGGTGGAGTTTGTCGGCGAAAACGATTTCCTTGTCTGCCTTTCCGTCGCCATTCGTATCCTCGTAAATGAGCAGTTTATCGTCCGGCAGCGAGTCGCCGGGGCGGTAGTGCGGGTAGCTCGGCATGGTGGCGACCCACAGGCGGCCGCGATTGTCGAAGGAGATTTGCATCGGGTTAGCGAGGTTCTTGAACTCCTTTTCGGAGGCGAAAAGCTCGACCTTGTAGCCTTCTGGGACGGTCATGAATTTCAGCGCTTCATCGCCGGATTTGTACTCGGGTTCGCCATTTTTATTGCTCGGAGTGTAGTTGGTTTTCACTTCGGGCAGGGCGGGCGTGGAGCCGTCGGCGGTTTTGAGGTCGTAGGTTCGGCCGTTGACGACGCTCCAGATCGTCTTGTCGCGGTTCACGGTGAGAGCGCGCATTTTTTCGATTTCCGCCGGGTAGTTATCAGGACCGAAAGGCTTGTAGCGGCGACCATCGACGTGGACGCCGTTGAGCATCCGGTAGTCATTGAACCAAAACCAATTCTTGTCCTTCACCGCAGCGAGGACCGCCACCGGCTTGCCCTCGGCGGGGCGGGAGGTCTTGCCGTAAAGACTGTCCGAAATGGCAAGCGCAAGCTGCCGATAGCCAGCGTCCGTGGGCAGAAACCCATTGCGGGTGAAGGGTTCTTTCTCGGTTTTGTAGATTTTAGAAGTCGGCTCGAAGAGGTCGATGAAGCCGACTTTCCGGGCGGCGGCGATTTCGGCCATGGCTTTAGAATAGATCGCGAGGTTGGCGTTGGCCGTCTTGCCGTCCGGCAGATCGCGGTTGGTGGAGAGATCTTCAAACGCGATGGGCGACACGAGGACCAGCTGGGGCGCGGCGCTGCCGTTGTATTTCTGGGCGAGGGTGTGGGTGATGAAGGCGTCCAACTCGCCCTTGAAATTCTCCAAACCAGCGGGGCCGTCGAAGGATTCGTTGTAGCCGAAGAATCCGAGAATCGTGTCGGCTTGGAGCTGGGTTAGCCACTCGTCGGGCGTGGCATAATGGCCCTGCCCAGTGTGGGGGCTGTTCTGCGGACGGAATTTTTCTGCACCGGGAAAGGCCCACTGCGATTCCCGAGACGGATGCGGACGGAAGCCAGCCGTGTCGCCGGGGCGGCAAAGATTGCGGATGACGAGGTCATTTTCCGAGAAACGCAGGTGGAGATCGGCCTCCAAATAGGCGTGGTCCAGCATCCGCTCGCCGAGGCCGTTGCCGATGAAAACGATGCGCTCACCGGACTTTGGGTTTTCAAGCAAGGGAGCGGCATGAAGCGAGCCGGCGAGAGCAATGGCGCAGAGAAATAGACGTTTCATAGGAGGTGAATGGCGGAGTGAGACTAGAAAGATCGTGTGATACGGCCAGTCAATTGGATTTCTTGCTGAAGTTCTAGCCTCACTTATGGGACCGACAAAGCTTGGCTTTGACCGATCACGGGTTTCGGTCTATTTCCCGCGCCTTTCCCATGAAGGAGCAAATCGAAGCCATCCAAACTGACGCGCTTGCGCAAATTTTCGCCGCCGGTGACGAGCGCTCGCTCGACGACGCACGCGTGGCCGTGCTCGGCAAAAAAGGCACACTCACCCTCGTCGCTGCGGGCATCAAAGACGTCCAGAAGGAGGACAAAGCCGCCGTCGGCCAGCTTCTTAACGCCGCCCGTACTGCCATAAATGCCGCGCTGGAGGAGAAACAAAGCGCCCTCCGCGAAATCGCCGACCGCGCCGCGCTCGCGGGGATCGACGTCACTTTGCCCGCCCGCCACGTTTCCGTCGGCTCGCTGCATCCGCTCACGCTGATCCGCGATCAGGCGATCCAGATTCTCCGCCGCATGGGTTTCGCACTCGCCGACGGACCGGAAATCGAGGACGAGTTCCATTGCTTCGACGCCCTCAACACTCCCGCCGACCACCCTGCTAGAAACGAGAAGGACACCTTCTATTTCGACTCCGGCAAACTCCTCCGCACCCACACTTCCAGCGTGCAAGTCCGCACCATGGAAACGCAATCCCCGCCAATCCGCATCATCGCCCCCGGCTCTGCCTACCGCCGCGATGAAATCGACGCCACTCATCTATCCGTTTTCAACCAGCTCGAAGGACTCTACGTCGGCACCGACGTTTCCCTCCCGGACCTCAAAGGCACCCTCGAATATTTCCTCCACGAACTCTTCGGCCCGAGTACGGAAGTTAGATTTCGCCCGCACTTCTTCCCCTTCACCGAGCCGAGCTTCGAAATCGACGTAAAACTAACCGTCAAAGGCCAAGCACCGAAGTGGATCGAAATCGCCGGCTGCGGCATGGTCGATCCCGCCGTCTTCGAAGCCATTAACAAGTCCCGCAAGGACAACGCCTTCGACCCCGAAAAAGTCACCGGCTTCGCCTTCGGCATGGGCCTCGACCGCCTCGCCATGATCCGCTGGGGCATCAAAGACATCCGCCTGCTCATCGAAAACGACGCCCGTTTTCTCAAACAATTCGCCTGAAAAATTGAATTGAACCGCAGATGAACGCAGATGGACGCAGATAAGATTCAGAAATTCTTATTCGCTAGATTCGCCAGATTCGCGGTGCCTTCCTCTTCACTCCCCTCTTCCATCTGCGGTTAAAAAACTCTTCCTCTTTCCATGAACATCTCGCTCAACTGGCTCGCCACCCACCTCGATCTATCCGGCAAATCCATCAAGGAAATCGACGACCTCTTCACCTTCGCCGGCGTCGAAGTCGAAGGCATCATTTCCAAAGGTATCGCTTCGGAAAAAATCGTCGTCGCCCAGATCATGGAAGCCGTCCAGCACCCGAATGCAGACCGCCTCAAAGTCACTCAAGTCGATTGCGGCGAAGCAGGTTTGCGCCAAATCGTCTGCGGTGCGCAGAACTACAAAGTCGGCGACAAAGTCCCTTGCGCCCTCCCCGGTGCCGAGCTGCCCGGCGGCTTCACCATCGGCGAGACCATCATGCGCAAGGTGGAATCCAAAGGCATGCTCTGCGCCGCCGCCGAGATCGGCCTACCCGCCGGAGAAGACGGTCTGCTCATTCTCCCACCCGATTCCGAAATCGGAAAACCCGTCAAACAACTCTTCGATTCCGACACCCTGCTAGAGTTAGAAGTCACGCCCAACCGCCCCGACCTCCTCAGCCACCGCGGCATGGCCCGCGAGCTCGCAACCTTGCTCAAAACGCCGCTTCTCTCAAGGAGCGTGGGCGTCTCGCCCACATCTTCCTCTTCATCCATCACCATCGCCGCCCCCTCCGCCTGCCCCCTCTACACCGCAGTTAAAATCTCCGGCGTCACCATCAAAGACTCGCCACCCTGGCTCAAACAACGCCTTGAATCCATCGGCCTGCGCCCCATCAACAACATCGTCGATGTCACCAACTTCGTCCTCCACGAACTCGGCCAACCGCTTCACGCCTTCGATGCCGCGAAACTCACCGGCAGCATCATCGTCCGCCACGCCGCCGACGGCGAAACCTTCCTCGCGCTCGATGAATCCACCCACATTCTCACCCCCGACGACCTCCTCATTTCCGACGAATCCGGCGCCGCTCTCGCTCTAGCAGGAATCATGGGCGGCCTCACCAGCGGCGTGAGTGAAACCACCACCGACATCCTACTAGAGTCCGCGTATTTCACCCCCCAAGGCATCCGTCGCACCTCGCGCCGCACGGCTCTAACATCGGACTCCTCCTACCGTTTCGAGCGCGGCGTCGATCCGGCAGGCGTCGTCACCGCCTCCTCCTTCGCGGTGAAACTCATTCTCGAAATCGCCGGTGGCACTGCGGAAGAAACGACCCAGCTTGCCGGAGAAGCTCCCGTTGTCGTAAAATCCGTCACACTCGACGCCCAGAAGCTCGACCAGCTCATGGGCGGCTCCATTCCTCTAGCAGACGCCGAAGAAATCCTCACCCGCCTCGGCCTAACCAAACTTGCCGACGGCACCTGGGACGTCCCCTCGTTCCGCGCCGATCTCCAGCGCCACATCGACCTCGTCGAGGAAATCGCCCGCGTCCACGGCCTTGCCAACGTGCCCTCGCGTTTCCTCGGCACCTTCGTCCCCGCCAGCCCGGTCGATGCCGCCTACGATGCCGATATGGTCCTCCGCTGCCGTCTAGCAGCCCTCGGCCTCCACGAATGCCAGACCATCAAACTCATTTCCGACGCCCAAGTTTCCGACGTCCTCCCGCTGCGCCCGTTGCAAGACGGCGACGTCATCCGCGTGAAACTCCCGCTCAGCGAGGACCACGCTGTCATGCGCCCGAGCATCGTTCCCGGCCTGATCGCCTCCGCTGCTAGAAATGTCCGGCAACAA
>JAYTLO010000048.1:0-1965 GCA_043729385.1 Akkermansiaceae bacterium
CGCCCAACGCCTGGCAGCGGCGCCGCTGCGAACTGACTGGACGTGGGTCGAGCCCAACGACCGCGCGACGATTCGCACCGCAGCAGAAGCCGTCGGCGAATGGCCATTGCGCGATTACATTCCCGCCGCAGGCGGTGGTGTTGCCGACCGATCCATCGCTCACGACGAGTGTACCTGGTCCATCAGTCGCAGCTGTTTAGCCAGTCGCGCCGAGCGGTCGCACCGTGGCCGTGGACGGGCGAAGCAGTGCAGCCGCCAGGACGTTCGGCCATCGATCGCATCCAACGGCTGCTGGCGCGCCTGCCATCTGCGGCGCTCGCCGTCCAAACGTCAACTCCTCAAGCGGCCACGGCCCATCCCTTATATTGTACACGCCGTGCCCGTCCGTCTCGTGACCAGCCCCAATTAAGCCCGAGCTTGGATCGGGAGTATCGGCGTTGTCGTTAGGACTAGGTGATCACTGTGACGACGCTGGTTGAATTTCCTCTTTCAGAATGCGCTCAACCTCCGTGCGGACGAGTTGGAATCTTTTCTCTGAGACCCTTCTTGCGCTTAGTTGAAGGTTTCTGGCATAGCTTTCTTTACATGCCCAAACGCGAGCGAGAAATGCGAAGGTATGACCATTTTTCTTGTGGCACTTGAGCGGTGCCAGTAAACCGCGGATGTCTTGAAAGGTCTTCATAGATTGGGCATGAGAGGTCATGGTAAACTCCGGCGCTTATTATATTCATCGGGCCCGGATCACATCACCTGCATTTTGCAATGAATTGGGCGGAATGCATTGCCGATCACCCGTCTAAATATCGTCAGCAATCAGCTACGGCTTGGAATGTTCCCGGCACCAGAATCTTCAGCTCACCACCAGAAAGGTAGGTTTTTTGCTGGTCTTCAGACATCACATATCGTTTGCAGGGATTTCCTAATTCGAATGAATCATTCCCTCAACGGTCACGATACGACGCTTGCACGTCTAGCAATCTATCGCGTCAGCTTTCTGTGTTCCGGATGTTGAGATTATAACAATTCATTGAACGGAGTGCGGGACCTGGGCGGCAATGTGCCCCACACCCGTATATCACAAATTTTCCAGTGACCTGTGCGACGCCGTCCGATGGCAGCCCTTCGTCACTCCATGACCAATGACCTCGCCATCCTCATACTCGCCTGCCCTGCGTGGCTCAACCGCGCTCAAGATCGCCGCCTACACTTCCTGCTGGTACAAAACCGCGTGCTACGCGAGACGAACGGCAGTTCATGACTCGGGGCCATGGTGGATTGCTACTCCTTTCCCTGAAAGGCTCTTTCATCCTCTATTCCGCGCGGTTTATCCCGACGCACTTTGCGGAGTACGCTTCGGCAGCGCGAATGTACCGCTCTCAAGCCGTTTCCTCGACCGTGCGCGGTCGACTCCGATCGGCTGGCGGTCGGGCGGGGATGACGATCTCGATGAAACGGCTCCGGCGCGGCATGGTGTCTCCGGGCGACGACCGTGCTGAGAGATCACTGGATGGTCAAACCGGGCTCACCGGACGGATACACCTGACGGTAGGGAGTAATCATGGTCTCTAAGTTGAGCGAGCTCGGGACTCATCTCCAAGTCTCGCCGCTGATCGCATTGCGCGACGAGGCGTGAAACACGCGGCAGATCTCACTGCAACGGAAAGGTCTCGCGCCCGGCTTCCAACACCGATCCATCCGCGAAGCTCAACCGTGCCCACACCGCCAGTCCCGTGGGATCGGCGGGCCGGGTGAGGCTGAGTTCGTACTGGTCGGTGCTGCCGGGCACTAAGCTGGCGCTGACCATGGTCGCGCTTTCGCTGTACTCGCCGCCGATCCAGCGGCACTAAGGAGCGGCACTAAGGGAGCGGCACTAAGGGGACAGGCCACCTTGTTTCAGCGCTCTAAGTCCCCGTCCTCCTACCCGATAAACCACCTCCAACCCCCAGCGCACCCGCCGAAAGTGGG
>JAYTLO010000049.1:0-2409 GCA_043729385.1 Akkermansiaceae bacterium
GAGAGCAGACCACGACAGGCGGTATCCGCAAGCGACCAAGCGTCCACCAATTGACATCGTCTCCAAGAATACTTCAAATCCGACAGGCTGCTAGCCTTGGAAATGGAAAAGCCGTGAATTCCAGTGAATCCACGGCTCGTGAAAAATCTGCTAGACCGTGCTCAGTTGCCGCCTTGGCCCCGCCGGCGTCCGCCGCCCCAGCCACCGCGGCCTTCGGCGATGCGCTGTTTCGCTTCATCCGAGAGATCAGTCGAAGCCTCGGCATAGGCTTTCGCGGCCGGCGCATCTTCGCGCATCCATCTCATAATCGTCCTCGTCGTGGTGCGCTCACGATCCCCTTGGTCTTCGATGTTAGCCGCGATTTTCACCAACTCGGCAGGTGCCGTGGTGGTGTCGCTCATGACGTAGTCTTGCAGGGCGCTGTCACGCACCTGACCTTTAGGAAATGAGTAAGCGTAGGCAAGTGCGGCCACCGGATTCTGGCTTGCCCAGGTGGGCATCAACTCGCGCATCCCGTCGCTCTGGGCCTCTTCGCTTGCCTGCTGCTTGAGAAATTCTGCGGCAGCCGCTGGATCCCTGCGGGCGAGATCCTGCACCACGTCCGGGATCAGGTCGTCCTTGGCCTCGCCCGCTTCCATCAAGTTGACTTGTTTGGCAGCGGCGGTCGGATCGGAGTTAGAAAGTCCACCGATGGCGGAAGCCAATGCCTCGGCCTGATCATCCGCTGGCAGCGAGCGGATCCAGGATTGGGCATCGACGAAATCGAGCGCGCCATACTGGGCGGCCACCGAGCGATAGGCACCCGCACGATCACCTTCATCCATCTGGCCGATCATTTCCGCAGCTTTGCGTGGGTCGCTCTTCGCCACCTCGCTGATGACGGAACTCATGGCCGAGCCTTTGTCGGTGGTGAGAGAAGCCGCCCACGCCAAGGCGGCGACGGAATCTTGGCGTGCCCACTCGCTGGCGATGATCGAGGCTCCATTTTGGCCTCCGCCGGGGCCACGACCTCCCATCATGCCCATCATCCCGAACTCGCGCGGATTTTCCTGATAGTATTTCGCCGCATTTGCCGGATCCACGCTGGCCCAGCTTTGGAGAATCGTCGGACGCACGAAGCCACCGGCCATCCCCATGGTGTTAGAAAATGACATCGCCGCCGTAGCATCGACTTCCGACCACCGGCCAAAAAGGAGAATCGAGGCCATGATCCGCTCGTTCATCGGCAGATTGTCGAGCTTGGTCGCCTCCTCGGCGAGCTGCTCGGCACTGAGGCCCGCGTAAAAATCTAGCAGCGCTTGGATGCGAGTCGAGTTGCCCGGCATCTTCGCGATTTGATCGGCACTCCCGGCGCGGATTTCTTTCGTCGGCTCGGCGGAAGTGGTTTCTTGGCGGCTCGACGAACGAGTCCGCTGGCCAGCATCCTCCATGGCCTGTGCTTGTCCGCCTGAGTTCGAACCTTTTCCAGAAAGGTATCCGCCGGCGGCACCGACCACCAACGCAGCAACACGGAGAATCCAAGGGTTTTTCATGATTTGATAAGAGTTGTTACAAAACCAACCTTACCGCTGATGGTTGCGCGGTTTTTTCCCGTGCTGTTTGTTAGGCCGTCTTCCCCCCGGCAAGACAAAAGATTTCACAGCCTTGACATTCTTAAGCCCATAAGTGACTTCCCTGCATGGCCAAGAAATCAACACCCATTAAAGACAAACTTAACAAGACACAAATCCTCGATCAAATCGCCGAAAGCGCGGAACTCAGTCGCAAGCAAGTGGCTGCTGTCATCGACGGCCTGACCGAAATCATCGAAGCCCACATCAAAAAGAACGCAGTTGGGGAATTCGTCCTGCCGGGCCTCATGAAGATCAGCACCGTGCGCAAACCCGCAGTCAAAGCGCACAAGGGCATCAACCCTTTCACCAAGGAAGAAGTAATGTTCAAGGCCAAGCCTGCCACCACGGTCGTCAAAGTACGGCCACTGAAAAAGCTCAAGGACATGGCTCTCTGAGCCCGGACATTTTAACGTATTATATGGATGCGGCTCCCCGGGTTTCCCGAGGGGCCGCTTTTTTTACCATCGTGCCGATAAGGAGTTTCGCCCCGCCGGCCAGATCAACACTCATCACGCGCCGGTCCTCGAAATGTTCGGAAGGTGTAAGATCTTGCACAAAACGTGCAAGTTGGAATAGGTGACAAATCTATGCTCATCCGCCAAATTGAAGCTGCGTCACGGAGAAATGGCTCACCGCAAGATCCAACAACAAACCCGGAATCAAAATTCCATGAAACCCAACAAAACCCGCGCTATCAATTGGCCGCGCAAATTTTTTTCTGTAAAAGTGACTTCTGACTTTTGCTGAGAGGTGGTTTTTCGGGTTTGGTTTGCTGGTTGTTAGGAGAGGGTGAGGT
>JAYTLO010000050.1:0-16177 GCA_043729385.1 Akkermansiaceae bacterium
GAGAGCAGACCACGACAGGCGGTATCCGCAAGCGACCAAGCGTCCACCAATTGACATCGTCTCCAAGAATACTTCAAATCCGACAGGCTGCTAGCCTTGAGATAGGCTTGCTGACTCCAGGTCGCGCCGTTGCGCACGAAGACGTAGGCGGCACCAGAATCGACGGCGTTCTCATTGGGAGTGCTGTTTGCCCCCATCGTGCTGCTGTCCTCAAAAGCAGCCCCGACCACCACTGTGTCGCCCGAAATCGCCACTGAGAAGAATCCGAAATAGTCATTCGCGCCAGTGTTGTCGGCTTTGAGATAGGCTTGCTGGCTCCACACCGTGCCGCTCCGCACGAAGACGTAAACCGCTCCAGAATCGACGCTATTCTCGTTGGGGGTGCTGTTTACGCCCGTGGTGCTGCTATCCTCATTCCCAGCCCCAACAACTACGGTGTCACCCGAAATAGCCACCGTATTGCCGAAATGGTCGCCCGCGCCCGAGTTCCCGGCCTTGAGGTAAGCTTGCTGGCTCCATGTCGTGCCGCTGCGCACGAAAATGTAAGCTGCTCCAGAATCGGAAGCACTTTCGTTGGGAGTGCTGTTTACCCCTGTTGTGCGGCTGGTTTCGTCACGTGCCCCGACGATCACGGTGTCGCCGGCAACCGCCACCGAGTATCCGAACACATCCTCGGTCGGGCCGCCATTGTTGCCGGACTTCAGATACGCCTGTTGGGCGATGGGATCAATCGTCAGCGGATAGCGAGCGCCAACTTCGTCCACGAGCAGGCGGATGTGAGTTTTCCCGGCGGCTTCAAAGCGTGAGGCGAGGACTTTGCCATCCGCATCCCAGACCTTGAGGCCGGAATAGTTGAGCACTGTAGCGTTAGAGTCATCGCGAAAATACACGCTCTGGGCATCTGCGGAAACATTAGGACGTAGCGTTCCAACCGTGGACAAGGTAAGCGAAAGCGGGGCTACCCCAGAGGATCGGCCCCTGTCCATCGAAGGTCGCCTGTTGACGGTGTATCCATGTTCGAGGCCGCGCGAATCGTTCACAAACCATTCCTGAATCGTGTCATTCCACTGGTAGGACAGTCGCATGCCAGCGGCTTTAACTGCGGGGATGCCGACCACTTCCGTCTGCTGGTCGCCGAAACCGTAACTCTTCAACTCCAAGCCCCAGCTCCAGTTGGCGTTTTTAGGCCGAGCGATAAAGCCCCGTCCGTCGAACGTGGCAGTCCATTGCTGGCCGGGATTGCGTGCCTGCCACCCACGTTCAACGGCCTGGAAGGCATGACGCCCAGCGTCGTAGGCGGCGCGGATGCTGGACCAGTCTGACTTCGCCAGCCCCTCCGGTACTTGGTCTGGAGAGGTGAATTGCTGCGGATTCCCGGCAGTCACTCCCCCATAAAGAGACAGGGTGCAGGCGGCGAGTAGTGCCAAGACGAGGTGGCGGGGTAGGATAAAGGACTTCATGGTGGTCAGTTTGGAAAAAATTAGAAAATCTCGCAGGTCCGGTTTCAGTGAGGATGATTTGTCACAGTCAGATCATTGAGTGTCGAGCTGTAGATCTATCGTGGATACGCTGGATCGCCCAGCTTGCGTGCTCGGCGATGAGTGGCTCGGGATCGCTCGCTGCGCGTTTCAAGGCGGGCATGTCTTCGAGGGTGCCGGTGTTTCCTAACGCCACGCAGACGTTGCGTAGAAATCTCGCGCGCTTGATGCGCTTGATCGGGGACTTGGCGAACAGCGCGCGGAAGCCGTCGTCGTCGAGATCGAGGAAATCGCGCAGGCGCTTTTCGAAAACGGTGGCTCGCGCGTGGAAGGTTATTTCCCGGGACTCTTCGGCGAAGCGGTTCCATGGGCAGGCGTCGAGGCAATCGTCGCAGCCGTAAATGCGGTCGCCCATCGCGATGCGAAACTCCTCGGGAATCGGCCCCTTGTGCTCGATGGTTAGATAGGAAATGCAGCGCCGCGCGTCCACTCGGCGAGGCGCGGTGATGGCTTGGGTGGGACACGCGGTGATGCAGGCGGTGCATTTCCCACAGTGGTCGCCGAAGGGCGCGTCGTTCGTTAGATCGAGCGTGGTGAGCAGTTCCGCGAGGAAAAACCAAGTGCCGAGCTTGCGGTGGATTTGCAGGGTGGACTTGCCATTCCAGCCGAGTCCGGCGTCGCTGGCGAAGTCGCGCTCGAGCACGGGGCCGGTATCCACGTAGAACCGCTGGGTGCCGCCGAGGGTTTGTAATTTCGCGTCGAACTCACGCAGCCGCTTTTCGATGAGATCGTGATAGTCGTCGTTCCAAGCATAGCGCGCGATCCGGTAGCCGCCGTCATGGCCTGCGGGAAATGGACTACGACCGGGGTAGTAATTCAGCGCGAGGCAGATGATCGACTTGCAGCCTGCTAGAACCTCGCGCGGATCGCAGCGCCGCTCCGGGGTGCGCTCGAGCCACGCCATTTCACCGTGCTTCCCTTCCGCGATCCAGTCTTTGAAAAGGTCAGCATGACTCGCCTCTTTGGCGACCGCGATCCGGCAATCGTCGAAACCCAGCTCCGCCGCCCACGCTTTGATTTGCTCCACCATGTCGCTCACAGATGGCCGGTGAAAAAGTAGCGCGCGCTTTCCAAGATCCCGGTCGCCAGCTCGGTGCAGTCGAGTCCGGCGGTCTCCACTTTCAAATGAGCGGACTGGGCGTAGAGCGGCTTGCGGACCTCTAACAACGCCTCGACTCGCGCCACTGGATCGTCGGTATGGAGCAGTGGCCGGTCGCGGTTCTTCGCGGTCCGCTCAAGGATCACCGCTGTCGGCGCGTGCAGCCAGACGACGTAGCCGAGGTGACGCAGCAGCGCCCGGTTCCCCTCCCGCCCAATCACGCCTCCGCCGGTGGAAATGATCCGGCGCGGCGCGGCGGGGTCGCTGAGTTCTTCTAACAGCCAAGTTTCCATATCGCGGAATTTCTCCTCACCGTCCTCCGCGAAGATCGCGGTGATCGGTTTACCCGCGCGCTGCTCGATGATGTGATCCATGTCCACCAGCGGATAGCCTAACCGGTAATGCAGCTCGCGGCCGACCGTCGATTTGCCACTCCCCATGAAGCCGATGAGAACAATGTTCTTCGGCGGGGTCTGCGATTCGTTCATGCGCCCACCCTAGAGGGTTCATGGCGCGAGGATAAATGTAAAAACCATGTGGCGCAGCATTTTGGAAAAGCCGCCCTGCCTCAGGCCGTCGAAGTTGGTATGGCCTCTGCTTAAATCGGTGTGAACAAACGGCTCAACCTTCATACCGAGCGTTCACCAACCCCAATCCCCTATCGCCATGAAATCGTTACCCCGCTTCGGATTTGCTGTGCTTGGACTTCTCGCCGTGTGCGGGTTTGCCGGTGCTGCCCCTTTAAAAATCGCCTACTCCGACTGGCCCGGCTGGGTCGCGTGGGAGATCGGGGTGCAAAAGGGCTGGTTCAAGGAAGCGGGCGTGGAAGTGGAGTTCCTTTGGTTCGACTACGTGCCGTCGATGGACGCCTACGTCGCCGGAAAAGTCGATGGCGTGTGCATGACCAATGGCGACGCGCTCGTCACTGGCGCGACAGGCAAGCCGTCCGTGGGCATCATCATCAACGACTTTTCTAACGGCAACGACATGATCGTCGCCGCGCCAGGCATCGAATCGATGAAGGATCTGAAAGGCAAAAAAGTCGGGCTGGAGGAAGGTTTCGTCTCCCACTTGCTTCTTCTAACCGGTTTGGAAAAGGCCGGCTTGAAAGCGGAGGACGTCACCATCGTCAACACTCCGACGAACGAAACGCCGCAGGTGCTGGCCTCGAAAGCGGTCGATGCCATCGGCGCGTGGCAGCCGAATTCCGGCCAAGCGCTCAAAGTTCTACCCGGTTCGAAACCGGTCTTCACTTCGGCAGACGCACCCGGCATCATTTACGATCTGCTTTACGTTTCACCCGAGAGTCTTGAGAAAAATAAGGCCGAGTGGACCGAGGTGGTGAAGGTCTGGTATCGCATCGCCGCTTACATCCAGGCGGAAGAAAATCTCGATGACGTGCTAAAAATTCTATCAGCGCGTGTCAAAATTTCACCCGAGGAATATGAGCCGTTTCTCAAAGGGACTTCCATCCTAACCCTCGATGAAGCGCTGAAGCGTTGGGAAACCGGTGCTGGACTCGGCACGGTTTACGGATCTTCCAAGGTCGTGAACGACTTCAACCTGAAGTTCAAAGTTTACGAGAAGAGCCAAGATATCACCAAGTATCTCGATTCCTCGTTCACCAAGGCTCTTGCCGCCGAGAAGAAAGCCAAGTGATCTAACGCCTTGGAATCTCCCTTGATCGTGCCTCGTTTGCAAAACGATGGCGCGGTCGCCCTACGCCCACCGCATCACAGATGACCCGCCCCGGCATTCTCAAAAACTGGTTCGTGATCCGCCGGGATCTTCCACATGCGCGACGGCTGGCACTGACTTTCGTCTCATTCCTGCTGCCGCTCGCGGTGTGGTGTTTCGTCTCCTACGTGCCTTGGATCTGGCACCCGGACGTGAAAATCGAGCTGTCCGCTGAGCGCGAGGGTGTCACCACGGTTTTCACGGCGGGTGACCATGTGAGTCGCAAGTTTTTCCCGGAATTTGCAGACGCAGTTAGAAATGATAACGCCGTGGTCCTCGCCGCCCGCAGCGCCGGGACGGCCGGACCCGGAGCCAAGCGCAAGAACCAGAAACTTCTCCGCCAGCTCGCGCCGCTCGCCGTCTCACACGGCTGGCTGCCCTACACGGAGGCCCAGAACGACGCCGTGCTCTACACCCTTTGGCGCGACATCGCCACCGGCGTGAAAACCACCCGCAAGCCGGCTCTAACCGCCGAGAACCTCGACATCGTCCGCCAGAACTGGACGCTTCTAGCAGCCGCAGCACCCGAGTTTTCCTACAAGACGCTGCCCGATGAATCACTGCTTAAACTCATCCCACAAGGCAAGCCGGCGAACCCGATTTACCTCCCCGCGCCGGACGAAGTGATCAAGACGGGCCTGCGCGATTTCACCGCCAAAGTGCCCGCCGGGGAACTCACCATGGGCCAGCGTTACAAGCGTTCGTTAGGCATCATCTTCATGGGATTCCTGTGGGCCTGCCTGGTCGGAATCCCCATCGGTATCCTCTGCGGGGTGTTCGATTTCTTCTCAAAACTCTTCGAGCCATTTGTGGATTTCTTCCGCTACATGCCCGCACCGACATTCAGCACGCTGCTAGTGGCCGTGCTTCTAGCAGGCGACGCGCCTAAGATCGCGCTCGTCTTCATCGGCACCGTTTTCCAGCTGATCCTCGTCGTTTCCAAGACCACTCGGCTGCTCGATCCATCGCTGCTAGAAGCCGCGCAAACTCTCGGCGCGACGCCCCGCCAGATGGTCACTCACGTCGTCATCCCCGGCATCCTGCCCAATCTCTACAACGACCTCCGCATCTTGTTAGGCTGGGCGTGGACCTGGCTCGTCATCGCCGAGCTCATCGGGGTGAAAAGCGGTCTAACCGAGTTCATCGAGACGCAGGGACGCTTCCGGAATTTCGACCGCGTGTTTCCCGTGATCATCCTCATCGGCGTCACCGGATTCGCCATGGACCAGATCCTATCGTGGCTGCACGGCATCTTCTTCCCGTGGACGGGGAAAACCGACCCACTCTCCCGTGCCATCATCAGAATCATGAAATGGCCGGTCACCGCGCTCGCCGCCATTTCCACCCGCAAGAGCGAAATCCAGCCATGAACGCCGATCTCGCACTCCCCGATTACCGCGAGCAATCGCCCGAAGTCACCGCCCGTTTCGAGCGGCTGCGCCAGCGACCCGTCGCCTTGGAAGTCTCCGGTCTAACGAAAAAATTCGAGACTCCGCGCGGCGTCATCACCGCGCTCGACGACGTTTCCTTCTCCGTCCACAAGCGTGAGCTGCTCAGCGTCATCGGCCCGTCCGGCTGCGGTAAGTCCACGCTGGTTCGCATTCTAGCAGGACTGGAAACGCCCACTTCCGGCGAGCTCCGCGTCTATGGCGAGTCGGTTTCCGGCCCCGGCTCGGACCGCGGAATGGTGTTCCAAGGCTACACCCTTTTCCCGTGGCGGACGGTCAAGGAGAACGTGATGTTCGGCCCGCGCATGGCCGGCACCTCCGCCTTCACCGCCGACTCGGAGGCTCGCGAATGGATCGAACTCGTCGGCCTCTCGAAGTTTGAAAACGCCTACCCGCACCAGCTATCCGGCGGCATGAAACAACGCGTCGCCATCGCCCGCGCCCTCGCGAATCAGCCGCGCGTGTTGTTCATGGACGAGCCATTCGGCGCGCTCGACGCACAGACCCGCTGCCAGATGCAGTCCTACTTGTTGGAGATTTGGAAAAACGTGGATATCACCATCGTCTTCATCACTCACGATCTCGACGAAGCCGTTTTTCTATCAGACCGCATCCTCGTCCTTGATGCCAATCCTGGCCGCGTTCGCGAGATGGTCGAGGTCCCGGTCCCCCGCCCTCGCACCAGCGACCAGCTTTTCGCGCCGTCATTCCTCGGCGTTCGCAAACACATCGACAACCTGATCCACCCACCCGGCCAAGAGCACAAGGAGGCGCCCGTCCTCCGGATGGCCGTGGCCGACCCGGACGTTGTCTAACCTTTTACTTATGAACTCAGAACAAATCCGCGCCATGCGCGATGATCTCAAGCAACAAGGCGTCAAGTATTGCATCGGCGCGTTCGTCGATATCCATGGCGTGCCGAAGGGAAAATTCGTGCCCATCGACCACTTCGAGGACTTCGCCGCCGGCAGCGAGCTTTACACCGGCTATGCGTTAGACGGCGTCGGCCAACGCCCGAATGACGATGAAATCGCCTCGTTGCCGGACCTCACACGCGGCTGCGTTTTACCCTGGAACAAGGAAGTCGCCTGGTTTCCCGCAGACAATACTTTCAAGGGCCAACCCTACGAAGTGAGCACTCGCGTCGCCCTTCAAAAGCAACTCGCCATCGCCGCGAAGATGGGCTTCGGCATGAATCTCGGCATCGAGTGCGAACTCTACGTGGTGAAACTTGCCGAAGACGGCACCCTGCAAATTCCGAATCCCGACGACGATCTGGTCAAGGCTTGTTACGACGTCAAACGCTTCCTCGACCGCTACACTTGGATCGACAAAGTTTCCACCGCCATCAACGATCTCGGCTGGGATCTCTACTCGTTAGACCACGAGGACGCCAACTCGCAGTTTGAGTTCGACTTCAAATACGCCGACGCCCTCACCATGTGCGACCGCTATGTGTTCTTCCGGCTGATGGCAAAGCACTACGCCGCCGAGGAAGGACTGTTAGCCACCTTCATGCCCAAGCCATTTGCTAACAGGACCGGCAGCGGCGCGCATTTCAACATGTCGTTCTATGATCTAGAAACCGGCGAGAACCTCTTCAAATGCGATCACGCCGCCGACCCACGCGGCCTCGGCATCAGCGAGCTTGGCTATCAGTTCATCGCCGGCGTGCTCAAGCACGGCCCCGCACTTTGCGCCGCGTTTGCACCCACGGTGAATAGTTACAAGCGTCTCGTCCGCCGTGGCCTGATGTCCTATTTCACCTGGGCACCGGTCTTTAACAGCTATGGCCGCAACAACCGCACCAACTCAGTTAGAGTCCCGATGGCCGGCGGGCGCTGCGAAAGTCGCAATGCCGATGCCGCGTGCAATCCATATCTAGCAGCCACTCTGGTCCTCGCCGCCGGACTTGAAGGCATCCGTGAGAAACTCGATCCCGGCGATCCGCATGAGGACAATCTTTACGAACTCAGCGAGGAAGAATTCGCCAAGCGCGGCATCTCAGAGCTGCCCCGCACGCTCGACGAAGCGGTGAAAGCCTTCGCTGCCGATCCCTTCGTCGAGAAGATCCTCGGCACCGAACTCCGCCAAGAATTCATCACTTACAAATCCGAGGAATGGCGGCAATACCACCAGCGCGTCAGCCAGTGGGAAATCGACACCTACGCCCGGATGTTCTAATTTGGAGTCAGAAACTTTGCAAACCCGCGAATTCCCGCTAGTTCTACGACATGCCTGACTCCACAACCAAACTCCAGATCCGGATGGATCGTCGCCTCAAGGAAGCTGCCGAAGACGTATTTTCCGAGATCGGCCTCGATGCCACCATCGCCGTGCGCCTGTTTTTCACCAAGGTCGCCCAGACTCGTAGCATTCCTTTTCGGCTCAAGGCCGAGCCGGAATTCAGCCCTGCGGCCGAAGCTCGCATCCTCGCCGCGTGGGAGGAATCCAAGGATCCGGCGAACCTCAGTAAGCCTTACACGGACATGGCGGAGCTGATACGCGATCTCAATCAGGAAATCGAAGCTGACACCAAATCCAACTGATTCCCATGGAAGTCATCTTCACGAAGCCCTTCCGCAAAGCAATGTCGAAGCTGACGCTGCGTCAGCGCGAAGCGGTCGGAAAAGCCTTGGAACAATTCCAAACAGACCGCACCGCGCCCAGTCTCCAAGACCACGCGCTCAAGGGAGCCATGAAATCCCTGCGCTCCTTCTCCGCCGCCCACGATCTGCGGATCATCTATCGCGAGAAAGGTGGCTTCATCACGGTCGTGCTCATTGATGCAGGAACCCATAACCAAGTTTACTAACGGATCGCTATGCCCGTCATCCTTGAGAATCTCGCGTGGCCAGAAATCGCCGCGCTACGCGAGAAACATGGCGGCTTGCTGATCCTGCCGCTCGGCGCGACTGAGCAACACGGCCCTCACCTTCCCGTGGCGATGGACACGCTGTTAGCCGAAGCCGTCTGCCACGCGGCTTCGGAGAAAACCGGCGTCCCAGTCCTCGCCGCCCTGCGCTACACCGTCTCCCAAGGCCACACTCCGAAGTGGCCGGGGACGTTTTCCCTGCGGCATGAAACCTTTATCGCCACCCTCCGCGACATCGCCGCTTGGGCAGTGGCCAGCGGGTGGCAGCGCCTCCTGTTAGTCAACGCCCATTTCGGCAATGACGCGCCGGCCCGCGTCGCCGTCGATCAACTCCGGCTTGCCCACCTCGGGAAATTGCAGATCGGCCTCATCCATGTCTTCCAGCTCGATGACGCGATCTGGCGGGAATACACGCATGACGCCGGAGACCTCCACGCGAACGCCGCCGAGACCGCGCTGATGCTCCATCTCTATCCGCAGCTCGTCCACATGGACCGCCTAACCGATTCCGATGACCCGGACCGCACCGTGGGCCGCGTGTTTTCCTACCCGGTCGCTCAGACCAGCCTCAACGGAGTGACGGGAAATCCCTCGCAGGCCACGGCTCACCAAGGCAAGGCGCTCTTTGATCGGATGGTGGCCGCGCTCTGCACCAAGCTCGCCGCTGCCAGCGAAGAACTCCCGCCGCTGCCTGCCTCCGAGTGGGAAAACGTGGTGATTCCCCCGCCCTTCTAACTTTATGAATGTCCTCTTTGAAAAAATCCGCACGGCCTGCGATCAGCCCTTGTCGCAATCCACCACGCTGCCTCGTGAAGCTTACCGCAGCGCGGAATTTCACCAATGGGAGCGCGATAATCTGCTAGGCGGTGGCTGGCTGGCGGTGGCACACATTTCCCAAATCCCACTCGCCGGAGACTTCATCACGCTCGATCTGCTAGACGAGCCGTTAGTCGTGGTGCGCGGCAAGGATCATGTCATCCGCGTGCTCTCGCGGGTCTGCCCGCATCGGGCGATGGACATCCTGCCGCCCGGCCACGCCGAGGGCAAACTCACCACCGCCGAGCAACGCGATGGCCTACCAGAATCTTGTGGCCGCACCCGATTTTTCCTCTGCCCGTATCACTCGTGGACCTTCGATCTGGACGGCCAACTCCGCGCCTGCCCGGAAATGCAACAAGCCGAATGCTTTCGTAAAGAGGACATCGGCCTGCACGCATTCCGCAGCGAGATCTGGAATGGCTTCGTCTTCGTGAACCTAACTGGCGACGCCCCACCGCTTGCTGATGGGTTGTTAGAAATGAGCTCAGCCATCGCCGCGTGGAAGCCGGACGAACTAGAACTCGTCTATCAGCGGGAATGGCAGTGCGACTTCGACTGGAAAGTGTTGGTCGAAAATTTCATGGAGTCCTACCACCACCTCGGCGCGCATCGCAAGACGCTCCAGCTCCTGATGCCCGCGAAAAACACCTGGACCGAGCAAGAGCACCGCCACTTCATCCACGGACATTTGCCCTACACCGAGGACTTCGGGAAACAAATCGAAGCCTCTCTAGCAGCGGGCGACGCGACTACTGGGTTTCCCGTAATTCAAGGCCTGCCGGATGAAGGCCGCAGTCATTGGCATCTCTATCTGGTCCATCCGAGTTTCCTATTTTTCACCGGCCATGATTGCTGTGCGTGGTATCGCGTGCAGCCTGAAGGGCCGGGCAAACTGCGAATTCTAACCACCCTGCTGGTGCCGCGCGGGACCACCATCCGCCCGGATTTCCCGCAGATTTTAGAAACCGAAATCGCCCGGCTGCTGGCGTTCCATTTGGAAGACGTGGAAGCCTGCACCGCCGTCCACCGCGGCTTCGCCTCGAAATTCTATCAACCCGGTCGCCTCAGTCATTTGGAAATGCCAGTCTGGCTTTTCCACCGCTACATCGCCGCGCGGACTCGCGGCGTGTGGCCCACCGATGACCGCCCGGCCGCACCCTCACAGAAAGGTGCGCGGCCATGATCACCGGCGGCTGCCTTTGCGGCGCGACTCGCTATGCGATCAATGCCGCGCCGCGCTACACGTCGTATTGCCACTGCGAGGATTGCCGCAGAGCCAGCGGCGCGCCGGTGGTGGCGTGGACGTTCTTTCCCGCGGACACTCTAGCGTGGATCAAGGGCACGCCGCGAACCCTGCACTTCGCCGAACGCGAGCGCACGTTCTGCTCGGACTGTGGCACGCCCCTCAGCTTTTTCGATCCCGCCATCCCCGGCGAATTCGAGGTGACCACATGCAGTCTGGACCATCCGGAACTCTATCCGCCGCGAGATCACACTTGGATCACAGATCGCCTACCTTGGTTCGAAACCACCGATGCCACGCCACGCCATGGAAATTACACCCAGTGACTCGCCTGCGTGGTTAGGAAATTTCGTGGCACTCGGCCCGGCGGAGTTTCTGATAGGCGCTGCGCAAGATGACCGCTACGCGACTTCCACTTCCCGCCGCGTGCAGCTTCCTCATCGGTTCGGCATCGGCGTATTTCCGGTGACCGAGGCGCAGTGGGATTTCACGGGCCTAGGCACGCTGCCGAAAGTGTTAGTGTCATGGCTGGACATTCAAGCATGGCTCGCAAGTGCTCGCGAAAAATCTGGGTTGCCTCTGCGTCTCCCCACCGAAGCCGAGTGGGAATTCGCTGCCCGTGCCGGCTCTAGCAGCGGCTTCCCCAGCGGCGATTCCCTGTCTCCAACAGAAGCAAATTTCCTCCACGATGAGGCGAAGAACCTCGTCGGCCCCGGCCAACTAACACCTCGCGGCACTTACCCGCCGAACGCATTCGGCCTTGAGGACATGCTTGGAAATGTCGCCGAGTGGACCGCAGACGAATGGTCGCCAGGGACGCGCGTGGTCCGTTCCGCCGGGTGGGATTCGCTCCCCAGATTGCTCCGGCTATCCGCCCGCCACCCACTGCCGGTGGACCGCCGCCAGGACAATCTCGGTTTCCGCCTAGCCTACGATTTACCATGAAACTCATTCGCGCGGTTTCCTGTTGGGGCAATCAGGCGTCGCCGCTTGAGGCGCTGCGGTTGGCGGAAGAATGGGGCTTCGAAGCCATCGAAGGCCCACTGCCAGCGGGCTTCCCGGCGCACGACACCGACAAATCACTCATCCTGGAAATTTCCACCGGCTGTCCCGCTGGGATTTATGTGCCGTCGCTGCGGGCCAGTCCCGCCGATCACCTCGAGGACTTCCGCAGGAAGCTCGACGCCGCATTGCCGCTGAATCCCATCCGCATCACCACCCTCGCCGGGGCGGACTTCTGGGATTTTTCCACCGCGTGTGGCTTCTTCGGCGAGCTGTTGGAAATCGCCAAAGCCGCCGGAACCGAGGTCTGCGTGGAGACTCACCGCTCCCGCCCGACGTTTCACCCGCTGCAAACTGCTAGACTGCTAGACGAGCTGCCCCACCTCATGCTCACGCTGGATGTTAGTCATTGGTGCGTCGTCTGTGAGCGTGCCGTCGCCGCCATCCCCGCCTGGATGGAGCCGATCGAGTGCCGCGTCCGCCACGTCCATGCCCGTGTCGGCTACGATCAGGGACCGCAAGTTCCCGATCCAGAATCACCATGGCATCGCGACGATTTCGCCAGCCATCTCGCTTGCTGGAAACGCATCGCCGCCATGCAGGAAATTTTCACCGTCACTCCCGAGTTCGGGCCGGACGGCTATGGCCACGTCGATCCCCGCTCGGGACAGCCGCTGGACGACCTCCGCACCCGGAATCGTTGGATGGGCGAGACCCTGAAACGGGAAATCGGTATGAAGAAATGAAAAATCCTTCACATCCGGCACCCTGGCTGCTGTTCATTCCGGCATGGCGAGCGATGGCACTAATGACGGATTGAGACGGATGACCGTTTCGATGCCGGAGCACACGTTTCAAGCGTTCGAGCGTCTCGTCGCCGAGCGCGGGTTCGACAGCCGCTCACAGGCCGTCGCGGAAATGATCCACCAGCACGCTGCACAGCATCTGGGAAAAATCGGCACCGAAGTCATGGCGGGCACGCTCTCGGTAGTTTATGACGAGTCGAAAAGCACCTTGCTACGCGACCTTTCCCGGATCTTCCGCGAGCACATCGCTGAGGTCATTTCCTCCCAGCACATTCTGCTAGAGGAAGAGCACGTCCTCGAAGTCATCCTCATGCAAGGCCCAGCCCGCACGCTGCGAGACATCACGAACAAACTCGTCACTTGCAAGGGCGTGAAGACCGCCCACCTCACTCTCACTCCTCACCTCATCCCGCCGCTCCACGCCAAGGGAACCAGCAAACGCGCATGAATCTCCTCTTCGAAAAATCCCTGCACGGCGCGGGCATGTGGTCCGCCGTCATCTCGCGCGGCAAGCGGCTGCGCCTCACCGACCTCACCGGCGGCGCGAATGTGAGCGTGCTCCTCTACAACGCCGCCGAACGCACCGAGCGCTACAACATGCCGGACACGCTCAAGGGCCAGCACATTTTCTATCTGCGCGCGCCCTACTGCCTCCACTCGGACATGGGCCGCCTGTTAGCCTCGATCACCGCAGACACCGTCGGCTGGCACGACACCGTCTGCGGCCACTCAGATGCCGCCCGAGTCCTCGCGAAATATGGTGCTAACAACTATCAGCAAGCCAGCAACGACTGGCACCGCAATGGCCACGATTGTTTCCTCATCGAACTCGCGAAGTGGGGTCTCGGCAAAAAAGACCTCGTCCCGAACCTCAACTTTTTCAGCAAAGTCGTCGCCGATGATGAAGGCCGCTTGGCCTTCGTGCCGGGACATTCCAAGCCCGGCGACTTCATCGAGCTGCGGTTAGAAATCGACACGCTCGTCGTGCTCAACACCTGCCAGCACCCGCTCGATCCAGAGCCCCTCTACCAGCAGCGCCCTGTAAAACTCGAGGTTTTCTCCGGCGAACCGCCCGCGCTGGACGATCCCTCACTCACCATCCGCCCTGAAAACCTGCGCGCTTGGGAGAACAACCAAACCTATCACACCCTCCGCTGCTCATGACCGAAAGCACGCTCAATCCCGACGCCGCCGTGTTCCGCGAAGTCATCCCTGCGGGCGACTGGTGGGTCCATGAAATCAAGCGAGGCCAGACTCTGCGCATCCTCGACCTCGAAGGAAACCAAGCCGCCGATACGCTCTTTTTCAGCGCCGCCAATCCCACCGAGCGCTACAGCGCGGACCGCACCATCCAGCAGCAAGCCGCGCTCTATCTAACGACCGGCACCCAGCTCATGAGCACGGCGGGAAATGCGCTGCTCACCATCACCGCCGACACTTGCGGCCGCCACGACACGCTCGGCGGTGCGTGCTCGCGCGAGTCTAACACCATGCGCTACGCCCACGACAAGGAATGCATGCACGCCTGCCGGGACAGCTTCATCCGCGGCGCGCAGGAATGGAACGTGGAGCTCACCAAGCGCGACATCGCCTGCAACATCAACTTCTTCATGAACGTCCCGGTCACGCCGGACGGCCAGCTCAGCTTCGCCGACGGTATTTCCGCGCCGGGACGCTACGTGGAAATGGTCGCTGAAATGGACGTCGTTTGTTTAATTTCTAACTGCCCACAACTTAACAATCCGTGCAACGGGTGGAATCCCACGCCGATCGAAGTGCTCTTATGGACCGCGAGATTTATCTCGCCTGAGTCCTCCCAGCCACAGGCGAGATAAATCTCGCGGTCCATTTCTATCATGAAAATCTTCATTGCCAACCGGGGCGAAATCGCAGCCCGCGCCATCCGCAGTTTCAAAAAGCTCGGCTACCAAAGCATCGCGGTTTACTCAGACCCCGACTCCGGCTCACCTCATGTCGATCTAGCAGACGAGTCTCACCGGCTCGGACCCGGACCGGTTTCCGAGAGTTATCTGCTCAAGGAAAAGCTCATTCAGATCGCGAAATCCTCCGGTGCGGACGCCGTTTTCCCCGGCTACGGCTTGCTCAGTGAGAACACTGACTTCGCCCGAATGTGCGAAGACGCCGGGGTGAAATGGCTCGGCCCTACCCCGGAGCAGATCATCGCCTTCGGCCTCAAACACGAAGCCCGCCGCCTCGCCGGAGATGCTGGTGTGCCGTTAGTTCCCGGCACCGGGCTGCTAGAGAATGCAGAAGTCGCAGTCACCGCCGCGAAGGAACTCGGCTATCCGGTGATGCTCAAAAGCACCGCCGGCGGCGGCGGAATCGGCATGAAAGTTTGTCGCGACGAGGACGAGCTGCGCCGGGAGTTCGACAGCGTCGTGAGACTGAGCGAGCGCAGCTTCGGCTCGGGCAGCGTGTTCATCGAGCGCTTCATCCAGCGCGGTCGGCATGTGGAGGTGCAGATTTTCGGCGATGGAAAAGGCAAGGTGTTAGCTCTCGGCGAGCGCGATTGCTCGGTGCAGCGGCGCAACCAAAAAGTCTTCGAGGAAACTCCGGCGCCCGGTCTATCGGATGCCACGCGAGCCGCCCTCCACGCCGCCGCCGTCAAGCTGGGAGAGAGCGTGAATTACCGCTCCGCTGGCACTGTGGAGTTCATCTACGACGCAGACCGCGACGACTTCTTTTTCCTCGAAGTGAACACCCGCCTGCAAGTCGAGCACGGGGTGACGGAGCTGGTCACCGGCATCGATCTGGTAGAATGGATGGCCCGGCTCGCGCTCGATGATACTTGGGAAATGCCCGCAATTTCGCCGGTTCCAAGTGGCTGCGCGATCCAAGCGCGGGTGTATGCCGAGGATCCAAATCACAATTTCCGCCCGAGCTGCGGACTCCTAACAGAGGCTACGTTTCCCGAGTGGACGCGCTGCGATGGCTGGATCGTCGCGGGCACCGAGGTGAGTCCGTTTTACGATCCGCTGCTTGCCAAGGTGATGGTGCATGAGGTGGATCGAGTGGCAGCGGTCGCCAAGTTAGAGCGGGCGCTGGACGAGACGAAGATTTCCGGCATCGAGACAAATCTCCGCTACCTGCGAGGTATCGTCCGCTGGAATCCCTATCTCAACGGCGGCGTGGCGATGCGCGATATGGCGGAGTTTTCCTACTCACCTAACACCATCGACGTGATGTCAGCCGGTACGATGACCACCGTACAGGATTGGCCAGGCCGAGTCGGTTATTGGGAAGTCGGCGTGCCTCCATGCGGACCGTTTGACAATCTATCACTTCGCCTCGCGAACCGACTTGTCGGGAACGCAGAAGGCACTGCCGGGCTGGAAATCACGATGACCGGGCCGACGCTGCGTTTCAACTCCGCGACGACCATCGCGGTGGTGGGCGCGTCCGCATTGATGCTGAAGAATGGCGCAGCGGTGGCGATGAATGAAGCGATCCGCGTGGAAGCGGGTGATGTTTTAAAGATCGGTCGATTCGAAACAACCGGTGCGCGGGCCTATCTCGCGGTGGCGGGTGGGATCGAATCGCCGGAGTATCTCGGGAGCTGCTCCACGTTCACGTTAGGGAAATTCGGGGG
>JAYTLO010000051.1:0-3863 GCA_043729385.1 Akkermansiaceae bacterium
GCGCCGAATGACTGACTGCGCGGCGCAGCACGCCGGCGCGAAGCGCCAACCACAAACTGAAATGACTTTCGTGCCAAAGCTACCGAAGCTGAACCTGTAATTGCTTGGTGGGTGGTCATGGTTCGGCGCACAACTTCTTTGCTCCTGAGTGTTCTTGCCGCCGCTTGACGGGCTAGTTTTCTGCGTTCGGCTCGGGATGTTTTTTGTAGCGCGCTCTTTTGACAGATGGAATATAAGCACTGGCACACGCCGCCGCTGTTTGTATTAGCGGCCTGCGGCGTATTGATCGAGGGCGCCCCCGGATCGGCCGCCAAGGATCAGGCGACAGTGAAATCGGATACGCTCGAAATACCCTCGCACTACGGCTTGCACCGCCATTTCACCGGCGGGACCTCGGTCGTGATGTTCGGCGGCGGCATGAAAAAGGGTTTCCTTTACGGCTCCACCGCAGACGAGCGACCCCTCATCGCCACCAAGAATCCCGTTTCAATTTCAGACCTCCACGCCACCATTTTCACGGCAATGGGCATCAGCCCGGACATGATGTATGAAGTCGAACGCCGCCCGTTTTACGCCACGGAGGACGGCAAGGGCAAGGCGGTCAAGGAAGTGTTCGCGTAGGCAACGAAGAACCTTGACCGCAAGCGCGGCAGGGAATGGAAAGGGGCCGCAGCGATGGCATTTCCAAAGGGATTTCTTTTCGGCACGGCGAACGCCGATCACCAGGTGGAGGCCCACGATCCCGGGCGCGAGGACGTATGGGATCTCTGGGAGCGGTGCCAAGGGCTGACCCCGCGCGGACAGGCGACGGATTTCGCGAACCGCTATGAGGAGGACATCGCCGCGGCGGCGGCATTGGGGTGCAAGTTGTTCCGATTCTCGACGGCATGGGCGCGGGTGGAAGTTTCCGAAGGGGTTTTCGATCCAGAGACGTTGGCGCACTATCAGAAAGTGGCGGAATGCATCCGCGGGCACGGCATGAAGGTGATGCTTACACTGCATCATTTCGTCTGGCCGATCTGGCTCGAGCGGGATCATGGTGGAATGACTGGCAAGAAATTCCCCGACCTGTTCGCAAGATATGCCGACCAAGTGGCGGCGGCGATGGGCGATGGGGTGGACTATTGGATCACCTTCAACGAGCCGAGCCAGCTCACATTCGGTTACATCAAACCGTGGTGGCAGAGCCGCTATTACATGCCACCGGGTTTGCCGCGCGGGTCGGACGTGGACGCGGAGGCGGAGGCGGTTGGCAAGTTGATCCCTAACTTGTTCCTCGCACACGCCCGCGCGAGGCGGCGGATCAAGTCCCGGCAGCCCGATGCGAAAGTCGGGGTGAATCCCCTGGTCACGGGGTTCCCGACGTGGTTGCAGATGCTGATGGATTTCGGTGCGTGCCACCGGGGGCTATCAGAAGCATTGTTCAAGTTCACGACCAAGGGCGCGCTTGTTAGCGAGAAGGGCGATGTGGATCTGGTCATCGGCGGGGTGACGGCGGGCGACCAAATGCGTTTCGCGATGAGCGATCCCTATCTGCGGACGGGGAAGGCGGTGCTCGTCACCCGAAATTATCAGGGCAAGGGCATGGAGTCGCTCGCGGCGCGGAAGGTAGGCGTCATCGCGGTGGGAAACCAACCCGTTTCGTGGGCGCGGGACCTGCCACCGACATGTCATAAGAAGATTTTTTCCAACTACGACAAGGCGTGCGCCGCGTTGCGTTTAGGCAAGGTGGACGCGGTCTATGGCGATGCGTATTTCCTGCTCCCGGATGGTGCGGACGATGGGGCGGATCTGCGGTTCCTGGTGATGAACCTGAGCGACGAGGCCTACGTGGTGGTCGCGCCGAATGGTCACTCGCAGTTGCTGGAAAGGGTCAACCGCGCGGTGGCCGCCTTTAATGAAGAAGTGGCGGAAACGTCCCCGACCGGTCGGGTCACGAAGGAGGCCCAGCGGCCGGTGTCGCTGCGGGAAGTGCTCACAGGTGGGAAGAATGGCCACCGGGATTTGGTGGAAAGCCGCGACGTGCGGCGGGTGCGGCGGCGGGGAAAAATCCGGATCGGGATCCGCACGGATGCCCCGGGGGTTTCATCGATGAGTGAAGGCGAAGGGCTGGAAATGAAGCTGGCGCGGCGAATCGCCTACGAGATTTTCCGCAACGAAAAGCGGTTGGAAATTGTGCCGTTGGAGCCCAGCTATCGGCTCAAGGTTTTGGAAACCAAATTGGGCTGGCTGAACTGGGCCTGGCGTTTCTGGGGGACGACGACGATGATCGCCAACTCGAACTGGTGGTATCTCGGGACCTCCGGGCGCTTGCCGGTAGAGCTCTGCCCGGACGAGGCGGTGGGTGCGCAGGATTTTGTGGGGTTGGATTATTATTGGGGGCTGCCGACGTGGAAGCTCGGGAAATTCCGGTCGCTGGAAGACGCGGCGCACGGGCGGTTTTTGCAAGCGCCGGTCTGGCCGCAGGGACTCTATCATGCGCTGCGGCGCTTTCACCGGTGGTTTCCGGGCCAGGAACTTTTCGTGGTGGAAAACGGCAGCGTGCCGGTGGCGAACGGGGTTTCACGGACCGACTATCTGCTAGCGCACGTCGCGGAGGTCGAGCGGGCGATCGGTAAAGGGGTGCCGGTAAAAGGCTATAATTTCTGGTCGATCACCTCGAACCGCGAGTGGGGCCATGCGTTCGATCCGAACACGGACTTCGGCTTGTATTTCGTGGATCTGGACAAGGATCCCGCGCTGAAACGGGTGGCGACGGATGAGGTCGAGGTTTACCGGAAGATCATCTCGTCGGTGGAGGCCTGAGCGGCTGACCTGTCTTGACAGGTCAAAGGTGGTCGGTATTTTTCGAGTATGACCGCCGCAAAAATTGCGATTTCTATCGACCCGTCGCTGCTCGACCGGATCGGCTCCTTGGTGAGAGCCAAGCGTTTTCGCAGTCGCAGCGAAGTTTTTCAGACGGCTGTGACCGAACAAATTGCCCGCTTCGACGAGGATTTGTTGACCACGGAATGTGTGAAGCTCGACCCCGCGGAGGAGCAAGCCTTTGCTGACATTGGGATTTCCACCGACTTATCTGAATGGCCGCCCTACTGAGAGGCGACATTTATTGGGCGGATTTCGAGCCGGTCCTCGGTCACGAACAAGGTGGACGCCGACCGGTTTCAATCATTAGCCGGACGGTCTTCAATGATCGTTCGGGAACCGTGATCGCGTTGGCGTTGACTGGTGTCGAGCCGAGAGGCTCGTTTCCACTCACGTTGGAACCGCGGAATACGGTTTTGCCCAAACGCACGTGAGCAAAGATTTCCCAAATCCGCACGATTTCAACGCTGCGTCTGGCGGGAAAGATCGCCTCCTGCAACTCGGACGAACTCAAGAAACTAATCGAGGGCCTGAATAAACTCACTTCGGGGTGAGCTTGATTGATCATGGATTTACGCGTAATCGAAAGCCCCTGTTCATGGATTCCAAGTCACCCAGCCTCGATGCCTTGCGTATCGACCGATCGCAAACACCGCTGAAGTCCGGGCGCGGCGGGAGCTGGTGGATTGTCCTGATTTTGTTAGCGGTCGCCGGCGCGGCGGGGGCCTGGTGGTTCACCCAGACGAAGGCGATTTCCGTGAAGACGGCCACGGTGCAAGTGCGGAGTGCGACGGGCGGCGGCGGGATGACTTTATTGAATGCCTCGGGCTACGTCACCACGCGGTTAGACGCGACTGTTTCCTCCAAGATCACCGGCAAGGTCACAGAGATTCTGGTGGAGGAGGGGATGAAGGTCGAAAAGGGCCAGATCCTTGCCAGGCTGGACGCGTCGAATACGGAGTCCAGCCTCCGTCTGGCCGAAGCCCAGCTTGCCTCCG
>JAYTLO010000052.1:0-9364 GCA_043729385.1 Akkermansiaceae bacterium
TTTGTTGATTCCGGTTCTGAGGGCGACATCGCCGTCCGGCATCTTTCCGAGGAGGGCGATTTCCTTTTTCGTCCAGTAGTGCCAGGTTTTGGATTTGCGAGCGTAGCACTGGATGCCGCGGGAGACCCGCTTTTGCTGAACGGAGAGGATGTTCATGCCGTAGATTCTGGCGACTTCGCCGTCGGGAATCTTGCCTAACAAGGCGATTACGTCAGGGGTCCAATTGATGGACTTGGGAGGACGCGATGCGGTGATGCCGAGTTTTTGGCGCTTTTTGAAAACGGTGCCGATCGACAAGTCGAGTTTTCTGGAGAGAGCGGCATCTGGAATCGTTCCGAGCATGGCGATTTGCCTACGGGTCCAGTTGTGCGGCTTTCCGCTTTTTGATGTCTGGGGGTTCATGGGTAATGTGGCCGGGTCAGTGCTTACGAATTTACATGGATGAATCGCGAGGATGGCTGGCTTTGAGCTCGGCGATCTCAGATTCGAGGCTGGCGAGTCGCGCTTCGATGGCGGCACGCCAATCGTTTTCCGCAGGGGTGTCGGTGGTTGCTGGAGGGGCACCGGTAACGGAGGGGCTGTCCGCGGCGGCGGGCGACAGGAGGTGGGCGAAACTCTCGACCCGGCGGCCTTCGCCGACCGGAATCCGCCTGACGAGCGGGCCGTGCGGGTATTCGATGAACCACGTGAGCGTCTCTTCCACTTCGTCCAGGGAGGAAAAGGGGTGCAGACGATCGGTGCGCTGGCGGATTTCGCCGGCGCTCTGGGGGCCGCGCAGCAGCAGGACGGTCAGGACGGCGCGCTCGCTGGGCTGCATGCTCAACACGTCCTGGAGGCAGTGTTCGAATTTCGGGGCGCGCCCGCCGAGGGTTTTTTCGACGAGGTATTTCTCCGAGAGTCCGCGAAGGGCTTCCGCAACTTCCTCACCGGTGAAGTGGGTGATGGGATCCCGGCTGGAGGTCTGGTTGCAGGCGATGAGCAGGGAGTTGTGGGTGAGCGGGTAGCTGCCGGGAGTGAGGATTTCCTTTTCCAACAAACAACCGAGAACACGGGCTTCTTGAAAGGTGAGCTGGATTTCAGGGAAGTGCTGCATGGTCGCGCCGGAGACTAAGGACGGTGTGCCGCGGGCCACCATGAGAAAGCGCGAGGGTGGTGGAAATTTCCGGAGGGGGTGAGATCGGCCGTTAGGTGGGTCGAGAATGAGGAGCATCGGGAGGCAAGGATGGAAACAGGGAATGGCGATCTCCGAATCGCCTGTCCATGGGAGGACGATGAAGGGCGGTCCTCAGCTCATTGGCGTTTCATGGGCTTGGCGGATCGGAGTCCGCCACTCCTTGGGGCTTTCGCCAGTGACATAAGGAACGGCGAACTCCGAATCGCTTGTCCATGGGAGGACAATGAACGCGAATGAACGCGTCAATGAAGATCATTTTGCGAAGGGCCGCTGATTTCATCTGGTCTTCATCGGAATTTCACAAGCCCCGTCCAGCGTTCGCCTCGTGCAAACTCCCACCGACGGCAAGCCGACAAAATTCACTCGCCGCAACGCCCTGCGGCTCATCACCGCCGGTGCTGCGGCGTCGCTGATAGACGCGCGCTGGATCGAACCCGGCCGCTTGTCGGTCACCCGCCATGATCGCCCACTCAAACAACTCCCACCCGCCCTCGACGGTTTGCGGATCGGTCTGCTTGCGGATTTCCACTTCCGCCCGGAACAAGACGCCGCGCTGCTAGAGAAGGTCGTTGCCCGAGTCCGCCGGGAAAAGCTCGACCTCATCGCCCTCACCGGTGACTTCATCAGCGGCGATCCGCGCGTTCTGACTCCGCTGTTAGCTAGCTTGGGAAAAATGAGTGCCAGCCACGGCGTGTTCGCGGTGATGGGCAATCACGACGGCTGGAGCGGGGATCGCTCTACTATCAAACGCCAATTTGAAAAGGCCGGCATCTCGTTTCTCATCAACCAGCATAGTCTGTTAGCGATCCGTGGGGAATCCCTCGCCATCGCCGGCACCGACTTCGTCTGGCTCGGCCAACCGGATCCCGAGCGGACGTTCAAAGGCATCGCCTCTAACACCCCTATCCTCGCGCTCGTCCACGAACCCGATTACTTAGACACCCTGACTGCACATCGCGAGATCATGCTGCAACTCTCCGGTCACAGCCACGGCGGACAATGCCGGGTGCCACTCATCGGCTACGCTCCCAAGACCGTCAAATACGGCACCAAATACGTCGAAGGCGCATTCTCTAACGGCAGCTCCAACCTATTCGTCACCCGCGGCGTCGGCACCACCGGCCCCCGGGTGCGCTTCGTCTGCCCGCCGGAGTTGGCGGTATTGACGCTGCGGGCGACGCGGCTTTCGTGAAGCGTGGCGGCGGTTTCCAACCGCCATGCCCATCATCATGGAGAAGAGGCATGGCGGTTGAAAACCGCCGCCACGTTTACCTGCCGAGGATTCCGGCGATGCGCGTCCATCGATCCGCCTCGCGTTCCAACTGATGGCGCTTCGCGAACTCCGCCAAGGCTTGGGCGCGGCTGGCAGGATCGAGTTTGCACGCCCACCAGATTTTGGCATCGCACTCGGGACAGAAAAAAAGCGGCGCGCGGTCGCTTTCGGCGAGGTTGTTAGAGCCGTTCATGCAGCACTCGTACGCCGTGCAATGCTTGATGCCGAACATGTGGCCAGTCTCGTGGACGGCGACTTGCAAGACGCGCCGCAGGTATCTTGCCGGGTCTTGATTGGGATCGCCGAAGCGGGCGGTGGACCAGACGCCAACCCGTTCTGCCAGCGACGCTTGGCCGAAGACGTAGTTCCAGCCGTCACCCGGCCAGAGATCCGATGAGGTGATGGCGAGAACCGCGACCGCGTCCTTTGGGCGACTCGGGAGCAAGAATTTGTTGAGGAGATGAGTGGTTAAAATCTGCTCTTTCCCGGAGGTTGGAGAAACGCGTCGCGAGGAGCTTGGGATTTTCTCCAAGCCGATCTTATCCAAAATCACCACGTCCAAGCCGAAGAACCGTTGCATGAACTCCTTCAATTTCCCCACCATCGAAATCTCCACTTCGGTGAATTCACCGATCGGTTGCAGGTAGAGCTTCGTCCGTTCCGCAGTGCGGCGGTTGGGATCGGTCGTTAGGTATTGCGCGAAGGTTTGGCCTGGCTCTTTTTGATCTGCAAGCCAATCGCCGGGTTGGGCTAGTTTCTTGGTTTGAAACAAGGGGCGAATCTTGTCAGCCGCTGCCTGATAGAAAGCTGGGGTGGTCTCGGACTCCTTCAATTCGGGAGCCGCTAAGATTTTCCGGCCTGCGAAAATCGCACTGCCGCCGAGCACGCCGAGATGGATGAACTTGCGGCGAGTTTGGTTCATATTTCAGCTGCGCGGCGGAGTTCGTCGAGATCGGCGAGATCTTGGGGACGGTTGGCCGTTTGTTTCGAGGAGACAAGTTCCAGCCTGCCGAGAAACTCAATCGCGATCCCCTCGTCGGTCCCAGTTACACGGTTGATCCAAGCTGCTTCAAAATCGGGCGCACCTGGCAGGGATGTTAGAAAGTCGATCTGGCAGGGAGGCCTGCCGATTGCGTATTGCAGTCCTTCACGGGAAAAATCCTCCTGAGTCACCTCAATGAGTGGGACGCCAAACCGACGAAATGCCCGCGCCACCCTTACGGAATTCTCGACGCTTGGCCGGAGCCAAAGATCGAGATCCTTGGTGTAGCGAGGCTGGGTGTAGTGGATGACCGCGTAGGCTCCCACAACCAGATACTCAACCTGCTCTTCGGCGAAGATTTGTAATAGATCTTTGAAGTCGGAGTTCATCGGGGTTCATGCCTTTCATTCCTACCCAGTAGTCGAATACGAGTTCCCAGGCACCAGCGAGCCGGGCAGAACATCCGGCATCCTGCCATTGTTTGATTCGATAGGCCCGAACTTCGTCGAAAGAAGCGAGCTTGGCTTGGGGCCAGTCAGAGCGGTCTTTGGTGGGTTGACTCACGATGGGTAGAGTGATGGTGAGAGAGGAGGTGGGCAAGGGCGAACGTGGCGGCGGTTTTCAACCGCCAGCCCATTTTCCGGCTTGGCGATAACGGCTATTGTCTTTGGCGGGTCTGGCCCATGTTTCGGAGGATGCTTCCCTGGCGCGGCAGAGTTCGTTGAGGTCTACTAGATCTTAAGGACGGGTAGCGAACTCGACCTCAAATTCGCTGAAAGCTTGTAACAGATCTTTGAAGTCGGAGTTCATCGGGGTTCATGCCTTTCATTCCCACCCAGTAGTCGAAAACGAGTTCCCAAGCGGCTTGGAGTCTCATGGTTTCACCGGCTTCCTGCCATTCGCGGATGTGATCAATGCGCACGTCTTCGAAGTTATCGAAGCGCTTGATGATCCAGTCAGAGCGGTCTTTAGTGGGTTGGCTCACGGTGGGTAGAGTGATGGAGGGAGAATTAGTGGGCAAGATGGAGGGCGAGACAAATCTCGCGGTCCGTCTAACCGAGGATCTGGGCGAGGACGTAGGGCAGGATGCCGCCGGCGCGGTAGTAGTCTTTTTCTACTGGGGTATCGATGCGGACGATGACGGGGACATCGAACGCGGTTCCGTTAGCGGGATGGACGCGGAGGTTGGCGAGCTGCATGGGCTTGAGGTCGTTGTCGATGCCGGTGAGGTCGAAGGTGGCGTCGCCGAGGCCGTTGATTTTGTCGTAGTCATCCTTGTTGACGAAGTTGCACGGGAGCACGCCCATGCCGACGAGATTGGAGCGGTGGATGCGCTCGAAGGACTTGGTGATAACGGCCTTTACGCCTAGCAGCGTGGTGCCTTTGGCGGCCCAATCGCGGCTGGAACCCATGCCGTAGTCCTCGCCGCCGATGATGATGGTGGGGACACATTCCTCCTGATAGACGGCAGCGGCGTCGTAGATAGCCATTGCTGGAGCATTTACAGTAACAGTTCCTCCGCCAAAAGTAGCCATCAGCGGCCCCGCGTTCTGAATGGTCGTCTGAAGCGCGAGATCATAAGCTTTGTCATAATGCTTGGTGACTCCGCCTTCGATGCCGGGGACCATGAGGTTCTTGATGCGGACGTTGGCGAAGGTGCCGCGAGTCATGATGCGGTCGTTGCCACGGCGCGAGCCGTAGGAGTTAAAATCGGCGAAGCCGACGCCTTTCTCGACGAGGTGACGACCGGCGGGGCTATCCATCTTGATGGCTCCGGCGGGTGAAATGTGGTCGGTGGTGACGGAGTCGCCGAAGATGCCTAACGGACGAGCGCCATGGATTTCCACGATGTCGCGCGGGGCGGGAGTGAAGCCGTCGAAGAACGGCGGCTCTTGGATGTAGGTGGAGTCGCGGTCCCATTCATAGACGTTGCCGGTGGAGGATTTGATCTCGTTCCACTTCGGGTTTTGGTCGGCGAAGCCAGTGTAGAGACGTTGGAAAACGTCGGGCCGGAGCGAGGCGTTCATCGCGTCGGTGATTTCCTGACCGGTCGGCCAAATGTCGGCGAGGAACACGGGTTCGCCCTTCGGGGTTTTTCCTAACGGCTCGGTGGTGAGATCGATATCGACCGTGCCGGCGAGGGCGAACGCGACGACGAGTGGCGGCGACATCAGGAAATTCGCCTTGATGGACTGATGGACGCGGGCTTCGAAATTTCTGTTACCTGATAGGACGGAGGCGGCGACGATATCCTCGGATTTCACGACGTCCTCGATGCCGAGATCGAGCGGGCCGGAGTTGCCGATGCAGGTGGTGCAACCGTAGCCGACGGTTTGGAAGCCGAGGGTGTCGAGCTCGGCTTGGAGGCCGGTTTTGGTGAGGTAATCGGTGACGACGCGGGAACCAGGTCCGAGCGAAGTTTTGACGGACGGGTTGATCTTAAGGCCGAGCGCGTTGGCCTTTTTCGCTAACAAGCCGGCGGCTAACATCACGCTCGGGTTCGAGGTGTTCGTGCAGCTCGTGATGGCGGCGATGAGCACTGCGCCGTGGCCGATTTTATCCTTCACGCCGTCCTTGCTGTTGACGGTGACGATGGCGGTCTTGGTCTCGGACTTGGCGAAGCCGCCGTCGGCGATGGGCGCTGCTAGAAGCTCGCCCCATTTGACCTTGAGGTTGTCGAGGTCGATGCGGTCTTGCGGGCGCTTGGGTCCGGCGACACCGGGTTTCACGACTGATAGATCGAGATCGACGACTTGGCTGAACTCCAAGGCATCGCGCTCCGTGGGGATGCCCCAGAGGCCTTGGGCTTGGTAATAATTCTCAACCGTGGTGCAAAGCTCGGCGGTGCGACCGGTGCCGGCGAGGTAGCCGGTTGTGATTTCATCGATGCCGAAGAAGCCCATGGTCGCGCCGTATTCGGGAGCCATGTTCGCGATGGTGGCGCGGTCCGGCAGGCTGAGGGCTTTCGCGCCGGGGCCGTAGAATTCGACGAATTTGCCGACGACTTTGGTTTTGCGTAAAATCTCGGTGACTAGCAGAACGAGGTCGGTGGCGGTGACGCCGGTGTTGAGCGTGCCAGTTAGATAAACGCCGACGACCTCGGGAACGAGGAAAGTGACGGGCTGGCCTAACATGCCGGCCTCTGCCTCGATGCCACCCACGCCCCAGCCGACGACGCCGAGGCCGTTGATCATGGTGGTGTGGGAATCGGTGCCGACGAGGGTGTCCGGGTAGAAAACCCCGTTTTTCTCAAGCACACACTTGGCGAGGTATTCGAGGTTCACCTGGTGGACGATGCCGATGCCGGGCGGGACAACCTTGAATGTATCGAATGCTTGTTCGCCCCATTTGAGGAACTCGTAGCGCTCGCGGTTGCGGTGGAATTCGAGGTCGAGGTTTTTCTCCAACGAGTCAGGACCGCCTGCGTAATCGACCTGTACCGAGTGGTCCACCACGAGATCCACGGGGACTAACGGTTCGATCATTTTCGCGTCCAGGCCCATGCCGTGGACGGCGGAACGCATGGCAGCGAGATCGACTAACAACGGCACGCCGGTGAAATCTTGGAGAACGATGCGGGCGACGACGAAGGGAATTTCATAATCGCCGGGAGCCTTGGCATTGTAGTTGGCGAGGTTGGTGATGTCCTTTTCCGAGACCTTGAGGCCGTCGTTGTTGCGGAGGAGTGACTCGAGAACGATCCGGATGGAGACCGGGAGCTTGGATAGATTCGGAAAACCTTGTTCGGCGAGAGCGGGGAGCGAGTGAAAATTGCCTTGGGCTCCAGAGCCGGTGGTGAAGGTGCGAAGTGTGTTCATGGGCGGATCGTAGTGAAAAAATGAGGCCGTCAGGTGGGCCGGGGCGCAGGTTAGGGACGACGGGGCATTTGTCAAAATCGTTCACTGACAAGGCGCAGGTAGATTTCCGAGGTTGAGTGAGGCGGCAGACCAAGGTTAGCGTCGCGCCATGAGAATCGGCTGGATCAAGGTGGCGGTGGTGCTAAATGCGGGCCTGTTAGTTTCCTGCGGCGGGATGGGCGGAGCACCAAATCTGGGCGACGTGCAAGCGGGCGACGAGCCAGCAGAAGGCGGCATCGAGGAGGTGCCGAACCCCAGCGCGGCGATGGCAAAGAAGAGCGGAAAACCCTTGAGCCAGTTGCAACGAGGCCACGAAGTTTACATGCTGAAATGCGGCGAATGCCACGTCTATCAGCTGCCGCAAAACCTGGATGTGGATGAGTGGCAGGAAACCATTCCCAAGATGATCAAGCACGCCGGACTGGAGCCAGTGGATGAAAAGGCGGTGCTGGACTACGTGGTGGCGGTGAAGCTGGAGCGAGGCGAATGAACGAGGCGGTCGATCTGCTCGCGTTTGCCGGAGTGATGGCGTTGGGGCAATTCAGCCCAGGACCGGATATGATTTTGCTGACCCGGACCGCCTTGAAAAGCGGCCCGCGGACGGGTGTGGAAATGGCGTTGGGCATCGCCTGCGGGTTGACCGTCCATGCCACGCTGGCGGTGGGCGGACTGGCACTGGCCTTCGAGCGGATGCCGATTCTACGCGAGTTGCTACGCTGGCTGGCGGCGGGCTATTTGCTGTGGCTGGCCTACCGGATGTTGCAGGAAATTTTCATCACTTTGTATTCCGGCACGCTGGGTGAATCCGTCGTGACTGGCTCCACGCGCAGCCCATTTCTGCGCGGACTGTTTTGCAATCTGCTCAACCCGAAGGCCGCGATCTTTCTCGCAGCGGTGAGTGCGCCATTTCTAACCGGCAGTCGGCCGGAGTGGTGGCCGTTCGCGATCTGGGGAATCGTGGTCGGACAAGCCGCTGTCTTGTGGTCGTTGTGGGCCTGCCTACTTCAATGGAATCCACTGCGCTCGCGCTATCAGAAAGCCGCGCGGTGGATCGACGCAGCGTTCGCCGTCGCTCTAACTGCCTTGGCAATCCGCTTGATCATCGGCTGAACGAAAAAGGCTCCGCGAGTTGCGGAGCCTTTCTGAAATGAAACTCTGGTGCTACGGGATCAATCGTATTTCGGAGTCTTGTGCTGGTTGAAGTAGCCGTCGGTGGTGTACATCGAGCCAGCATAGTCTGGCAGCGGACCCGAGTCTGGAGGCAGCGGGACATTGCCGACAGTCGCGTCTTCGGGTTGCGAGTAGGCGATGCTAACAGGCGTGCCGACCTTCACCAGACGGAAGAATTTCGGGGAAAGATTTTCATGCATGCGGATGCAGCCGTGGGTGCAGGGCTGATGCTTGATCCAGCCGGTGTGGAACCCGTAGTTCGGCTTAAACTCGCACCAATAAGGCATCGGAGTTCCCTTGAACGACCACCCGGCGGGCTTCTTGGCCAGGTAGGTTTGTTTGATATTCGTGCCGCTGTAGGCATAGCCGTGCGTGTTAGCCCGGTGCATCTTATCCTTGATGAAGATCCTGAAGCTGCCAGTCGGGGTGGAGGAGCCGGGAGAGCCGATGGAAACGGGCATCGCCAACAGGATCTGGGATCCTTCCATGACGTAGGTGCGCTGCTTGCTGAGCGACACCTTGACCCGCACGTTGTTCGGGTTGCTGGGAAGCTTGGTGGGTAGATCGTAGGCGTGGTAGGCAGCTAGACCTGAGCCTCCCGACTGCATGTTAGAGCAAGACGGGAGCAGCGATGCCGCGGAAACTGCGACGGCGATGGTGACGAGGGATTTGAAATTCATGATGGTTTGGTGTCGCGGGACAATCGCGAGCACGAGAAAAAATTGCAAGCCTCAGGTGCGGGTGAATCGCCCACCAGACGTGGGTATGGCGCACGGATCTGAGGCGCCACACACGACCGAAAGCATGCAAATTTCAAGAACCTTGGAAACGGGCTTGCCAACCGTGAATCGCACGCCGCAATCTTTGCGCGAACGCTTCCCCGATTTACCCCATGTCCGAACTTCTAG
>JAYTLO010000053.1:0-27504 GCA_043729385.1 Akkermansiaceae bacterium
CCAACCGCAACCACGCGGGCGACCGGAAACCACGCCAAATTCGCGACCGAGGCCGTGGAGATATTCGGAGAGACCTTCATCGACGGTAGGGAACGGGCCTGAGCCGACGCGGGTGGTGTAGGCTTTGCAAACGCCGATCACTCGATCGATGGCGTTAGGTGGAAGACCGGAACCGGTGCAAGAGCCGCCGGACGTGGTGTTCGAGGAGGTGACGAACGGATAGGTGCCGTAGTCGATGTCGAGCAGAGTTCCCTGAGCGCCTTCAAAGAGGATGGATTTCCCCGACTTCCACGCGGCGTGGAGGATGGGAATCGTGTTGGTGACGTGGGGGCGGAGGCGGGCGAAAGCGGTATAGACTTCCTTGAGGACTTCGTCGGCGGTGAACTGCGGCAGGTCGTATTTCGCAAGGACTTCGTTGGCCTCGACGAGCCGCCGGGTGACTTGTTCGCGGGTGAATTCCTCGTCCAACAGGTCGGCGATGCGGATGCCGCAACGGTTCACCTTGTCGGAGTAAGTCGGGCCGATGCCGCGCTTGGTGGTGCCGATCTTCTGACCGCCGAGGGCAAGTTCGCGGGCGGCATCGAGTTCCTTGTGGAAGGGTAAAACGACGTGGGCGCGGTCTGAGATGAGAAGCTTTTCGGGAGTGACGGAGACGCCGAGTGCTTCGTTGCGCTCGATTTCCGCGACGAGTCCCGAGGGATCGACGACGACACCGTTGCCGATGATATTGATCTTTCCATCCCAGATGATGCCGGATGGAAGCAGGTTCAAAATGTAGCGGACGCCCTTCGCGATGACCGTGTGGCCGGCATTGTTGCCCCCTTGTCCGCGAACGACGATGTCCGCGCCTTCTGTGAGGTAATCGACGATTTTGCCTTTGCCTTCATCGCCCCATTGGAGGCCAACAATAATGGTATTCATGAAATTTTTTTAACCGCGAATGAACGCGAATGGACGCGAATGGGAGGTGTTATTTCGATTGATCGATCAGCGTGGCGAACTCCTCGAAAAAGTAAGCGGCGTCGTTAGGTCCGGGTGCGGCTTCCGGGTGGTATTGCACGCTGAAGACCGGAAAATCGCGGTGGCGCATGCCTTCCACGGTACCATCGTTCAAGTTCACGTGGGTGACTTCGATTTCCGGCGGCAGTGAATCCGGGTCCACCGCGAAGCCGTGGTTCTGCGAGGTGATCGAAATTTTCCCGGTGCGCAGATCTTTGACCGGTTGGTTGCCGCCGCGGTGACCGAACTTCAGTTTGAAGGTCGTGCCACCGAACGCGTGGGCGAGGATTTGGTTGCCCAAGCAAATCCCGAACACCGGCAGCTTGCCGATGAGTCCCTTGATTTCCTCATGGATGTAGCCGAGCGCCGCCGGATCGCCGGGGCCGTTAGAGAGGAAAAGTCCTTCTGGGTTTTTCGCCATCACCTCGACCGCCGTGGTGCGGGAGTTGACCACCTCCACCTCGAAGCCTGCTTGGCGCAGGCGGCGTAGGATATTGTATTTCAGGCCGAAATCATAGGCGACGATCCGGTGGCGGACCGGCGGGAGAGTCTCGTAGTAGCCGGTTTTTCCTGACAAGACGTTGGGCAAGCTCCACTCGCGCGACTCGTCGGTCCACAGGTAGGATTCCGGCGTGGAAACTTCCTTCACGTAGTCCATTCCTTCCATCGACGGGGAGGCTTTGGCCGCAGCGATCGCTGCATCCGCATCCAGCTCGGTCGTCACGCAAGCCCGCATCGCTCCGCGCGAACGCAGGTGCTTGGTCAGCGCCCGGGTGTCGATGCCCTCGATTCCCAAAATCCCGTGCTCCGCCAAATACGCGGACAGCGGCTGGCTTGACCGCCAGTTAGACGGTACCTCGCACAACTCGCCGATCACGAACGCCCGGATATGCGGCGAGCCGGACTCCGAATCTTCCGGGTTGATCCCGTAATTCCCAATCTGCGGGTAAGTCATCGAGACGATTTGGCCGCGGTAGGAGGGATCGGTGATCACCTCCTGGTAGCCCGTCATCGAGGTGTTAAAACAAATTTCTCCGGTGGTGGTTCCGGTGGCTCCGAAGGCAGTTCCTTCGAAACAGCGTCCATCTTCAAGGGCTAGAATGGCAGTAATCGGCACGGCGGCGGAAAGCTAGGCAGCCGATTCCGGCGATGCAAGAGAATGTCACAAGGAGCGTGGGCTTCCCGCCCACACGTCGGGTTTTATCGGCCAACTCGTGGGCGAGACGCCCACGCTCCTTGAACATCACTCCCGCGCCCGGCTATCGATCACGATCGTCACCGGTCCGTCATTCACCAACGCCACTTTCATATCCGCCCCGAAAACCCCGCGCCCCACGGGATTTCCCATCTCCATTTCTATCGCCGCACAAAACGCTTCGTAAAGCGGCTCGGAAGTCTCTGGCACCGCCGCCCGCAGGAACGACGGGCGGTTGCCCTTCTTGGTCGAGGCATGAAGCGTGAACTGGCTCACCACGATCACTTCGCCCCCGGTTTCTAACACGGATTGGTTCATCTTCCCCTCCGCGTCGGGAAAAATCCGCATCCGCGCCGCCTTGCCGCTCAGCCACGCCACGTCCTCCGCCTCATCGCCATGCTCCACGCCTAACAAAATTACGAGTCCGGGTCCGATCTTGGAAACCATTCCGCCGTCGATGGTCACTGACGCTTCAAGAACACGTTGGATCACTGCCCGCATGGGTGGATTCTGCGGGTTCCCGCTTGGCAAACAAGTTTTTCGAAAGGCGCGTGGGCGGTCACGCGAGTTCGCAGGCGAGGCGGATCGCCGCGATCATGGACGACGGATTGGCTAAATTTTTCCCGGCGATGGAGAAAGCGGTGCCGTGATCTGGGCTGGTGCGGGGTTTCGGCAGGCCGAGGGTCACATTCACGGCGGTGTCGAAATCCAAGAGTTTTAGCGGGATCAGACCTTGGTCGTGATACATCGCGAGCACGGCGTCGTGGTGGCCTTGGGCGGCGTCGCGGAAGATCGCATCCGGCACGGCGGGGCCGGTGAAAATCCCGACAGCAGCAGCGTTTAAGCGGGCGATGGCCGGGCGAATGAGGTGAATTTCCTCATCGCCGAAAGCGCCGTTTTCACCAGCGTGCGGGTTGAGTCCCGCCACTGCGATGCGGGGATGATGGATTCCCCGGCGGCGGAGAAACGCGGCTGTTAGCAGGCCGATGCGGACGATCCGCTCCACGGTTAGAAGCTGCGGCACCTTGGCCAGCGGCTCGTGAATTGTCGCGAGTCCCACGGTGAGAGTGGCGCCAGTGAGTAACATGCCGTAGTCCGCCACGCCAAAGGCAGCGGCGAAATATTCGGTCTGGCCGGGGAAGGGGAAACCCAGCGCTTGCAAGCCTTCCTTGGAGACCGGGCCGGTGACGACGGCATCCGCGCGGCCGTCTTTGAGTTGGCGCACGGCCTCGTCCAAGGCGGCAAGTGCGGCAGCGGCTGAGCGGACATCGGGCTTCCCGAGAGTGCCGGCGTGGCGGTCGCCTAGCACTTCGATGGCAAACTCCTTGGGGATTTCTGCGGCTGCCAGTGCGAGGTCGATGACCTCTGGACCGACGCCGGCAGGATCTCCCAAAGTGATGACGATGCGTCGCATGGCGGGATCATCGGGCGGTCAATCCGGGCTGCCAAGGAGAGATGCTGGAGAGGATTCATTTTCAGGCTGCTAGGAGTCGAAATAAGCCCGAACGATTTTCGTTCGGTGCTTGCGGGACGTGAATGGGCCTCGCTAGGGTTTCGCCCATGGCAATTTTTCCATTGAGGCTGATTCTAATAGGCACCGCGTGTTGTCTGCTCACCCAGTGCGGGCCATCATCCATGGGATCGGGAAATCTGGGCGGACCGACCGTCGAGGAGCGTAATGCGAAAATAGCGAGCGAGCCAACCGGGGACTTCTTCTACGGCCGCCGCTACCACGTCGCGAAAACTCGCTTCTGGGGTTACGTCCGGCAGCCGCGGCAATCGTGGAACCGGGCGAAGCTCGTGATCTTCCGCGAGGACAAGAAGCATAGCCCCGACCGGTTTTCTGAAAATGGCCCTTCCGGCCAGCGTTTCGCCTTCGACAACAACACCGAATACCGTCTCCGAGGCAACTACACCGGCCAGCAGGCCTACGATCCTAACAGCAATCAGTTTCTCCCTGAGTTCATGCTCACCAGTTACGAAGCGTTAGATCGCCAGCCCGGTTGGTTGTTCCGCCCGGACGACCGCTACGATGTCAATCGCATCACGATGGTGCCGCGTTGATTCTTGGTTTTAAACCCACTCCCCCATGAATTCCGATGGCATCAAGCGATCCGTGCGGGCCAAGCGTCATGACCGGGCCGCGGGCGATGCCCCCAGTCTAGGACGCATGGCACGGATGCCCGGCACCGGGCTGCCAAAAGGCTCGCGCCGCAAACGGCGGAAGGGCGAGGGTTGCCGCGACGGGCGGGTCCGCAGGCTGCGCGAACGAATCATCAAGTCGTGGTCGGTTTTACTCTCCGCCATGGTGCTAGTGATCTTGGGTCTAACCGTCTGGTTGTGGCTCATTCCGCAGATGACCTCCCGCAGGGAAATCGCGGCGCAGCTCCCGGCGGATGACGCCGCAGCAGCGCGGGTCGCTGCTAAATTTCCCTCGCCCCCGGAAGCCGAGGCGCTGGCCATGGTGAAATTAGGACTCACCATCCGCGACCCAGAAAAGATCGCGGAGTACTTCCGCACCGGCAATGCGAGTCCGCAGGAAATCGTGGATTTCCTCAGTGGCTTGGAGGCTCACGACGGCTCGATCGGCGTGTGCGAATGGCTTAGCAGCATGGACGCGAGCGAACTCTCCATCGATGGAGTGGTGGTGAATTTCCAGGGCAAGGACAAGCCGCGCAATCGGTTAGCACTGCTCACCCCGGATGAAGTGGGGAGGTGGAAAATCGATTTCGAGGCCTTCGCCCGCCGCGTGAAGCCGTCGTGGACTGAGATTTTGGACCACCAGGCGGAAGTCGCCCAAGTGCGGGTCTATGCCGTGAAGGATAACTATTACAACGGCGTTTTCATCAATGACCAACAGTGGATCTGTTATGGGCTGGCGTCTCCCGACACCGATCAAACCCTGCTAGCGTATTGTGAAACTGGCTCACCCCAAGCGGCGGCTCTCGACTGGATTTTCTCGGCGGAAAATAGGATGACACGCGTGACCTTGGAGATCCGGCGAGTGGCTGGGGCAGAAGCTCGCCAGTTTGAGATCGCGAAGGTCCTCGCTCACGACTGGGTGGTGGGCGACCTGCCGTTTGATGATGGATTCAAGTGATTCCTCTACACTCCGTCTGTGAGCTTGCACAGGGATCAGAATTTTCCCTAGTCTCCCGCGCGTAAGGCTCCGGCGAACCCAGCCCGCTTCACGATGATTCCTCCACCATCGACGTCCCCTGTTTTTCTAACCCCGATGAAAAATTCAGATTTCCAGCGAGGCATCGTCTCGCGCGACAGCCGTCCGGTTGCGGAAGGCCCAAATATCGGCCGCGTGGCCAAGCTGCGCGATGCCGATTCGTCTAACGAAGCAATGCGGCGTCGGCGGGGAGGCCGTGGCAATTCAGCCCGCAGCCGAGCGCTGTTGATCTGGTCGGCAGTGCTCAGCGTGCTCACCTTGATCGTCATCGGCTTGGCCGTTTCATTCTGGTTGCTGCCCTACCTTTTCCGCGCTCCTGCGAGTGACGCCGGACCTCTCGTCAACCGCGACGCTCAGGTGAGAGTGGCGTCCAAGTTTCCTTCGCCCAGCCGCGAGCAAGCCTTGGAAATGGTAAAGCGGGCCATCATCAACCGCGATCCAGACAAGTTAGAATCGCTGTTCCGCATGGGTTCAGCCAGCCGGGCGGAGATCTTGGCTTTCCTCAATGCCTCCGACAAACGCGATGGCTTTATTGATCGCTATGAATGGCTCAGCAGCATGGATGTGGATGGCCTGCTCTTAGACGGAGTATTGGTGGTTTATAAAAACAAGGGAAAGCCCATCGAGCGGCTGGCCTTTCTAACACCCGATGCAGCGGGAAACTGGAAATTAGATTTCGACGCCTTCGCCCGTACCGTCAAGCCGTCCTGGCAGGCTCTCTTGGACAAGGGCACTGAGCAGGCGCTGGTGCGAGCTTTCGTCGGGCAGGATGTGTATTACAACGGCCCCTTCGCCGACGACAAACAATGGGTCGCCTATGGGATCGCCTCGCCCGATACCGAAGTCCTCCTGCGCGGCTATTGTCGGGTGGATTCGGACGTGGCAGCTGCCATGGAGAAACTATTTTTAGACGGCCGGAAACTCAGCCGCGCGACCTTGGAACTCCGCCGGGTGAAAGACGGCGGCCCCCTTCAGTTTGAGATCATCCGGCTTGCCGCAGAAGATTGGGTCTTGGCCGAGCCCGTCACTGATAAAAGCTAACTGGAAGTAGAGAATCCGAGGCAAGGAGCAGAATGGGTGACAGCATGGGGGTTCCGCATCATTGAAAATTCCACTACCTCGCTCAGATATTTTAATTTATCGCGTTAGGCGAGCGATCCTCTTCACTTTTGATCTCATCTCGCTTTTCCTTTTGAGCCTTAACCGTAGGATGGGGATCACCTAATCCAACAATTTTGAGATCTGCGAGGTTCCGCAAACACACCTTGCCCGGCCCCAAAGGTATGGCATACAACCCTCGTAACTTCTACTTCCCAACTTGGTCGAAAATCTTCTCGCACCCATGGACCTCTTCGGTAACGACCCCACTCTCAATCTGCTGCCTTGCGACGGTGTGGTGAACTATCACGGTCCCATCCTTGGCCCGGCGAAAACCCGGAGTTATTATGAGAACCTGCATCAGGAAATCCCGTGGAAGCATGATGAGGCGGTGATTTTCGGGAAACACATCCTCACAGCGCGGAAGGTCGCGTGGTATGGTGATACTAACTTTTCATACACTTACTCCGGCACCACCAAGCAGGCGCTGGTATGGACGGCGGAACTCGCCGCGCTTAAGGCCATTGTCGAAGAACTCACCGCCACTCGCTTCAATTCGTGCTTGCTCAATCTCTATCAGGACGGAAATCAGGGTATGGCTTGGCACAGTGACGATGAGAAGTCCTTGGGCAGAAATTCCACCATCGCCTCCGTGAGCCTTGGGGCGGAGCGGGAATTCCGGCTAAAGCACAAACGCTTGGATGAGAAGATTTCCGTGCTGCTAGAGAGCGGTAGCTTGCTGGTGATGAAGGGCGCGACCCAGAGCCACTGGCTTCACAGCATCCCGAAATCCAAGAAGATCACCACGCCACGGATTAATCTAACGTTTAGGACGATGGTGGTGGACTGACGGACCGCGGGACTCATCCCGGCTTTCATTCGTCCTCCGCGCCATTCACTTCACGCCGCTGCCGGTGACTGGGAGGTCGAATGCCGCCTCGTCGGTGTCGTTGTTACTCACGCGGATGATGGATTTCCGAGTGCCAGCTGCTTTAGGTCTGAAAGTCACTTTGAAAGTCGTGGATGCGCCCGGCATGAGGTTGAACTTGCCGGGTTTCGTGAAGGAGAAATCTGCTGGGTTCGCACCAGCGTTGGTGAGTTTAATGTTTCTCAGCGCGGTCGTTCCATCATTCCGGATGATGAATGTTTTGGTCACCTTGCCGAGACCCACGCTCGCGGAGCCGAAGCTGGTTTTCGATTTGCCATCGGTCAGAACTTTCGTGGCCGGTTGTTCAATGGTGATTTCCGGCGTGGCAGTTCCTGTCTTGAAATTCTTCAGATAAACCTCGTCGCTAAAGACGAATAGACCGCTATCCGGCGCACTGAAGTTCGCGCCCAGAACCGCTGCCGTGAACTCATCCGTGCTGTTCATGCCCCAATTCACGATGTTGACGGGCGGAGCATATCTCCAACCGGATCTTGTGTTCCAACTCGCAGTCAGTGTTTTCGCGTTGCTGTCGAAATGCGCCCGGAGCGTCGCGTCGCGTGCGGTGGATTCCAACAGAAACGGTTTTCCGAGATAAGTGTTCATCGTAATGGCGTTCACGGGATAACCGTCAATTTGTGAACGCGTCATTAGGACCGAGCATCTTTCTGTGCCGCTGTTGTCGGCTGAGTTGACCAGATTGATTCCAGCTGCGATGATACCTTCCTTCGGGTTTTCTAGGATTTCCATGTGAATATCCACCTGCACATACCAGTCCTTGCGGTAACTCCCGCGATTCGGAAGCCATAGTAGATTGCATTCCGACGGACGGTCCGAGAGGTATTCCAAACGGGAGTTGTAGATATCAAGAATGCTGCCTTCCTGATAGTATAAATACCAGTTGGGCATAGTCGCTTTGAACGGGTCGCTGCCTTTAAAGTCGGCAGCGGCAATCATCGGAAGCATCACTAACAGCGTGGCAGCGTGAGCGTAGAGGCTAAAATGTGACGGGGAGGTGAATTTCATTTTGGAGATGGATGATGTAATTATAACCTCACACCAATCCGTCCTTACGCGCTTGTTTCCAATAGGCGTATTCTGAACGATTGAAGTCGATATACTCGGGTGAGAGGTCGCTGGAATACATGATATAGTCGGCGTCGCCTTGGTTGAGGTTGATGACGATTTCAAACTCGGGGTGAGAGACGGCTTCGCGGAGCTGGTCCATCGGGGTTTCTGATTGGAGGCCGCCGAGGCAGGCGGGTTTGCCGCCGATGTGGATATCGACAAGTTCCTCGCGGATGCGGGCGCGGGAATAGCCGACGGCATGGATGATGCGGCCCCAGTTAGGGTCGCCGCCGTTCCACGAAGCTTTGACGAGGGCGGACTTGCAAACGGCTTCGGCGACTTTTTTCCCGTCCAGATAAGTGCGGGCACCTTCGACTCTCACGGTGACGAATTTGGTGACGCGCTCGCCGTCGCGGACGACGGCTTTGGCCAGCTCTAACATCAACCAGCGCAGGGCTTGGCGGAAGATTTTGCAGTTTGTGCTGTTGCGGCGGATGGCTGGCATGCCGGCTGCGCCATTCGCGAGGACGAGAACGGTGTCGTTGGTGGACATGTCGCCGTCGATGGTGATGCGGTTGAAGCTTTCCTCGATGCATTCGAGCACGGACTTGCGGAGGTTGTCGCTGGAGATGTTAGCGTCGGTGGTGATGAAGCAGAGCATGGTGGCCATGCTGGGGGAAATCATGCCGGCGCCTTTGACGCAGCCACCGAGGCGGACGCGGGTTTCGCCGAGGTCGAAGGAGATGGAAATTTCCTTGGCGTGGGTGTCGCTGGTGATGATGGCGGCGGCGACGTCTGAGCCGTTTTTCGAGCTGAGGCGTTCGAGGAGTTCGTCGTATTTCGGCTCGAAGCGGAGCATCGGCATGGGCAGGCCAATGACGCCGGTGGAGGCTACACCGATTTCCGAGCGCTTCAGTTTGAGCGGCTTGGCAACGGCGTCGCACATCGAGTTGGCGTCATGAATGCCTTGGACGCCGGTGCAGGCGTTGGCATTGCCGGAGTTGGCGATGATGGCGCGGAGATTTCCTTTGCGCAGATGGGACTGGGAGACGCGGACGGGTGCGGCTTTGACCCGGTTCGTGGTGAAGGTGCCAGCGGAGCTGCACGGCTTTTCCGAGTAGATAAGGGCGAGGTCGAGGCGTGGGCTATCGGGATTTTTAATCCCGCAACTGACGGCGCTGGTTAGAAATCCGAGGGGCGCGCCGACGCCGCCTTTGATCCGGGTGAATGGGTGATCCATGGCAAGTGTGAGGGGACAGCGGCGGAGACTGAGGTGCCCCTAAAAATTTTGCAACCCATCAATGGGATTGAGGCCGAAGATCAGGTTGAAACACTGGACGGCTTGCCCGCCGGCACCTTTTCCGAGGTTGTCCTCGGCACTCATGAGGATGACGCGACCGGTGCGCGGGTCGTGCTGCCAGCCGATGTCGATGAAGTTGGTGCGGGTGACGTTCTTGGTGTCCGCACAGCCGCCGCGGCCTAGAAGGCGGACGAAATGGGAGTCGTTATAAGCCAGCTCGAGCGCCGCGCCGACGGCATCCGGCGAGTCGCCGTCGCGGAGCTTGGCAGTGGTGGTGGTGACGATGCCTGAGTTCACCGGGATGAGATGGGGGATGAAAGTGATGGTCACTTTTTCGCCGGCGGCGAGACTGAGTTCCTGCTCGATTTCCGATAGATGGCGGTGCTTCGGCACGCCGTAAGCGCGGGCGTTTTCGTTGCACTCGCAAAATAACAGACTGAGGTCCACCTTGCGCCCAGCCCCGCTCACGCCGCTCATCGAGTTGGCGACGATGGTGGCTGGGTCGATTAGATTTCCACGCAGCAGCGGCAGCAAGGGCAGCAAGATGCTCGTGGGATAACAGCCCGGCGCGGCCACCAAACGGGCCGCTTGGATCTCCGCCGTGCGGCTTTCCGGCAAGCCGTAAACCGCCTCCGCTAACAAGTCCGGCGCGGGGTGCGGGTGATCGTAAAATTCCTGATAGATGGCAGGGTCGCGCAGACGGAAATCCGCGCTGAGGTCGATGACTTTCAGCCCGCGATCGAGCAAGGCGCGGGCGATTTCCGCCGCGACGCCGTGGGGCAGCGCGAGGAATGCAGCCTCCGCACCCGTGGCGGCGATGGCGTCTGGATCTGGCTCGATGAATACCAGTTCCGCGCCCGCAGCCTTGCGAAAACGAGGGAAAACCGTGCCCAGTGATTTCCCCGCTTCGGCACGTGAGGTGGCGGCGACGAGATCCACGCCGGGATGCACGAGGAGCAAGCGGAGCAATTCCATCCCGGTGTAGCCACTGGCTCCAACGATGGCGGTTTTGATGCGATTCATGCGGGGGGAATGTCATGATTTTCCGTGCTTGCCAATCCGCATTTCGCCTGTTTCTTTCGCCGCCCGTTGACGAAACGGGCTGTAGCGCAGTCTGGTAGCGCACCTGCCTGGGGGGCAGGGGGTCGTGGGTTCGAATCCCGCCAGCCCGACCAACTCGCGAGCAATTCGGCTCGGCATGAATCACTTGCCCCACGGGCTTTCACGGGTTAGCAAGCGCCATCAAACGACGTTCCTTCAGCTTCCTTCTCGCCCGGCGGTATCTCAATCCCCGCCGCTCGATGCTTTCTTCCTTCAGCCTGATTTCGCTGATCGGCGTGATGTTAGGCGTGCTGGTGTTGGTGGTGGTGATGGCGGTTTACGCGGGGCTGGAGCGCAATGTGAAGGACCGCCTGCTTGGGTATGTGCCGCACGTCTTGCTAAACGAAAATTTCCCTGATTCCCCGGATGGGCGGATGGTCGAGTGGACGGCTGCGGCTGCCAGAGCTAAAAAACTGCCCCGCGTGGAGTCCGCGACCGCGTTTGTCTATGACTACGTGATGGTCGATGTCGAGGAGCGCGGCCAACGCGCAGTGATGTTCCGCGGCATCGACACCTCGGACCCGGTCCAGGTCGCTGGGGTGACCAAAATGTTAGACCTAGAGAAATTTCCCGGCTCCAGTGCGGATCTCGGGCTGGACGACCGGGTGGTGATTTCCTCGCTGATCGCCGATGATTTCAGAATCGGTGTGGGTGATAAAATCCGGCTGCTTTCCACCAAGAACATCAAGGAAGTGATGGGTGCCTACAAGGCCACGGACCATCCTCCACTGCGTGAGGCTTACGCGGAGGTTTGGGAAAAATCCACGGCCGCGTTGCGCAACGGGTGGAAGTCCGAGGGCGGGAAATTTATTCTAACCGCCGCCACTGACCGGGAGGTTTACGCCGCGCTTGTCGCGATTTACGACGAAGGTCTCCAGAGCAATAGCATCCGCGAGCCAGAGCAGGAGCTTCTTGGCGATCTCCTCCGCGCCATGGACAGCGCGGAAGCCTCCGACACCGAGTTCCGCTTCGAGCCGGAGGCCAAGACCGCCGTGGAAAAAGCCATCGCCGATCTCAACACCACCGACGTGGAGAAGATGAACAACCAGGCATTCAAGGGCATGAAGAAAGCGGTCCTGCCCAAGGAGGCCGTAGTTTCCGGCGTCTATCAGGCATCGCAGATGGCGGTCTCGCCCGATCTATTCGTGCCACTGCCACTCGCTCAAAATCTAGCAGGGCTCGACCAGGCCGTGCAAGGGATCGCCCTCCGTCTTGACGATCCCTACAACGCGGAGTCCTTCGCCGCCGAGGCCCGCAAGACGCTCGGCCCGGAGTGGACGCTCACCACTTGGGGCCAGCAAGCGAAGCCGTTTTTCACCCTCATCGAGCAACAGCGGGCGATGATGTATTTCATGCTTTCGTTCATCATCCTGATCTCCGCGTTCTCGATGATGGCCGTGATGTTCACCGTCACCATCCAGAAGCGGCGGGAAATCGGCGTCATGAAAGCGCTCGGTGCCGCGCCGGGTCAGATCGTCCGCGTATTTCTCTATCAGGGCATGATCCTCGGCACGCTCGGAGCCATTCTCGGAGTCGGACTCGGCCGCGTGGTCATCCATTTCCGCGGGGAACTCCAGGCCGCCCTCCGCGGCTTCGGCTTCGATCCATTCACCTCGTCGTTCACCGGCTTTACCGTGCTTCCCGCGCATAACAACCCCATCGAGCAGGCCGTCTTCGCGCTCATGGCCTTCGTCCTTTGCTCGCTTGCCGCCTTCGTCCCCGCCTTCTTTGCGGCCCGCAGCGATGCAGCGAAATCTCTCAGAAATCTCTAACCCATGGACATCTGGATCATCCGCGACGGCGAGAAAATCGGCCCTCTCCACGACTTCATCGTCCGCCGGAAGATCGAGGACGGCGAGCTACCTGCGAGCACTCCGGCCTGGCATGAAGGCCTCGGTGAATGGAAGCCGCTGATAGAAATAGGGATCTTCACCCGCGAGTTCGAGCTGGCAGCCACGGCCCGCGAGCCAGCACTGGAGTTTCCGGGAAATTCACCGCTGCCGACATCGTCCACGCCGCCGCCGCTGCCGGCCACCACCTTCTACGTCAGACGCTTCTGGGCGCGCTGGTTGGATTTATCACTCTACTCGGGCATTTGGTGGATCGGGATGTGGGCCGCCCGCCAAGACATTGAAGCCGCCTTGCTCAATCCGTGGGTTATGTTCTTCCAATACGTGCCGTGGTTCGTGATCGAGCCACTGCTCCTGCATTACTTCGGCACCACTCCGGGAAAATGGTTGCTCAATCTAGCAGTCGTCAATCACGACGGCTCGCGGCTCGATCTCCCCGCCGCCATCCGTCGCTCGTTGCGGGTGATGTTCACCGGCGTCGGCTTCGGTTGGCCGTTCCTCGCGCTGTTCTGCCAAGTGCTCAGCATCTTCACCGCCAAACGGTTAGGCACCACGCTCTGGGACCATGCCGGTGGCCACCGCGTGACTGCCGGCCCGCTCAGCCCCGTCCGCATCACCGCCATGGTGGCCCTCTACATGGGCGCGCTGCTGCTGCAATTGATCGTCATTTCCCCTTACACGTTCAAGCTGAACTCCAAGTCATTCCCATGGCTCAAACAGCAGTATAGCGAAAATCCTCTGTGGCATCTGCCCGAGCGATCCAAGCGGGATCCCAGTTAGGCTGAGTTCATTTCTCGGATTCTAGCCCAGCGCTTCGAATTGGAAAAGGCGCGGACCCGTTTCCGGAATCCGCGCCTTATACATATCCTCCCGCCGGGGTGGCGGCACTTTGGCAGATTGGTTTCCCCCCGGAACCCGCTCTGCCATGGCCACCTGCGCGAGGTTGGTGGAGATTAGGAAATTACTTAGGGAATGCAAACAAATAAGCGTGCAGCCCTTATTTTATATGGCTCGTGGAATTGAAATAATGGTTCACAGCCTCGATCGACCCGCTGCCGTGCGCGGCGTGCGTGATCAATCCGCCGATAGAAGCGACCTTTTCCTTGATGGCGGCCACCGCGTTCGCGGGGCACGCCGTCATCCCGGCGTGGGCGGGATCGAGCATTTCAAAATCGTTGTGACTGTCGCCGATGGCGAAGCAGTGCGCGGCGGTTAGACCGTATTGGCGGGCCACTTCGCTCAAGCTGCTGCCCTTCTGGAAATCCCGGTGGCCGAAGCGCAGATAGATCGAGTTTCGCTGCCAAGCGAGGTGCGGTTCGGCGGCGACGAGTGGCTCGATGTGATGGATGATCCATTCCATCTCCTCTTCCGACTGGGCGACGATGCCGGCGATTTCGCCATTGATTTCCTGCCACCGCGCACCGGTGTGCGTCTCGATTTCATGGCGCAAATGAACTAATAGATTGCTCGCGTGCTTGAACAAACTTTGGATTTCATGGTCGCACTGCGTGTTCCATGGCGAGCTGGGAAGCCAGCGCCCGAAGGAGTTTGGGTGATAAATTTCACGTTCCCGCGCGACCACCCAGTCTGGAAGAAACGGGAAGCGACTCTCGACGAAGCCCTCCACCATTTGCGCCATCGAGCGTCCGGTGTTGATGCCCCAGACCACGGCTTGCTCGTCGCGGAGCTGGCGGATGAGGTCGAAAAACGCCACCGGCACGGGAGGGTTCTCCGCGGGATCATGCAAGGTGCCGTCGAAGTCGAATGATAAAATGGCGGATGGCGTGGGCGGGGCGGGAAGAGTCGTCATGGGGCGGGCAATTCAGGGAAATCCTGACGCGAAGCTAACCACAAATCACCCGAATGCGAACCCAAGATTGGAGCCTATCGGAGGCGGATCACCTTCTCGCCCCCGAGGGCTGCGCCACCCTCCCCTTGCCTGTCGCCGCGGAGCTGTCCGGATTTCCCCGCTCCATGAGGATCCCTTCATCCCGGTCCTCGATCTCCTAGACAAATACGCCAGTGTCCCCATGAGCATCGCCGGCGCCTACCTGGTCCGTCTCACCGAAATCCTGCCCGAGCCACACCTTCTAACCACAGACACGGATTTCAAAATCTATCGCCGCCTCGGCCGGCGGGTGATCTCCACGCGGATGCCCTGAGATTTCCGGCTTGGCTCATCCCTCTCTCCGCCGTATTTATCCTCCATGAAAGCGAAGGTCACCTACTGGCGCGAGTCTGATGGCAAGTATCTCGGCTTTCTGAACGACTACCCGGATCACTGGACCCAAGGGGAGGATTTGGGCGATCTCAAAAAACACCTCCGCGATCTCTTCGAACTCTTCGGCCGCGAGGATATTCCGGGAATCCGCAAAGAGGAGGAACTCGAAATCGTGTGAAACACCGGGATCTCGTGGTGGAACTCGAAAAAGCCGGCTGCCGCTTGTTGCGCCACGGTTCCTGCCACGACATCTACCACAATCCTGAAACAGGACGGGTTCCCCGCCACAGGGAAATCAACGAGCTTGTCGCAAAGAAGATCCTGAAGGATTTGACGAAAAAGCGGGAATGAAACTCCATTTCCAGACTCAATCCCCGTGTTTATCCGCTCACCGTTTGAATCCAAGCCAACCATCCAATGTCTATTATTTGGGACTTACCCCGCCGCATGGAGGCACGAGAGCCGGAAATGTTACCATCTGAGGACTGACCCGAATGGCATCCCTGTGCAGGAAGCCGCACTTACATGCATTTTGCACTCGACGCCCACCGCCTTTAGACCGCCAAACCTTGATCTGAAGGTAATCCTTAATGAGGAATGCAGATTGCTAAACGCGTCGCAACTCGTTCCCGTTTGTTACCCAAACTCTTCACGATGAACTTCCTCTTTAATCCATTGAGAACAACTTCCTTCGCGTGCATCATTTCCGTCATGCTATCGGGATGCGAATCTCGAAAAGTTGAGGAGCGCCCTAATGCTGTGGGCTCTCACACTCCGACCTCCCCAGGTAGCGGAAGCCTGAGACAGAGACAGGCCGGTTTCCGAACAGCATCCGCAAAGCGGATCCAAGCGGACAGACCATCGAGCGGGCGATGATCAATCCGCAGAATGAGTTGGGTCTGATTCTCGATCGCTCGGTGGAACTCGATAAAATTACAGCGTTGATGAAAACCATCCTGACTCGAATGTCAGCGGAATTTCCCGGTGAGGACCTCACCGTGCTGGCATACACTCCTTCCAATCCCCCGCGTCGGATTGGCGCTGGCCATCTTAACTCACGCACCCGCGACATGACTTATACTCCAGAGTAAGTCTGACTTTCACCTCGAACCCCAAACCTATAGAAACCAACCATTATGCCAGCTACAGTAGATGACTTTATGACGCGCTTCGGCGGCGGAGGAACCATCGACGACCGGGAAGCGGCGCGGTATCACGACCGCTTCGTGTCCACCAGCCCCGAAGATAACGATTTTGACAACCGGACCTATCAGCGCAGCGCATCCGAGTATCTCGGCAAGCTTCCTGACGACGAATTTCAACGAGGTGCCCGCAGTGCCCTTTCACAGGCTCCACCGGAGGAAAGACATAATCTGCTTGGAGGCCTGATGGGTGCCTTGACGGGTGGCGGTGCGGGTGGCGGCCTCGGCCGACTCGCCAACATGCTGGGGCTGGATTCCACGGACCCCAAACAGATGAGCGAAGATGATGCGGCGCGGGTCATGAATTATGCCCGGCACGAAAATCCGGAAGCGATGCAACAGGTCGTGGCCGAAAAGCCATGGTTTGTGAAGGCGATGGGAAATCCGGTGGTGTTGGGCGCACTAACCCTTGCTGCCGCCAAGTTGCTCAAAAATCAGCGGAAGGGCTGAACTCTCCCCCTCGAACCTAACACCAACCAACTAAAATTATGGAATATGTATGGATGCTTATCATCGGCCTCATTGTGGGGATTGTCGCCAAGTTCTTAATGCCGGGGAAGGACCCCGGTGGATTTATTGTTACGATCCTAATCGGGATCGTGGGAGCCTTGGTTGCCGGATTCCTCGGACGAATGTTCGGATGGTATAGTTCCGGCGAGTCGGCTGGCTTCATTGCATCAGTAGTGGGAGCGATCCTGTTGCTGTTTGTATATCGTCTTCTTACCAAGAACCGCGCACCGCGCTAACAACTCATCCTCCGGTTAATTATGAGCCTATTTCAAAATATCATGTCGAAAATCTTCGGCGCTGGAAACAGCAGCCCGCAGACATCGACGACGGCAGCAATTCCTCCCATAAGCGGAACCACACAGCCTGCGGTAAAGCCTCCGCTAGAGACGGTTCCCCAATCTCCTGCTGCCGCAGCCCCGGTGGACGTGGCAGCGGTTCTAGACGGAATGGCAGTCAAGAATTCTGAGAAGCTGGATTGGAAGAAATCCATCGTGGACCTAATGAAGTTGCTTGATATGGACAGCAGTCTCTCTGCGCGCAAGGAACTGGCCACCGAACTGAATTACAGCGGAGACAAAGGCGATTCCGCATCCATGAACATTTGGCTGCATAAGCAAGTGCTTAAGAAGTTGTCGGAGAACGGTGGCAAGGTTCCGGCGGACCTCCTCGATTGACGAGCAATTCGCGAATTTAGATTACGACTCAATAAGAAGGAAATGGGGTCAGGGTGCAAATCTTGACAAAATACACCGCATCTAAGACTGGAACAGCTTTGGAAAAAGCTGGTGTGGGTGTTTCACCCGGGGGATCTCCACACGACTCGGAAAAGAGCGGGAATTTCGAACGGCTTGAAGGAAGAGTGATGGCAGAATCATGGACAGCAGAATCATTTTTGAAGAGTGATTGGTCCAATTGGCGATGGAATATTTTCACGGAAAAGTGGCTTCAATGTCTGGTGCGCCGGTTTTTTCTTCCTCCGAATCCATTGATTTTGCTGCTCATGATTCTGCCTCAATCCAGTTGCTTGACCGAGGCGATCAACGAAGCCTGCGACGAGGAAAAAGGGAGACATCGAGCTGTTGGAATGCATCGCAAAGGCCGCAGGCGTTCATTCTGAAACAAGGCTGGGCCGGCGTTTCGCTGGACGTGTCGCGCGGGCTGATGGAACTGCGGTCGCTCTACGAAGATCTTCGGAGAAAGACTGGAAGCGAGACGCTTCCAGCAAGGCCTGCGGCGAGACGCCTCAGCCACTGAGGACGAGTCGGTGACCGGGAGGGTTGTTTCCGCGCAGCGGGAGGAGCTGGAGCGGGAGATCGGGGTGTTGAAGGTGAAGGCGGGGAGGATTGCGGACGAGCCGAGGGATTTGGTGGGGGACGTGGCGTTTTAAAGACAAGACTCGGAGCGAGACGCTCCTAGCACGGCCTGCGGCGGGACGCCGCAGCTACTTGAGCGGGGTGGCGGCGAGGGCTTGGCGGCACCATGTTAGAGCCATGAGCGAGTAGCCGGTGCCGTAGGCTTGGTGGTAGTCGTAGAGGGGATAGTCCCACCACGAGCCGTTTTTTTCCTGGCGTTCTAGCAGGATGGTCGCGAGGCGCTCGGCGTAGGCGGCGTGCTTTTCCTTGGGCAGGAGTTTCACGGACTCGGTGAAATAATAGATGCCGTAATAGTAAAAATAACCGGCAATCCGGAACTGGCCCTCATGCGGGACCGGGCGTTTGCGGACGTTGCTGAGGAAGCCTTCACGGGCGAGAAAGCGGTCGGCCCAGGTGGTTAGAACCTCGTCGGTGACGGCCTTTTCCCCGAAGACGCGGAGGGCGGCGTTACAAGCTTGGGAGCGGGAGAGGGAGCCGGCAGGGCGGTTGATGTCCACCCGCGGACGCATGCGGTGGGAGAAGGAGTAGGTGTAGGAAAAATCCGGCGTGCGCTGTTGGTTGATGCTGCCGATGGCGTGTTTGACGTGTTTGTCATTGAGCTTCACGCCCATGGTGGTGCGGGCCTGGTCCATGGCTAACAGGACGGTGGCGGTGGTGAAGGCAGTGGGTAAGCCCGAGGGTTTTTGGGTGGTGACCTCGTCGAAAAGATCGAGGTAACCCCAGCCGCCGTTGATTTCCTCATAGCGGTCCACGAGATCGACTTGGCCTTGGGCGAGACGTGCCCATTCGGCCTTTTTCGCGGCATCGGGTTCGCGCTGATAGAGGCGGGACATGGCGCGCAGCGCGTAGGCGTGGCCCCAGACGTTGTAGGTGGTGGTGGGATCGGCGCGGCGGAGTTTCGGCAACTCGGCGGCAGTCCACGCGGCGGCTTTACCGATGGCGGCAGCGGCCTCGGGACGCGGGTCGGCGGCGTCGATCAGTCCTGATAGAGCGAGGGTGGATGCGCCCGCGAGGAAGGCCTGATGGGCACCGGGGAGTGGCGCGTAAATGTTGAGATTCTTGGTGAGGCGGGCGCTGCCCCAAGAGCCGTTAGGGTTCTGATGGGTGAACAAGAAATCGACCCCACGGCGGATGGAAGTGTCGATGGCGGCAGGGGTGATTTCGGCGCGGGCGATGACAGAAGACAGCAAGACGCAAGAAGCAAGACGTAGAAGGGAAGATGGCAACATCGCGGTCTCTTTTCTTAAGTCTTCAAGTCTTGCGTCAGGTGTCTGACCTCTACGGTAAGACGATGACTTGGCCGGGTTCTAAGCCGCTGAGAATTTCCGTTTCCTCCTTGGAGACACGGCCCCTTTTGACCGGGCGGCGCTCGGTTTTGCCATCGGCGAGTTTGACGGCCACGGTCCAGCCGCTGGCGTCGTAGTCGAGAGCTTTGTTCGGAATGACGATGGCGAGTGCCTGCTGATAGGAAATAAGGCGGACTTGGGCGGTGGCACCGGCGGCGGGAGTGAGATCTTTGGGCCAAGTGACGGCTAGATCGGCGCGATAAGTGCCATCCGGCGCGGGCGCGGCGGCGAGCTTGAGGAGTTTGATCGGGATTTCCACATCCTCACGACCGGCAAGAGTGGCGACGCCTGCTAGCTCGGGCGCGAGGGTCCGGGCGGTGGCCTCGTCCACGAAGGCGACGAGGGCAAGCTTGGCAGTCGCTGGAACAAACGTGGCGTAGGCTCTATTGACGGGTGGGCGACCTTGGAGGACAAGAGTTTTGATGATTTCACCGGGAGTCCAACGGCCGTTTTCGATAGGGCCGTGATAGAAAGTGCCGTCGGCTGGAGCTTTAAACTCGAACAAGCCGTGGTCGGCCTCGAGTTCGGCGAGGTCTTGTTTCGCCCGCAGATTGGCGGTCTTGAGGGTCTCGAGAGCGAGCTTGTTCAGCTCGATGGCGCGAGGGATGTCGAGTTCAGCTTTTTTCTGGCTGATCGAGGTGTCGCGTTCGCTATCGGCCAATGTTTTTGCTTCGCGAGGCAGCGTGACGGAGAGGGTGCGCTTGTGATCGAGAATCTCCATGCGGAGGGCAAACTCGGCGGAGGCGACGGCGTCTTGCTGGCGCACGAGGATGATTTCCTCGGTGTCTTCGGTGATGTCATCCGCCTCATACATCTTGGAAAGCTGTTTGAGTTCCTCGCGTTGGTTCGAGAGGATTTGCTCGCTGCGCTTGAGGGCTTGGGCGGCGGCGTCCTCGGTGGCCTTGCGCCGAGTCTGGGTGAAATAGGCGTTTTCCTCCTTGGCGATTTCCGCAGCGCGGCGGAGTGCCTCTAGCTTGTTAGGCGAAGTTTCCAGGAGGATCTTGGAGTCGAGTTCCGCCTGCGCGAGCGAGAGCTTGGCGGTCTCAAGGGCGCTGCGGGCGTCCACGAGCTTCTTGTCGATATCCTCTGAATCGAAGCGGATGAGTGCGTCGCCTTTCACGACGGTCGAGCCATGCTCGGCGATTTGGACGATCTTGAAATCCGCCCATGACTTGGGATCGAGCTTAAGAAGCACGCATTCGTCACCCGGCAAAGCGGCGGCGGTGAACGATTTTTCGACCGAAAACGGTCGTTGCTCGATGGTGACTTCTCCGGCGTGGGAGGCGGCTGCGATCAAGGCGGGAATGAGGTGCAAGGGTGTGAGACGGGCCATGGGTGCAGCGCAATCAAGCACGCGGGAAACGAAAGATCAATCCACGGCTTTCCCTTTTCGTGCGAGCCAGATGGGCAGGAAGCGGGGGCGCTTGGCATTCGGCGAGGAGGGCACGGTGAATTCTGCGACCTCGAAGCCCGAGCCTTGGAGGCGGCGGGTGAGGCTGGCGACGTGGCGCGAACCGGCGATGGCTAACAGGCCACCGGGTTGCAGTGCTTCAAAGGCGGCGGAAACCCAGCGGCGTTCGTCCACCCAAGTGCGGTTGCGCGGGCCGGTGGGCGAGGCGTCGAGGTGGACCAAAATGGCGTGGAGCAGTCCGGCGTGGCGGATGAGTCCAGACGGGCCGCAATCATTTTCTAACGACACGCGAGGCTCGGTGAGCAGCGGGCTGTCAGGCAGATGGGCGCGGTGCCACTCGGGGATCGCGGCGAGCGGCTCGGCGACGATAAAATTCGCGCGTTTTTGCGGCAGTTCCTTTGCCACAGCGGCGATGGCGTGGCCGAGACCGAGTCCCGAAAACCAAATCAGCGGCTGGCGGGCAGGGCGGAACGGGGCACACGCCAGACGAGCCAGCTCCTCCTCGGCGGCGCGGGTGGCGGGGCCACAAATTTGCTGGCCGTGGACGAGTAAAAATTTACGGCCATCGTGCTCTTGGAGGGCGAGGATATTGCCGTCCGGGAGTTGGGTTTCGGCGAGAGTGATGCGTGGTTTCATGGAGCTTGGGGCTTGCGGGGCCGGGCGCGGCTTAGTGGATGATTGCGACGATGTCCATCGAAGTTTGAAAACAGAAAACCCCGACCAAGTGGCCGGGGTTTTTTTGGTTTTTTAGTTGCGGGAATCTAGGAAGTCGAAGCCTCCCGATGAATTACAGGCTGCCTTTAAGGACGGACGATGGCTTGAAGCCGACCGATTTGGATGCGGCGATCTTCATGGCTTCCCCGGTTTTCGGATTGCGACCTTGGCGGGCGGCCCGCTTTTTGACTTCGAAAGTTCCGAAACCAATGATTTGGACTTTCTTGTCCTTCTTCACGCCTTTGGCGATGGAAGAGAGAACGGCTTCGAGGGCTTCGTCGGCGGCACGCTTGGTGGCGTCTTTTCCGAGGGCGGCTTGGATGGATTCAATCAGTTCAGCTTTGTTCATGGCAGCGACGTTTCTGAGAATGCGTTTGAGGGTTGGCAAGAGAAAATCCGTTGAATTTAAAGGGATTTTTTCAAAGTGGTGGCTTGACTTGCATGGCGCATCCGGTGTTGGACGCGACCTGCTAGAGACGTAAAACCATGCAAGTTTTGGAGCTTGTGAAATTTTTCACAAATAGAACTTGCGAAGGTTGCGGGTGATTCATTAAAGACCGCGCACTCGCTGCTAGCGAGATATACCCATGCGTTTCATCTCTACCACGCTTGCTTTTAGTCTGATTGCTCTGAATTCTGCTTCCGCAGCGGGAGACGGGGGACATCATGCCTTGCCGATGGCGGCGCCGGTTGTTTTCGACTTAGGATGGTTCAAAATCACCAATTCGATGATTGCGATGTTTGTCGTCGCTTCGATAGTGATTCTGATTGCGCAACTTGCGACTCGCAAAATCACCCTTATACCGACCCGATTGCAAAATTTCGTCGAATTCGTGGTGGAATCTCTCGAGGGGTTCCTGGCGGGCATCATGGGCAAAAAGCTGGCGAATAAGACCTTTTGGTTCTTTGGCTCGGTGTTCGTTTTTATCATCACGATGAACTGGATGGGTTTATTCCCAGGAGTCGGCACGATCGGGTGGACTACGACTGATTCGCAAGGCCACTCGGGTTGGTTGCCTCTTATTCGTGGGGCAAATGCGGATTTGAACATGACCTTAGGCCTTGCCTGCACGTTTTTCGTCCTCTGGATTTACTGGTCGATCCGGGCAAACGGAGTCGGTGGCTTCTTTGGACACATCTTTTTGTATCACGGTGAGGACAAGGGGATTATGAAGGTGCTCCTGCTTGTGATTTTTTTCTTGGTTGGCATACTTGAAGTCATCTCGATCATGATCCGGCCTGTTTCTTTAACCTTCCGCTTGTTTGGAAATGTTTACGCGGGTGAATCCCTTTTGGAAATGATGGTTCACATGGGTGGACTCTTCGGCTGGTTGACGGCACTTCCTTTTTTCTTTTTGGAACTCATGGTGGGAGCGATTCAGGCTCTCGTCTTTACGCTTCTCACTGCTGTCTTCACCGCGTTGATGTGCCGTCACGACGATGAGGAAGAGCATGCCCATTAAATAATTTTGGAAGTCGGACCGTGGCGATGACTGCGGAGGCTTTCAAACAACTAAGTAAACACAAACTAACCAACAAAATGACTGGTAATATTGGAATCGCAGGCGCCGCACTTGGCGCGACTATCGCCCTCGGCCTCATCGGTTACAAAGCCGCTGAAGCGGTGGGTCGCAACCCGGGTGCATCTGGTAAAGTGCTTGTGCAGTCGCTTCTTAGTGCTGCCCTTGCCGAAGGTGCTCTGATCATTACGATCTTGATGGGTAAGTAAGCCCTCGTCGAGGAGCCAGTCTCGGCTGGCTCCTCAAATCCTCTTAAAAAATCGCACTTCTTTCATGGAAATTTTCTCAATCCTCGCAGCTGCCGGAGTCGTTGACGGTCTCAAAGAAACCGCCGCGACCATTAAGGGGCAATTCGGAGTTCAAGGCCAATTGTTTGCATCTCAGTTAATTGGCTTTTTGATCTTCGCAGGTGTTCTCTACAAATTCGCGTTCACGCCGATTCAGGTCATGCTAGAGGAGCGCCGCACTCGGATTTCCGATGGGGAAGCCAAGCTTGAGGAAATCGCACTTCAGCTCGCAGAGTCTGAGAAACACACTGCAAGTGCGATCGCAAAAGCAAATGAAGAAGCTGTCCGCTTGATCGAAGAAGCAAAGAATGGTGCTGCGTCCTTCACCGAACAGAAGGCTCAGGAGGCAATCGCAACCGCGCAATTGATCCTTTCCAAAGCGGAAGCTGCCGCGAAGGCAGACCGCGACCGGCTCGCCACTGAGCTTAAGCGTGAGTTCGGACGCCTTGTTGCCCAAACCACCACTCAGGTCACCGGTAAAATCCTCAACGCCGACGATCAAAAACGCATCAACGAAGATGCTCTCGCCAAAGTCGAAGCCTAACCAGTTGCTCTTTCGGTTTTCCTCACCATGAAAATTTCCAAAACCGCTGCTGCCGCTGCCCGTCGCTTATTTGGGATATGCCAGACGGATGGTAGATTTGACGAATCAAAGCTCAGAACCGTAGTCTCTCGTCTCGTCGAATCCACCCCACGCGACTACAAGGCGATTCTCGCCGCACTCCAGCGCCTCACCCGGCTTGAGCTTGAGCGCCGCGAAGTCACCGTAGAAAGCGCAGTGACGCTCGATGAAGACTCCCGCCAGCGGGTGGTCGCGGGTCTCGCTAACCAATACGGACCGGACCTCGTGGTCCAATACAAAACCACTCCCGCACTGCTGGGAGGCCTCCGCATCCGCGTGGGGAACGATGTGTTCGACGGCTCGGTCCAAGGCCGCCTCGACCGCCTCGCCAGTGCTTTCTAACGATTATATCTTTGCTGAAAACTTTAACTGAAAACTGAAACCTTGCCATGAGCAGCATCCTCCAGGAACTCGAACAACAAATCGCCGGCATCACGTCGTCCGTCGAAAAAACCAACGTCGGCACCGTCCGCCAAGTCGGCGACGGCGTGGCCAAAGTCGAAGGACTCTCCGACGTCATGCTCAATGAGATGATCGAGTTCGGCGGTGGAGTGACCGGCATGGCGCTCAACCTTGAAGAAAGCGAAGTCGGCGTGGTGCTCCTCGGTGATTACGCCGCAGTGAAAGAAGGCGCCGAGTGCCGCACGACCGGCAAACTTCTATCTGTTCCTGTTGGAGAATCCGTTCTCGGCCGCGTGGTCAACGCCCTTGGTGCCCCCATCGACGGCAAGGGTGACATCGTCGCCGCCGCCCATTATCCGATGGAAAAAATTGCGCCAGGTATCATTAAACGGAAGTCCGTTAGTGTTCCTGTGCAGACGGGTATTATGTCCATCGACGCCATGATCCCCGTCGGCCGCGGCCAGCGCGAATTGATCATTGGCGACCGCGCCACGGGTAAAACAACGATCGCAGTTGATACAATCATTTCCCAAGCGCAGCAAAACAAGGCAGCGGAAAACGGCAAGCTACAGAATCACAAACCTCTGTATTGCATCTATGTCGCCATCGGCCAAAAGCTATCTAACGTCGCTCGGATTCAAAAGATCCTCGATGACGCCGGTGCCATGGAATACACCACCATCGTTTCCGCTTCCGCTTCGGACGCCGCAGCCATGCAGTATCTCGCACCGTATGCCGGATGCGCCATCGCCGAGTATTTCATGGATCAAGGCAAGGATTGCTTGATCGTGTTTGACGACCTTTCCAAGCACGCCGTCGCCTATCGCCAAGTGTCGCTGATTCTCCGCCGCCCATCCGGTCGCGAAGCTTACCCAGGCGATGTGTTCTATCTCCACTCCCGGTTGCTCGAGCGCTCCGCCCGTCTATCCGAAGCCGCGGGTGGTGGCTCGCTCACCGCGCTTCCGATCATCGAGACGCAGGCTGGCGACGTTTCCGCCTATATCCCGACCAACGTTATTTCCATCACCGACGGCCAGATCTATCTAGAAACCGACCTCTTCTATCAGGGCATCCGTCCCGCGATTTCCGTCGGTCTTTCGGTGTCCCGCGTGGGTTCCGCCTGCCAAACCAAGACGATCAAGTCCGTGGCCGGCACCACCAAGCTCGACCTCGCGCAGTATCGCGAGTTGCAAGCGTTCGCCCAGTTCGGCTCCGACCTCGATGCCTCCACCAAGAAGAAGCTTGATCGCGGTGCTCGTATCGTCGAACTCTTCAAACAGAATCAATACAGCCCGCTCGCCATGGAGATGGAGTCCATCTATCTATTCGCGATGCAGAATGGTTACTTCGACGATGTGGCCGTGGCTGATGTGAAGCGCTTCCAAGCCGCGCTTGGTGATTTCTTCAACACCCGCAAGGGCGATCTGCTCGACAAGATCCGCAATGAAAAGCCGGACCTCAAGAAGGACAAGCCGATGGTCGATGCCGTCAAAGGTGGCATTGAAGACTTCAAAAAGTCCTGGAAGTAAACTTCGTCCTCTTCCTTGACTCTGGAATCTTGACTCTATCTATCTCCTAACATGGCAAACCTCCGCGACATCCGCCGACGCATCAAGTCGGTCAAAAACACCGCGCAAATCACCCGCGCGATGCAACTTGTCGCTGCGGCCAAAATGAAGAAGGCGCAAGACCAAGCGCTTGCCGGACGCGAGTATTCGAAGCAACTCAACGGCGTCCTCCAAGACATCAGCGAAGGCTTCAGCGATGCGACTCACCCGCTGCTTGAAAAGCGCAGTGGCAGCCGCGAACTGGTTCTAATCATTTCCACCGACAAGGGACTTTGCGGGGCAATCAACACCAACCTCGCCAAGGTCGTCCGCAAGGAAACCTCAGCGAATGCCGATTATGTAACAGTCGGCCGCAAGCTGCGGGTGATGATGGAAAAACTTGGCCGCAAGGTGATCGCGGATTTCTCGGTGAAAGACCCGGTCCCGTTTGCCGATGCCCGCGCCATCGCCACGCTGCTCTCCAAGCAGTTTCTCGATGGCAACTACGACAAGGTGACCGTCGCCTTCACCCGCTTCGTCAACACGATGAGCCAACAACCGGAAGTCGTGCAACTTCTCCCGGTCGAGACGCCCACCGACCACGCGGATGTCACGGCCACCAATGATTTCTTCTTCGAGCCATCCCCTGCCGACGTTCTGGGCGCGATCCTCCCGCTCTATATCAACTTCCGGGTCTTCCAAGCCCTCGTCGAAGCTCGCGCCTCCGAGCACTCCGCACGGATGGTCGCCATGAAATCCGCGACCGATAACGCGAAGAAATTCATCAAAGAACTCACGCTCGAGTATAACAAACTCCGCCAAGGTGCCATCACCGCCGAGCTGCTCGAAATCACCACCGCCATGAAGGCGATGGAGTGATCAGACGTTGCCACTGAAAAACAGCAGCCTAAGCTCACATCATGAAAGTTGTCACCGAACAAGAAGCCCGCACCCAACTCAACGAACTCGCCGATGCAGTTTGGGATGACCACGATATCGTCGTGATTGCTCGCGAAGGTGGCCGCTCTACCGTGCTGCTATCCTTAGAAGACTATGAAAGTCTTAGCGAAACTGCTCATATTCTGCGTTCACCGTCAATGACTGCGGCAAACACGCAGAGCCGAAGCCTTCAGATCGCTGATATTTCAACACTCACCTCCGCTCAGCGTAGCAAACTCGTCCGCATCTAATTTCATTTCAAAGTATTTTCCCATGAGCAACACCGGAACCATCGTCCAGATCATCGGCGCCGTCATCGACGCGGATTTCTCCAAAGCCACCAAGCTTCCTGAAATTTATAATGCACTCGAGATTAACTATGTCCTCAACAATGTGGACACCAAGTTAGTTCTCGAAGTGCAACAACACCTTGGAGATGGCTGGGTCCGTGCGGTGGCGATGTCCACCACGGATGGTCTCAAGCGCGGGATGACACTCACCGATCTCGGTCAACCGATTTCTGTGCCCGTCGGAAAACAAGTGCTCGGCCGGATTTTCAACGTCACGGGTGATCTTGTGGATGAAAATGTGCCGATCGCCGATGCTTCGAAGCGTTCGCCGATTCATCGTCCTGCGCCGACGCTCACGGAGCAATCCGTAAATACTGAAGTCCTTGCGACGGGAATCAAAGTCATC
>JAYTLO010000054.1:0-17269 GCA_043729385.1 Akkermansiaceae bacterium
ACTGCCGTGGAAAGGGGGAGCCCTTGCGGTCCTAACGAAGAAGACTTAACGCCCTCTTCGGAAGCAGGGAAAGCCTACATCAGTTCCAAGAAGCAAGAATGCCGGTGCCTCGGAGGCACGAGTATTGCTGAAAGAAGACTGGGCTAGTGTTTCGCTCTAGGTGTCGCGCGGTCTTATGGGACGGCGGGCTTGGAGAATGGTTTGAAACTGCTGCGGTTCATTTGCATCTCGCTGCGCGGGCGAAATAAATTTCGCGGTCCGTGGAGAGGATTACGCGCGGACTTCCGCCGGAACTAGGATGACTGGGGCAGCAGTGGATGCGACCGGATTGGCGCACTTCCCGCCTCAGTCCGGGCGGTCTGAGGAGTTTTCGGGAAAGCGGTTGCAGGTTTCCCGTGCACTGTCTTAGCCTCGCGCCGTGCCGCACTTGGATATGCAAAATTTCGCCGAAGGGGTGGTGATGAACCGTGATTTTCTGCGGTCAGTGTTTGAGTCGATGCTGCGGGCCAGAATCTTGGAAAACAAGCTCTCAAGCCTCTACAAAGCGGGTAAAATCGTCGGCGGCGTCTATCTGGGGCGCGGCCAAGAAGCGGTCAGCGCCACGCTTGGCACGGCTCTCATCCAAGGCACGGATTTCTTCGCGCCGCTCATCCGCGACCAAGCAGGGCGCACCGCATTTGGCGAGCCGATCATCGATTGCACCAGGACTTACCTCGGCTCGGTCGAGGGGCCGATGCGCGGGCGCGATGGCAATATCCACCGCGGTCGCCCTCGGGTGGGGATGCCGGCGATGATTTCTCACCTCGGCGCGCAGGTGCCGGTGATCGCAGGAATGCTTTTCGCGAAGCGGCTGCAAGGCACTCTAACCGGACGAGTGGGTGCCACCTGCATCGGCGACGGCGCAACCTCGACCGGCGCATTTCACGAAGGGCTGAACCTCGCAGCCGTCGAGCGACTGCCGATGGTGGTGATCGTAGGCAACAACCAGTTCGCCTATTCCACGCCTAACAACCGCCAGTTCGCCTGTGCAGATCTGGTGGAAAAAGCGCGCGGCTACGGCATCGGCGGCTTCTCGGTGGATGGCACGGATTTACTGGCGTGCGCCTCGGTCATTTGCGAGGCGGTGAAACGGGCGCGCGAAGGCGGCGGACCGCAAATGGTGGTTGCTCGCTTGCTGCGCTTGTCCGGCCATGGCGAGCACGACGACGGCGCCTACGTGCCTGCGGAAATCCGCAACGGCCACTACGGGCGCGACTGCATCGAGGTGGCGATGCGCCAGCTCGTGGACAACCACCTCGCGACGGTGGATGAAATTCTCGCCTGGCAGGAAGAATATGCCGAGGAGGTGCAGCGCGCCGTCGCCCAAGCCCAACAGGAAGCCGTGCCAGATCCGTATCACGAGGACTGGACCGCGCTGGCCACTCGTTTCCCCCTAACAAATTTCGTTCCCCAGTGAGTGTGACCTACATCGACGCCATCCGTGAGGCTCAGGAAAAACTCCTGCGCGAGGATGACCGCGTGTTTCTCTACGGCCAAGACATCGCCACCTTCGGCGGGGCGTTTAAGGCGACCAAGGGACTCGCCGAGCAGTTTCCTAACCGAGTCTTCGACGCGCCGATCTCGGAAGACGCGATGATCGGCATGGCGGTGGGCGCGGCCATCGAAGGCATGAGGCCGATCGTGGAAATGCAGTTCGCGGATTTCTCGTCGCTGGCGTTTAACCAAATCGTCAACCAAGCGGCCACGCATTTTTATAGGACCGGCGTGCCGATCCCGATCACGGTGCGCCTGCCCTCCGGCGGCACTCCCGGCTCCGGGCCGTTTCACAGCCAGAGCATGGAAGGCATCTACGCCCAATATCCGGGGCTGGTCGTGCTGACACCGGCGACCGTCTCGGACGCCTATCACATGCTGCTAGACGGAGTCGCGCTGGACGATCCGGTCATCTACTGTGAGCACAAATTTCTCTACCGCTGGCTCAAGGCGAAGTCGATCAACGGCGATCATTTGCCCATCGGCCAGGCCCGAATCACTCGGCCTGGCAAGCACGCCACGGTCGTGGCCTACAGCGCGATGGTCCACGAAGCCGTTAGGGCTGCCGACCGTTTGGCGCAAGACGGCTGGGAAATTGAAGTGGTCGATCTCCGCTCGGTGAAACCGCTGGACGTGGACACCATCCTCGCCTCCGTCGCCCGCACCGGGCGGCTGTTAGCGGTGGGTGAGGCGTTCCCCTGGGGTGGCGTGACGGCGGAGGTTATTTCACGGGTGACCGAGGAGGGCTTCCACCTGCTAGATGCTCCGCCTCAGCGATTGAACGCCCGCGACACGCCGGTCCCCTATCACCCGAAACTCTGGGCCGCCCATCGCCCGACGCCCGAATCCATCTGCGAGGCGCTCCGCAAATTGCTTTCTTTCTAGCTCCCGCATTTCAGTATTTCAGTTTCTCAGCTTTTACCCAAATGCCCACCGTCCCCATTCTTATGCCCCAACTCGGCGAGTCCATCGCCGAGGCCACCGTCATCCGCCTCGGCATCGCGGTGGGCGATCGCGTCCGCACCGATCAGGAAATCATTGAGGTGGAAACGAATAAAGCCGTGATGGGCGTGACCACCTTGTGCGATGGCGTGGTCTCCGAACTGCGGGCGCAGGAGGGAATTTCCTACTCAGTCGGCACTTTGTTAGGACTGCTGGATGTGACTGATGAGGAAATTACCCGCACCGGTGTGGAGTCGTTAGAATCCATCGAAGCGAAACGCGCTGCTACCAGCCAGTCGAACAGCCCGGCGCAGACGGAGGCAAATTTACACTTCGCGCTCGATGACGACGCCTACGAGGAAGCTCCCGCGGTGGTGCCCAGCGTGAAAGGCCTGCCCGTGCCGACTGGCGTGATGGGTGCCCACTATATTTCTCCCAGAATGCGCGCGCGGATGAACGACCTCGGCATCCGCGAGGCGGATATTTCAGCGATCGTCGGCACCGGTGCCGGTGGCCGCGTGACGGTGGAAGATCTCGAACGTTTCCTCGACTATCTCGATGCGTGGCCAAGCTCCGCCGCCTCGCCGATGCGCCTCGCAGTGGCCGATGCCATGCGCCGCAGTTGGACGCGCCCGCTCGCCACCGTGGGGCGGCCGATCCTGCTAGACAAGGTGCTGGATCACCGCCGCGCCCAGTCGCCCAAGCCGGGGCTGACGCTCTATCTGTTACGCGCCTTCGCCTTAGCGATCGCGGAAAGCCCGACGACCGCCGGCTATCTGATCGGTGACAAGGTGGTGCATCCCCGCGCGTTCGACATCGGGGTGGCCGTGCAAGTCGAGGACGGCGTGGTCGTTCCGGTCGTTAGAAAGGTCGATCAGAAACCCCTGCGCGAACTCATTTCTGAGTATGACGATCTGGTGGACCGCGCGCGCCGCCGCCGTCTATCCGAACAAGATTGCAGCGGTGGCATCGCCACGGTGACGAACTTCGGCACCTTCGGCCTGACCACCGGCACGCCCATCCCGCTGCCCAATGAGACGCTCATTCTCGGCATCGGCGCGGGGGTGAAAAAGCCGGTCTGGAGCACGCAAGTCGAGGCGTTCCTGCCGGCCACGGAGGCGGATTTGCTGCTGACGTTTGACCACCGCGTGGTCGATGGCGGCGGTGCTGGATTCTTGCTCAACCGCGTTTCCGAGCTGCTTCAAAAACCCGAGGCGCTCTAACATTTCCACTCCCCGCCGTGGACCTCCCCGATAAATCCGTCAAGCTCGACATCCCGAAAAAGGCTATCTATCGGCTGTCCATCTATCACCGTTGCCTGCAAAAACTGAATGCAAACGGGGTGGACACCGTGAGTTCCAGCACCCTCGCCCGCGCCGCTGGCGTGAAGTCCGCGCAGCTCCGCAAGGACCTCGCCTACTTCGGCCAATTCGGCACCCGCGGGCTGGGCTACCCGGTGGAAATTCTATCAGGCATCATCCGCGAAACGCTTGGCCGCGAGCATCTGCAGCCGGTCATCCTCGTCGGCGCGGGCAATCTCGGCTCCGCCCTGCTCCGCTACCATGGCTTCGAAAAGGAAGGCTTCGAGGTCGTCGCCGCGTTCGATGCCAATCCGGAAGCGACCCGCGCCCGCGGTGTGAATATTCCCGTTTTTCCTGACTCGGATTTGGAAACATTCATCGCCGAGCACTTGGTCAAGTTGGCCATCCTGTGCGTGCCCGTCGAGTTCGCCCAGGCCGTCGTCAATCGCCTCGTCGCCGCCGGCATCCAGGGCGTGTTGAACTTCTCACCGATCGTCCTCGAGGTCACCCCGGACGTCACCGTCAACAACGTGGACCTCGCGCTGGAGCTCGAGCATCTGAGTTATTTTATCCGCTGATCTGCCGGAAAATTTCCCTAAAGTTTCGGTCGGCTCGTCCGTTGCTATCTTGCCCCTGATGACACCATTACCCGACGATCCCACTCTAACCGCCTACGCTCTGGGTGAACTCAGCGCGGATGACGCCGCCACCGTCGAGCGCGCCATTGCGGAAAACCCCGAGCTCCACGCCACGATCCGTGAGACACGCGAGATCCAACAATTTCTAACCGCCCGCCTCACCCCGCCTGCGGAAAAGCTGCTTCCCCAGCAGCGCGAGAACATCCGACGGTCCGCTCGCACCGCAGATACCAGCGGGAAAATCGTCTCATTCTGGACGCGCTGGCTCATCCCCGCTGCGGCGGCGGCCGTGCTGGCTCTAGCCGCTTTCATCGTCATCCGCACCCCGCGCGGCGAGCCGACTCCGGTCGCAGTCCAGATCCCGCCGCCTGTTAGCATCGCGCCAGTCGCAGTTCTTCCGATCAGCCCGCCACCGCCAGCGCCGATCCTGCCGCCCGCCGTGCCATACGGCTCAGTGGCGGTGGCCGATTCCCCCACCCTCGAACTGCCGATTATAACGGGGAAACCCGATCTCGAGTTGATTTCGAAATCCATCCGCATCGACCAGCAACTCCCGCCACGTTCCGCTGTCCGGATTGAGGAAATTCTCAACGCCTTCCCGCTGCGTTTAAATGGAGTCGCCGCCATTTCCCGCAGCGCGACTAACAACTGGCATCCGGACAACCGCGACAGCGGCATGAGCGCCCACGTCGCCACCCTTTCCACCGAGATGATTGCCTGCCCGTGGAAGCCTTCCGCCACCCTACTCTTCATTTCCCTGCGCGGGAACCCACGCAGCGCCTGCGATGTTAGAATGGCCTATCATGCGAATCCCGACGGCGTCGCCCGCTACCGGATTCTCGGGTTCACTCCCGCCGACGGCCCGTTAGCCGCCAGCTTACCCACCAAGTTGGCGGTGGATGCCACCACCACCCTGGCCATCGAAATCGAATCATCCAAACCCGGTGGCGATCTCGGCTCGCTCGTCTGGTCCACGGACGACCAACCAGCACCCTCGATTTCTCTCATTTACAAGAAAGACGCAGAACCCTCCGACGACGCCCGCTTCGCCACTCTCGTCTGCACCTACGCACAATGGTTAGCTGGCGAACAACCCGGTGTCATCCACCCAGAAATCCTCTCCGCGCTCGCCCGCGAAACCGCCTCCGCCACACTCCCGACGGACCGCGCGAAGTTTCTGGAGCTGATAGAAAATTCGCTGCATCTGACACACCCACTACTGGACTTGGGCTTGCCTAGCCAGGTTGCCCCGTCCGACGCGGAGTGACACATGCCACCCTTTCTTTACGACACAAATCAAAACTATGGCCATAGCTATTCCCCTAGGTCATTCATACATTCTCGAGGCCATTAACATGTCTCCCAACATCTTCCAATCTGGTTGTTGCGGCACAGATTTATGTTGGTTGAGGTAGTATCCATCCATATCCTCGGTCCAAGCACTCAACGCCTCAAGGAAACGTTCCAAGCTGTTGTTCTCCCAAGAATCTGCATTTTCGTGAAGATCTTTAAGTAAGGCTTTTACAAACCTCACAAAATCTTCTTTAGAATGGATAGCGCTATGATGCTCATTAATTGTCATATTCAAATTTCATCTTACGCGGATGGAATTACCGCCGTTAGTTGTCGTAAATTTCCAAGCCTCCGCTGCCGCCTCTTCCGAAGTGGCCATGCGGTATGGCACAGGGACTCCTGCTTGCTGGAAACTCCATAATCGCCGATTATCTAATGAAAAAAAATTTCCGTTCTTTTCGACCAGTCGAATTGCAGGAATGTTACTCGCTTGTATGGTGCCGCTCCGAAGTCCGGCGGCGAGTTGGTCAATTGTTCCTCCGGCACTAAAGTTACGGCTAATACTGCTCTGGGTGAATCGGACAGCAGCAGAGTCTATTGTATATGCGGCTGCCGCGGCATCATCTGCATAACTTGCCACCCGTCCTAAGTTAGCTAGCGTTTTCAGGCCATTCGCCATTCCCACCTCAACGCCGCCCAATGGGCCTAAAGCCATCGGATCGGTTCCTGATATTTTAAAGGGCAAATTGATTATCTCGGCAGCCGCACCCAAGCCCCAACTTGTACTAAAGGCAACATCATCGCTCAAATTGCGCCAAGAGTAATTCTTTGCCCCTTTCCAGAAATCCCCGGCGAATTCCAGCGCCCTTCCTCCCCCGCTCTGGGCACACAGCCCAAAAGGATCACTCAGTGAGATCGGATTACCATCTGCATAGGCGAACCAGTTTGTTCCACCCGAGAACCCGATGGGATCGGCGTTTAGGAAGCGCATCAGATAGGGGCTGTAGTACCTGGCCCGCATGTTGAGAAGTCCGTTAGAATCGGTTTGGACTCCGGCTTGGCCGTTGTAGAGAAAGGGGGTGGCCATGTCGCCTTCCTTCCAGAAAGTGATGCCGTAGGCGCTGTATTCTGCGCGGCCTATCACTTTGCCGGTGTCGTCGGTTCTGGCGAGGGTGCTCCCGACTTGGTCGAAGTGATAGGTTTTGGTGGCGTCCGCTTGGTCCGCTTCATATAGCAGACCCAAGCCATAGACGTAGTAGGTTTTTACGTGGCCGGGTTTGATGCGGATGAGGAGTCTGCCGCTCGGATCTATTACATCGCGGGTGGTGCCGGTAGCGTCGGTGAAGCTGCGGCGGCGTCCTTCTGCGTCGTAGATGTAGGAAGTTCCGGGGGCGCTGGTGAGCTGGTTGCGGGAATTATAGGTGAGATCTACGGCTGTGTTTGGACTTGTGGGCAAGATGCCCACACTCCTTGTCATGTTGCCGTCGTCGTCGTGGGTGACGGACTGGCCATTGGCGGTTAGGAGGCGGTTGTCGTCGTCATAGGTGGCCGTGAATGTCGGATGCTGCCAGCCGGAATTGACGAGGGGCGCGCGGAATCGGGATTTGATCTGGCTGGCGGCATCATATTGGAAGGCGAGGTAATTGATGAGTTTGCCACCCGCGCTTTCCTTGATAGAGGTGAGTTGGTTCGCGGCGTCGTGGGCGATCTGGTTGGTGGTGCCGTTCGGCCGGGTGGTGCCGGTGCGCCTTCCGAGGCGGTCGTAGTGATAGGTGGTGACGCGGAGCGACCAGTCGGTGACGGTTTCCAGCAAGTTGCGGGAGTTATAGACGTAGTTGACCTCCTTGCCCGTGGGATGCGCGGCGTCCGGCGGATAGGTGAGGCGTGTCAGGTTGTTGTTGGCGTCATATTTATATTGAATGAGATCGCCATCGGCGGTGGTGAAAGTCTTGAGACGGCCCCGCTCGTCATAAGTGCGGGTGATGACTGCGGAACCTTCGGTCACAGTTTTGAGCAGGCCACTGTCATCATAAATGTAGCCGATGGAGCCTGTGGTGCTGGCACCGGTGCTGTCCACTTTTGACTCTAAGAGGTTTCGCTGGTTGTAGCTGAAAGTGGTGGTCTGGAGGGATGGCTCTTTGATGGTTTTGACAAGGTTGTTGTCGTAATAAGTCATCACCGTGGTCATGAGCCGTGGCGTCTTGGACCATTCGAGGCGGTTAGCGTGATCGTAAGATGACTTGTAGAGCTTGTTCCGGCGATTGGTGTAATCTGTCAGGTTGCCGTTGCTATCGTATAGGGAGGTGCTGAATTTATCGAGAGCGTCCGTACTCCGCTCTTTCTCCCCACGCGCGGTCCAACCTTGCTTGGTGCTGCGAAACAGCGGGTCTTTCACCTCGGTGACCTGGGTGTTCGCATCATAAAACAACTCGCTGCTGCGCTGCAGCGGGTCTTTCGTGATTTTGATCCGGTGCGCTGCATCAAATATTGTAGTGACCGTGTGATTGAGGGAATTGCTCGTGGTGTCCACCCAATCCCTCAGATCATAATCAGTGGTGATAACGTTATTGAGAGAGCCACCAGCCGCCACGGGAATGACTGGCGACGTGCTTGTGGTCGCGTTTCCGAGTTGGTTGATGACAAACTGTGTCGTAGCGCCCTTTGCATCTTCGACCCTTTGAAGATGTCCTGCATCATCATAAATATTGGTGATCTTGGCGACAGCTTCCCCGGCAATCGCCGGTAGGGTTACGGTTTGTAACTGGCGGCGTTTGTTATAGGTGTTGATAACCTTGCGGCTTTCTGGGTCAGTGGACTCCAGCAGATCGCCGCGATTGCTGTTGAGCATCGTTTGGAACTTCGTGTCAAAATAGGTGATCTTGTTGGCTTGCCCCCAGGCATCATATTCAAACGCCGTCTTCTTAAGTTCGGCATCCTTGGTCCACTCTAGGAGACCATCAGGTCTGTAGTGATTTTCTGTTGTATGCAGCAACGGATTCGTCGTGGTTTCTAGCTGGTGCTGTGCTGTGTAAAGGAAAGTCGTATCATGTCCCCGCTTGTCGTTGATGCGTTGCAGGCGGAGTGCGGTATCGTAAAACAGATTGGTCTGATGCAAAAGCGGATCGGTGATCCGCGTTGGATTGTGCTCCACATTGTACAGTGTTGTTGTCGTCTCTCCTTTGGGGGTGGTCACCTTCGTGCGGTGGCCTTGGCCATCGTAGTCATAGCTCATTTGATTGCCCTCAGCGTCGATCTCGGCAACCAACTGGCTCTTCCCATCATAGAGGAGCGTCCGCCTGCCATTCTGCGGGTTTTGCTCTACGGTGGAATTTCGAGAATAGAAGAACTTCCAAGTTCTGGCACTGTCGCCCATCGAGCGCTGCTCTTTAACCCTGCTGAACGCATCATAGAAATTATGGGTGATCACGCGGTTGTAGGGATCACGCAACTTTTCAATGAGATGCCCGCCTTGGTAATCGTAGGACCAGACCAGCGGGTGTGCAGCAGTGCTTTCTGGATCTGTGTAACTCGCGAGATCTCCATTACCATCTTGCACAAACTCCACCGCTCGACCGGTATTGTCCGTGATGCCAGTCAGTTTGTCGGCGTTATAGATCAATGTGAGAACTCGGTTATAACAATCCGTAACCGTGTTGAGAGTGCCGTCGGTATTGTAAGCAAAGTTCAGTTCTTTGCTGAAGAGATCACGGATCTTCGTGCCGCGCCCGTTGGAATCGAAGATCACTGTGTTGCCATGGCGGAAGGTCAGTTCGTAGCCACCTGCCACGGGGGCCAGTGCCAGCTTCATCCCCGCAGGCGGCGAGAATGTCCCGTTAGGCTGGCGGAGAAATTGCAAACTGCGTTCCCCCATCTGGATTGAAACCGCATTGTCTTTCACTTGATCGACAGCCCAGCCCAGAGCTAGCATGGCACAGGCCCATTTCTTCGGGTCATTGATATCATAGACATCCAAGGCGGCGTGCGTCGCTGCTAGAGCCGCCGCCGCTTCTATCGGTGTGCCGCCGCCGAAAGCGACATCGCCATCACTGCGCTTACTCCAACGATAATAATAGTTATGTGACCATCCAAAACCCAGTTTGGTGGCGTTCTGTTGACGTGCATTGGAGTTATAGTTACGAGAAAAGATCAAGCCTCGTGGTGCCATTCCTCCCAGCGCTAAATCAACATGGTCGTGCACAAAAGCACCTGTCCCAAGATCGACTGGATCGGCCCCAAAGTTGATGGGCTGAGACGGCGGGGTGGTGTAAACCAAGTTTGGGCTTGAAAACAGATTGTTCGCCAAAGTGATTGATTGGGTGATGGACTTCGTCGATCCAAAGCCACCGCTGAACCCACCTGAAATGATCATGTTCACACCGGCGGCTTTCCCCTCCGGCGTGCGTTGAACCTCTGCGAAGCCCGTCCCCACCCACGATCCGATAGTTTGCGAAGTGATCGCAGGCCGCAGTGTCGTTAGATTTCCATTTACAATCCGGTTTACCGCGCCGCCACCCGTCAACGCCCGCGTGATCAGATCCACCGTTGAAACGGATTCTACCTCTTGTGTTTGTTCGACGATGCCATGTTCGAGCGCACTTGCGACATAGTTTGCCAGCTCGGAAGACTTCCTGAGCTTCGTGGCATCGTCCTGTCTTTGTTGTAAATAAGTGAACTGGACCGCCACATCCACATAGAACGACTCCTCTTGGGCGGTGCGCCCGACCCGGTGGTAATTGAGTCGCTCCGTGTCCATAGCCCGGTCGATCAAATGCGATGCCTTCTCCGTCTGTCGCAGCCACTTCAATCCCATCAGATTGAGTGTTTCCGTGCGCACTTCACGACTGCTATCAATAAGCCCCGCCGCGCGATAACTTGCTAGTTTTTCCTCACGTTGCCGGACATGATCCTTGCCGGCATCGAAGGCATAGAGAACAGCATAACTGCATGGAAAAGTATTGCCCGCAAGCGTGGCGCTGCGCTTGTATTTCCGAATTGCCGCCGCGTCCGATTGATTCACATTAATCGTGGCATACGGGTGGTAAACGCTGGTTTCCAGAATCACTTCCGTCCCTGAGATTGCCCCCGTCTCTTCCAACAACATCGCGTCATCCAGCCAAATTTGTGCCTTTCTCAGAGAATCCCCAGAAGTTGGCTCACGAAAAGTGATAGATAAACGTCGCCCACGTAATTCTGCAAGCGGCTTAGTCCATATCAGCCCAGCGGCCGCTTTGACTTCAATAGTTGAGGCTTTCTCGCCGGGAATCTCATCCCATATACCTAACTCCGTGCTATAAGTAAAATAGGCAGTGTCCGAATAATTATCGGCGCTTTGTATAGGTGAAATCTGCCGCCCGCCGATCACTTGTTCGACCGTGGCGTTACCATTTGCAGGCGAGGTCTTCAGATAATTGACGAGATTCGTCGTAAGCGTGCCCAGATGAGTGCCAAGGCTCGCAGGAGTCATCCCGGACACTTGGGATGGGGTGGCGACGCCTCCCGCCTGAGTCAGCAACGTCGCCTGATTGTAGCCGCTCGCGGTGTTGATATTTATGCCAAAGGCATCACTACATAATTTAAATGAAGGATCAAATAATCGATTCGTGCCTGAAATCGCAGCTTCCACACAGACTCGCGGCATCAGGATCCTGCCTCCGCTGCTATTACTAAAGAAAAATGTACGATCCGCACCTGATGTAGTCTGCCAACCACCGGACGTCGTCGCATCCGCAGAAAACTGCAGCGTACTCCGTCCGATCCAGTGGGTGAGATCCCGTTGGTTCGTCGGCGCGGTTTGCGGAATGCTCATCATTCCATATTTGTAGTGAACCACTCCGATCGCAGAGTTTGAAGCCGCGGCCTCCCGCAAGAGTGATACTAACAATGCGGATTGGTCGTAATCATTGCCGGACTTTTCGAGCAACGTCAGCGCCGCGCCTTTTTTACACCCATAGTAGTGTTCGTAGCGGATATGATTGCGCACGAAATCAAAGATCCGCAGCGGCTTGTATTCTAACCCACGAGCCAGTTCCTTAATCTCGTCCGTAGCGTAGTCTGCATCGACCGGGTTGGTGGCTGCGGTCGCTAGGCTTTGAATTGGAAAAGCGGATTGAGACGTTGAGTCCGGCTCGATTAAACTAGCCTGAGTCTCAGTCATTAATAACCAACCCGGACCATTGATTTCCGCGTGGAGCTGATGACTCCAAAAACAGGTGCAACAAGCGACAAAAAGACAGAGCAGGTAAACCCCGCGGATTATTGATAGGCAAATAGAAGCCATAATTGAGTCAAGTTCTATGATAAATACAAAGTGCCTATTGGGCGTTGAGAAGATTACCTTCATCGTCGGGATTGTAGGTGCCCGCGCCGACAGGAGCAGTCACTCCTGTGAGTCGTCCCGTTAGGTCATAGGTGAAACTGGCAGATTGTGAGGCATTCACGGCATCATAGTTCATGTTTGGATTCAGGCCGAGATCGGCTTTCTCCTTATTAGTCAATCCATCCGGCTGAAGAATTGCATTGGGATCGGCGATGCCGAGTCCACCGAAATGAAACAACTCCCAACCATCTGCTAGACCATCATTGTCGCTGTCCCCGCCGGCACTATTTCTATCCAGCGGATTGGTGAAGATCGTTTCGACCTCATAATAATTGGGGATGCCATCGTTGTCGAAATCCGCATCCCGCGCCTGTTGGAGAGTAGTTGCGGTGGTGTCGTCCACGTAATGGAGCCGGACGAAGACTTTCGATGGGCTGGACGCCATGAAATTCTCATGCCCTCCGGTTCCGAAAGCCACGTATGGCGCGTAGTGCCACGTCACCATATCATGCGTCCATTGGTAGAAGTAAGTGCGCTTTGTTACGCCAAGCCATTCAGACTTCCAAGTGCCACTTGTCCACGGGACGAATGTCATCTGCTCGGGCAGCGGATCCGCAACAAGTGAGCCGGATAGAAATAGCAGGCAGCCCGCCGCCGCAGGTAGTTTGATGAATGAAATCATATTCTGTTTCCAGTAAGAATTATTTGCCGCCCTGTTCCCGCTGCCAGAAGCGGATTACAATATCTTCGGGGACCGGCGGGAATGCGAGGAGATAGGCCTTCCTCTCTGCATAGGCTTTTTCCCGGGCGTGAAAGGCCGCTTCCATTCTGACCCCTTCCTTCCGATACAGGTCGTGGACTTGAGACAGCGTCTCCATCGCCTGCCCTTGCGTATCTCCTCCGATTACTACAAACGACGGGCCACTGTCGGCAAGGTCCGGCAGGATCGGGACTTCTGGAAGATTGTAATCATGACCATACTTCGCAAGCCGCCTGCGCATTTTATAGGCATCGAAGTTGCCGATGCCCATCAGCAACCCACGGTCGCTGAATGTGCCGTCAGCCTCGTTGACCCGAAAGGTTGAGAACCCGGAGAAATGATTGAAATTCAGATTAGTCCAAGCGGAGACTTCACCTTCAATTTTTCCGTTAGGATAGATCCGCAGCAACGTCCGCGAGTCGTCATACACCGTGGCCGATAGAAAGACTAACTCCGTGCCACGGTAGTTCTTCCGAAGTGCTTCCATCCTAGCGATGACCGCCGGATCATCCGGTGCAGTAGCACGAAGCGCTGGCGGCGGATCAGGCAAACCCGGATCCTCAACCATTTGAACCGTGACGTTGATCCTGCCCTTCACCGGCGGCAGATCCGACATTTCCGCAGCCTCGGTCACATCGATCTGCCGGGTATATAAAGTTAGAACCTTGAAATCAATAGGCTCAGGCTTCGGAGCCGGTTCCGCCCGCGTGCCATCGGAGATCGGTCCAGCAATTTCAACATCCCATGCGGAGGCTGATTTTTCTTGGCCAGACGAAGGCAACAATCCGCCTAATAAGGCAAGGGAAGCGGGAAGGAACTTCATATTTAGGAGTAGGCGAGTATTGAACGACGGAGCCAGCTCTAAATCGAGTCACGCGGTTAGGCAAGGTATTTACTCATACTATAGTGCGAAGAAGTCCGAAACGGTTGTCGATAGGCTGCGCTCCTTGGAGCAGTGGGACGACTTAGATTTGAAACGGCTTGTCGGACGAGTGATCGCCCGTCACCGGGCGAATGCGGAAGTCACGCAAGAAAAGTTAGCCGAAATCGCGGGCCTTGAACGGGGCTATATCTCGCTCATCGAGCGCGGACTGCGGATGCCAACGGTGGATACTATTTTCAGACTTTGCAGAGGCTTGAGGGTTTCACCGTCGGAGATACTTCGTGATATGGAAACGCAGGTGGAAGTTGAGATGAAGGCGTCGAACTATGGCTGAATTTAACAGAAAAAGGGCTAATATCATCCACAAGAAATCCAAAATAGGACGACATTTTCTCGTGATCCGCGCTCGCCCGCGAAACCGCCTCCGCCACCCTGCCCGCCGACCGCGCTAAGTTTCTGGAGCTGATAGAAAGCTCGCTGCGTTTGCCACGCCAATAATGGGGCGTGGAGGTTAGTGCTCGCTAGCGGATTTGCGTTTGCATCACCTGCTGGCCACCTCCAAACTGCCGCCGGATGGATAAACGCTTGCCCAAGATCGTGCGGTTCGCCGGCCGGGTTCTGCGCGATTTTTTCCTGAGGAATCACGGCCTGCTTCTCACCGCTGCGGTCGCCCACAACATGATGCTCTCGTTGATCCCGCTGTCGGCCGTGCTGCTGGTGGTGTTCTCAAATTTCATCGATGAGACCGTCCTGCTCACCACGATCATCACGGAAGTCTCCCTGATCGCGCCGGGTTTCGCGCCTACTCTCACTGAGGTGCTGGTGGGGTTTCTCGTCTCGCGGAAATTGATCGGCTGGCTCGGTGTGGGCTCGTTGTTGTTGTTCAGCTCGCTAGCGTTCCGAGTGATGGAAGATTCCATCGCCATCATTTTCCACCGCCCGCTGCAACCGTTGAAACGCAAGTTCTGGGTCTCCGCGCTGATGCCCTATCTCTTCATCTTCATCGTAGCCGTCGGGCTGGGGGGAATCACTTTGGTGAATGCCTTCATCGACGCGCAAGACCAGCGGAGTTTCGCCTTTGTCGGGTTCGACACGCTACTTCACAATCACCTCAGCAAGCTGATCTACGCCACCGGGTTGATGGGGCTGGTGCTGCTTTTCACGCTCTTTTACAAAATCATGCCGGTGGCGAAAATCAAGTTCCGGCGGGCGCTGGCCGGCGGACTAACTGCCACGATCTTGTGGGAGCTGGTCCGTCATTTACTGGTATCCTACTACACGAATGTCTCAATCGTGAACATGCTCTACGGCTCGATGGCCACCATCATCATCGTCCTGCTGATCATGGAAGCCATCGCGCTGATCCTGCTGCTAGGTGCGCAGGTCATCGCCGATCTCCAGCGCAACGCGGACGCTGGCATCCCTTGGCACGAAGACCCGGAAGCGATGCCAGATCCGAGAGTTCCCAAACACACCTGATTTTTTTCAAATACAAATGAAGCCTGTTAGCGATATCCACGTCAGTTCGAATTTGCCACTCCCCTCCCCGCTCGAGCTGCTCGAACGGCTGCCCCGCACTGAGAGCGATGCCGATTTCATTTTCCAAAGTCGGCGTGAGATCCGGGAAATCATCTTCGGCAATGATCCACGGCTGCTGGTCATCGTCGGGCCATGTTCCATCCACGATGTCGTCGCGGGTCGCGAGTATGCGGAGCGCTTCAAGCTGTTAGCCGAGCAGGTGAAGGACCGGATGCTTCTCGTGATGCGGGTGTATTTCGAGAAACCCCGCACCACCGTGGGTTGGAAGGGACTCATCATGGATCCGCGTCTCGATGGCAGCAACCGGATCGACGAAGGCCTGCAAGTGGCGCGGCAATTTCTGCTGGATATGATCCGGCTCGGTGTGCCCACCGCCACTGAGTTGCTAGACCCGATCACCCCGCAATACATCGCGGATTTGATCTGTTGGTCGGCCATCGGCGCGCGCACCACCGAATCGCAAACTCACCGCCAAATGGCCAGCGGGCTGTCGATGCCACTCGGTTTCAAGAATGGGACGTTAGGAAATCTCGAACCCGCGATCAATGCGATCAAAGCCGCCACCCAGCCGCAAACCTTTCTCGGCGTAGGCATGGATGGCCGCGCATCGGCGGTGAGCACCACGGGAAACCCCGATTGCCACATCATCCTGCGCGGCGGCGATGGCGGACCGAACTACGACGAGCAAAGCCTAGCAGAGACGCGTGAAATGCTGACCAAGCATGGCTTACGGCCATCCATCATGATCGATGCGAGTCATGGGAATTGTAAGAAGGATGAAAAACTCATGCCCGCCGTGTTTGAGGAAATCGTCCGCCAGCGTGCCAATGGGGACTCCTCAATCATCGGAGCCATGTTAGAAAGCAACCTCGTCGGCGGTGCGCAGAAATTTCCGCAAGCACTCGATCAGTTAGTTTATGGGCAAAGCATCACGGATGCGTGCATGGATTGGGAGACGACGGAGAAGCTCATCGTGGCGGCGGTTTTCAACCGCCAGGCCGGAATTTAAAGACTGGCATAGCGGTTGACGAGCCGACAAACGCCCTCTAACGATCCACCCGATCATGCCCCCCTCCCTTGATTTTGGTGATTATCTGGTCTTCGTCGATGAGAGCGGCGACCACAGCCTCACGAGTATTGATTCGATCTATTCCGTCTTCGTTCTCGCCTTCGTCATCGTCACAAAATCGGACTACGTTGGCAGAATCACGCCGGGTCTCCAGAACTTCAAAATGCGTTACTGGGGCCATGATGAAATCGTGCTGCACGAGCATGAGATTCGGAAACCTCGGGATGCGTTTTCATTCCTGATGCACAAGCGAGTCCGCGAGGATTTCATTGAGGAACTCTCGGGGCTTATGGTGGTGCTCCCCGCCACGATCATCGCAGTGGTAATCGACAAACCCGCCTTCGCCCATCTCCACAGCCCAGATGCCCGTGCATACGACCACGCCATGGAAGCAGGCCTCAACGCGGTCTATCAGCATCTAGCGGATGTTGGGCAGGCGGAGCGAAATACGCCGATCATTGTCGAACGTCGAGGACGCCGAGAGGATTTTGATCTGGAACTGGCCTTCCGGCGGTTCTGTGACATCGGCTACGCTCACGGCTGCCTACTCCCGCTCGAACTGGTAATGGTCCCTAAAACCGCAAACTCCGCTGGACTCCAGTTGGCCGACCTCGTCGCCCGCCCGATCGGCATTCACCATCTCCGCCCGTCGCAGACAAATCGCGCCTTCGATATCATCCAGGGGAAGCTGAGACGCACCCCTCAAGGAATCGCCCGTGACCTAGGCTTGATCCTCATCCCTTAGAAATGCGAAAGGCTCCCGGACATTTCCAAGAGCCTAGCGCCGGCCGGACATTTCCAACCCAACTTGAGAGGAGCATCAGTCGGACTCCCCCTCCCGTCAAGATTCCGTTTTCGTTCCTGATATCTCTTCCATTTCGCGATGCATGAGCTGGGCGGGCAGCAACTGTCTTTTTAGTCTGTTAGGCTTTTGGGGGAATTGTATTCCCGCAACACCCTGCTCATGATGGAGTTCAGGTGGATAAGTAGTCTTC
>JAYTLO010000055.1:0-10011 GCA_043729385.1 Akkermansiaceae bacterium
TTTCTGCTGATCGGTGCGGGCGTCACCTATCATTTCTCCGAGCGTGGTAACATGGCCGTCGGCGAAGGGGAGTCTAGCAGCGCGGCTGAGGATTACTTCGAATACGTCGTGGAGGTGGCTGAAATCAAGGACGGTAAACCTGCCCAAATCCATATCATCCGCGGTAAGGACATCGACGATCTTAAGGGCGACAAACTTCGCACTTTTCGGCTGCCAGGCATGCCATTCGATCTGGAGTTGACCTCATACATGTATAACTGCGTGCCCGTTTCCGCCAGCGAGCGTGCGCCGGACCGTGGGCAATTTGTGGCCGACGGTTATTTCCTATCCGAGAAGCCGAAACTCGCGAAAGCCGAACCCGCCGAGCAATACACTGCTGGGAGTTACGCCCGCATCGTCACTCGCGACGGGAAAAAGGCAGCTCCCTTCATTCTAGCAGGTGCCTGCTTCCACCCGTTTTCCTACCGTCTGGGTGATCGCGTTTTCACGGTGGACATGCGCAAACGCCTGTGGCCGATGGCATTTACTCTCAAGCTCGACGAGTTCACCGCAGACTTCCACCCAGGCACTTCGATGGCCGCCAAGTTTATTAGTAAGGTCACCCGCATCGAGAATGGCGGCGAGGCCAAGGTCACCATCCAGATGAACGAACCGATGCGCTATGAAGGACTCACCTTCTTCCAAGCCAGCTACGGCCCGCCTGGGGCACTGCCCGGACAGAAGATGTATTCCGTGTTTGAAGTCGTGCGCAACCCGGCCGACCAGTGGCCGAAGTACAGTCTTTGGATCGTCGCATTTGGTATGTTCGTCACCTTCATCATCAAGCTCGCTATCTTTCTAGGAGCTGGCCCACGCAAATCCCGCCATGTCTAACTCACCATCAAAAATCGGTCGCTGGATCGCTGCGGTTCTAGCGACAGTATTGCTAGTCGCTGTGGCCTCTCAAATGGTTAAGGACAACATGCCGAAGGGTGATGTCCGGCAAGTCGCAGGTTATACTCCATGGGAAAAGGATACGCTTAATGTCGCTGAAACCATTCCGGTTCAGAACGGCGGACGCATCAAGCCACTCTCCACCTTCGCCGGCTTCACGATGCTTGGTCTCCACGGTGCGCGCTCGATGAAAATCGAAGGTACCGGCGGTAAAACCTATAAGATCAATCCCACCGCTTGGCTGATGGATTCGCTGTTCCGTCCGCAGCTTGCCATCAAGCTGCCGACCTTCCGTATCGACAACTCCTCAGTGCTAGAAGCCATCGGCGTGAAGACCCGCGGCAAGCGCGATCGGTATAGTTACTCCGACATCGAACCAGGTCGGGAGAAGCTCATCGAACTCGCGAAAACCTATGAAGCCGTCGAGAAAGATAAGCGCGATCCAGTGCAGGCGCAGACCATCGCCCTTGCTTACAACCTCCGCGAATACGAGAGCTTGTTAGGTTACTTTGGCTTCGCCCGCTTTGGGGTCACGTTGCATGGCTCTGGCAAGGACGGTGCGGCGGATCAACACGCCGACATCAGTGCCGTGATGCAGACCGCACCAGAAATCCGCAAGCAAGTCGCACAGTCCCAAGCGCAGGGCCAACCGATCGACTCCCATATCCAAAGCCTGATGGAACAAGTCCAAGATGCTGCAAACTTCGCCAAATTTGGACTCAATATTCTACCACCTGCCGACTCGAAAAATCCCACTTGGCTCAGTGCTGGCAATGCAATCTTCAATTCGATTAGCGACCCCAAAACTGATGCGCAACTTGCCATTGCCGATATCAAAACGCTCGAAACCACCGCCCGTTCGGCGGGTGAAAGTGAAGCTACATTCCGCGTCCAACTGGTATCTCTCCGCGACCGGTTCGCCGCCCGTGCCAAAGACCGTGGAGAGTATAATTACATTCCGCTAGAAGCTGATTTTTATAAGAAGAACTGGTTTCTCAATGCGCTCATCTTCTTCATCATCGGCACGGTGAGCGCGCTTGCCATGTGGACGCTTGGTAAAGGAATCGCAGGGCGGATTCTGTCTTGGATCACGCTGGCTGCCACCGTCACCGGCTTGGTGCTTTGCACCATCGCGATTGTGCAACGTTGCATCATCATGCAGCGCCCGCCGGTCGGGAATCTTTATGATACCATCATCTTCATCGCCGCCACCGTGGTCTTCATCGCGCTGCTGATTGAAGCGATGACTCGCCGCCGTTTTGCCCTCGGCATCGCTCCAATAACCGGCACGCTTTTACTAATCCTTTCTCGCCGCTTCGAACTTGGCGATGCCAAGGACTACATGGATCCGCTCATCGCCGTTTTGGATTCTAACTACTGGCTCACCATCCACGTTTTAACGATCACACTTGGGTATTCAGCCGGATTGCTTAGTGCGTTCCTCGCCTTCATCTATCTGCTCATGCGCGGTCTCTGCCTCGACAATGGCGACCGCGATATCCGCCGCTCCTTCACCCGCGCGGTGTATGGCATGATCTGTCTAACATTGTTCCTCTCCCTCGTCGGCACCGTCCTCGGCGGCATTTGGGCCAACGATTCCTGGGGCCGCTTCTGGGGCTGGGATCCTAAGGAAAACGGTGCGCTCCTGATCGTCCTCTGGACACTCGCTATCCTCCACAGTCGCCTCGGTGGCTATATCCGCGAGTGGGGTTTGCATTTCGCCGCTGTCTTCACCGGAGCCGTCGTCACCTTCTCGTGGTGGCATGTGAATTTCCTCAACACCGGCCTCCACACCTACGGCTTCACCGCAGGCAAGGCCACCATTTGGGCGTTCTATGCTGTCATCCTCGGCATCCTTATTTTCGGAGTGATTGCGATGATGTTGGAGAATCATCGATTCCGGCAATCAAGAATCGCGAGGGAGCAAGAGGAGATTGCGGGCGAGCGGCTCACCGTTATTGGACGGTGAAAGCGAATTGGCTCGCCCGGCCGTCTGGAATTTGTCTGTTAGCCGCACGCCGAAACCTTTCCGCCTCATTCCCGTGAAAAATCCCAATATTGCCTTCCTCGGGCTGGCCGCTCTGGCCGCCATCTTCCTAATCACTCCGGCCTCTGCGGTGGTGAGTATCGACTACGTGGCGGTCGGCAATCCCGGCAATGCCGCCAATCCCGCCGACGGCAATGCGAATCTTGGTGGTGTGCAGAATTTCGGTGCGGTGAGTTATTCCTACCAGATCGCAAAAAACGAAACGACGATCACCCAGTTTGCCGGATTTCTCAATGCCGTGGCGAAACGGGACACCTATGGGATTTACAATTCCGAGATGGCCACCAACCCGAACAGCGCTGGAATCATCCGGAGTGGATCGTCCGGCAATTATACCTACTCGGTGATCGGGGGTAGCGGAAACAAGCCGATCACTTTCGTGAGTTGGTTCGATGGCGCGCGCTTCTGCAACTGGCTCCATCATGGACAGCCGACCGGACTCCAGACCACCGGCACCACCGAAGACGGGGCATACGCGTTGTTAGGTGCGGTCAGCGGCATCGTGCAGAAGAATGCGGGGGCCAAGGCGTGGCTTCCCAGCGAGGACGAGTGGTATAAGGCGGCCTACTACGATCCGACAAAGAACGCCGGTGCGGGCGGCTATTGGCAGCACGGGAATCAGAGCGATGCGATGGTTTCAAATACAGTCGGCGTGGCGGGAGCTTCAAATTTTTCAGGCACAGGTCTCACCAATGGGGGAGCTTACGGGGCGGACTCCGACAGTTTTTACGGTACCAACGACCAGGCCGGCAACGTTTCTGAGTGGAACGATGGCCTTGACCCAAGGGGTTTCCGCAGCGTGCGCGGTGGCGCTTGGTTCAACTCGGAGCCGGGAGTTTCCAGCGCGGTGCCGGACGAACGCTTGCCGCAGCAGGAGTGGTTCTTCGTAGGCTTCCGGGTCGCCACCGTTCCGGAACCGTCCTCGCTTGTCCTCACAGTGCTCGCGGGCGGAGGGCTGCTTACTCGCCGGAAACGCTGAGGCTTCACCGCTTTTTCCAGTGCTGGACAAAACTGGGTGCCTCTGGCATCCATCCGCCCTTATGTCTGAGTTAGCGAAAGCCTATGAACCGCAAGCGGTGGAAGCCAAATGGTATGCCGCTTGGCTCGCCGGAAAATGTTTCGAAGCCGATCCTGCGTCCGCGAAGGACGGTTATTCGATCGTCATTCCGCCGCCGAATGTCACTGGGATTTTGCATCTCGGCCACGTCCTGAATAACGCGTTGCAGGACATTCTTGCCCGCCGGGCGCGGCAAAATGGCAAGGAGGTGCTGTGGCTGCCCGGCACCGATCACGCCGGCATCGCGACTCAGGCGCGGGTCGAGCGCGAGGTGCGCGAGACCGAGGGCGTGAGCCGCCGCGATCTCGGGCGCGACGAGTTCCTCAAGCGCGTTTGGGATTTCAAAAACAAGCATGGCGACATCATCATCAATCAACTCAAGCGACTCGGTTGCACGTGCGATTGGAGCCGCGAGCGCTTCACGATGGACGCGCCCTACACCGAGTGGGTGAGTCATGTGTTCGTCGAGCTTTTCAAAAAAGGCCTCATCTATCGCGGCAAGCGAATGGTCAATTGGTGCCCAGTTTCACTCACGGCTTTGTCAGATGAAGAAGTCATCATGACGCCGCAGCGCTCGAAGTTATATTTCATGAAATATGAACTCACCGATGCACCAGGTGAGTATTTAGAAATTTCCACCACCCGGCCAGAGACGTTGTTAGGCGACGTGGCGGTGGCGGTGAATCCTAGAGATCCGCGTTTTACCAAATACCTCGGGCGCAAGGTCTTCCGGCCGTTTCCTCATGCAGAGATTCCCATTATCGTGGACGAACATGTAGACATAGAATTCGGCACGGGTGCATTGAAGATCACTCCGGCGCACGACAAGGCGGACTTTGAAATCGGTGTGCGTCACGGACTCGATATCATCGACGTTCTAACTCCAGATGCACATATCAACTGCCCGGATTGTCCCGAGTTGCACGGCCTAGACCGGCTCGCCGCTCGCAAGAAAGCGGCGGCGATGTTAGAAGAGATGGGCTTGTTAATCCGGGTGGAGGAATACGAGAACAACGTCGGCTTCTCCGAGCGCGGCCATGTGCCCATCGAGCCACGGATTTCGATGCAGTGGTTTTTGAAATACCCATGCGTCAGCGAGGCGGCTGAGGCGGTGGCGAATGGTGATATCAAATTCCGACCCGAGCGGTGGGCGAAGACCTACGCACATTGGATGGATAATCTCCAAGACTGGTGCATCAGCCGCCAACTGTGGTGGGGTCATCAGATCCCGGTTTGGTATCGCAAGGACAAGCTGGATGATTTAAAGAATGCCGAATCGTTGGATACTACTCATCTCTCGCACGGTCTTCTATATGTCGGCACCGAGCCTCCCGCCGACGCGGAGAACTGGACGCGCGACGAGGACGTGATGGATACATGGTTTTCCTCATGGTTGTGGCCGTTCGCGACGATGGCCAACGTCGGTGAGGAAACCACGACGCTGAAGAAATTCTATCCGACGGATGATCTCGTCACTGGACCAGATATCATTTTCTTCTGGGTCGCGCGGATGATCATGGCGGGATTCGAGTTCACCGGCGCGCTGCCATTTAGAAATGTCTATTTTACAACGATCATCCGCGACTTGAAGGGCCGCAAGATGTCGAAGTCATTAGGCAACTCGCCCGATCCCATTGACCTGATGGAGAAATACGGCGCGGATGGTTTGCGCTTCGGCTTGATGCGGATCGCGCCGGTCGGTAGCGATGTTAGGTTCGATGAAACCTCGATTGAGGAAGGCCGGAATTTCGCGAATAAACTCTACAATGCCTGCCGCCTCCGGCAGATGGGTGGTGAGCCGTTCCAAGCGTTAGAGACTCTCGCCGGGTTGCGCCCTTATCATCTTAATGCGATGGCGAAGCTTGATGAACTCGCTGTCGATTTGGAGCGTTTGTATAGTGAGTATCGCTTCGGTGAGATCGCCCAGCGCTTGTATGAATTCCTCTGGAACGACTTCTGCGATAAGTTCCTCGAAGCAGTGAAACTCGATCTCCGCGACACCGCCGAGCCGTGGGCGAAAGCGATTTCACTGGGAGTCTTCGACGCGATCATGGGGCGTTATTTGCAGTTGCTCAGTCCCTACATGCCGCACGTGACGGAAGAGTTATCGGAACGGATGAGTTATGTATCCGAAGGTGAGTATTTGATGCAGAAACTACTACCCGCCGAGCCGCTATTGGATTTGATCCCCGAGCAAACCATCGCGGATGCGAAGGACGTGGCAGCGGCGATCTATGAAGCCGCCGGACGGATGCGCAATCTCAAAGCCGAATACAAAATGGGTTCGCGCAAGGACATTAAGTTCGTTATCAAGGGTGCCTCCGATTGGCTGACCGACGAAGTCCGCGTGCTCGCATTGCTCGCCGGGGCAGGGGAGATCACCTTGGATTCCGACTACCAGGCTCCGAAAGGAACCCCGGCTGCGGTGACCGCGATTGGCGAAGCTTACATGCCGCTGGAAGGCTTGATCGACATCGAGGCCGAGCGTGCTCGCCTGACCAAGGAAATTTCACTCACCGAAATCGAAGTGAAGAAGTGCGAGGGCAAGCTAGGCAACGCGAGTTTCGTGGACCGTGCGCCGCCGGAAGTGGTGGTGCAAGAGAAGGCCCGGCTTGACGATTGGAAGGCGAAATTGGTCCAGCTCGGCGAGATGCTCGCCGCGCTGGCGTGAGCCTGAGGAGGGTGGACTTTTAGTCCACCCGGGTTGACCAAAGATCAACCCTCCTTATGCCCGCTTGCCAACGGGGGTTCCTTCTCTAGAGTGGCCGGGCAGCAGTTAGTATATGACGAATCTCAGGAGTATTCCCGGCATCGGTAAGGCCACGCTCGAACTGCTCGAAGCCGCCGGTTTCCCTGATGCCGAGTCGCTTGCGAGGGCTGGGGTGGATGAACTCGCGCAGGAATTAGAACGGGCAAACCGGATTCTTCAAATTTCCAAACGCGCTCCGTCCCGCGGCAATGTCGTGAAATGGATCGCCTCCGCCCGTGACATAATCGGCTTCGTGGAGAACGCGACAGTCGCGGTGACGATGCCGGTCAACCACGAGATTTCCCCGCAGGTGATCACGATGCTGGCCACTGCGCCCTTCGCGATTCCGCTGCCGGCTAAGTTTTTGATGGAGCAGAAATTGGCCGTCGGCGACATCCCAGCGGCGATCTTGCTCAACCGTTATTCCGGCGACCTCGAGGTGAAAATTGACGATCGTGTGCCCGGACTGAAGCCCGGACGGCCCGTCGTTCCCTCGAACAACGTGAAGATCGCGGAAACGAGCGGGACGCGCATGGTGATCGATAATTCCCGGATTAAGTCCACCGAGACGCTGGCAGGTGCCGCCGTGCGACCGAGCACCCCGACGGTGAATAGTGATGATCGTGTAGCCCTGATCCGCGGGCCGCGAGTGGAAACTAACAAGGGCCGCGATCCTCGGTCGCGCCGTTACGTCCGTGGGGTGCTGCACAGCCACCCAGTCTCGTTAAGCGTCGGCGCGGTGCTCACCCTTATTCTCGGTGCGATGCTGCCGATCGGAATCGTATCCGCCGGACTGCTGCTGCTATCCAGCGAAGTGCCGGCGCATTTCGGCTGGGTGCCGAAATGGTTGCTGGCATTTCCAGCGAGCCTGCCGTTGTTCGGCTTCGCGTGGTTGATCTGGGGCATGCACGGCAGTTGCCGGATTTGCGGACAGAAGTTATTTGTGCCGAGGATGTGTTTAAAAAACAGCAAGGCGCATCATCTTTTCGGACTCGGGCATGTGATCCCAGTGTGTATGCATATGCTGTTATTCATGTGGTTTCGCTGCACGTATTGCGGGACTCCGGTTAGGTTGAAAAAGTGATATTGCTATATTACCAATGAGACGATTTCCCCTATGGATTTGGTGCGTATGTTTAGCGGTCGCGCTGGGTTCGTGTGCTAAAACCGGCAAGGTCGTGCAAGGGGAGCAGCCCAATCCCAGAGGTCTATCAGGCACCCCGCTGATCCGCGCGCAGAACTCCGATGAAGGCGTGTCCGTCACTCCCGGCGGCAATGTGCCAGGCAAGCCCTTGCCCTCGGGTATCACGCCGGAAGAGGATATTATTTACACCGATCCCGACAACCCCGAGGCCGGCATTCCCGAGCTCGCCACCTTGCTGGCTGCGCCAAGGCGCGGGCCGTGGGAGGAAAGCTCGACCATCGCCCGCCAGCGTTCCGCCCGCGAGGGGAAGCCGCTGTTAATCTGGTTCACCGATTCGCAAATGAGCCCGATGTGCAAGGCGCTGAGCCAGGAATTATTTGCCACCAACGAATTCGGCGACTGGGCCACCGACAAGCTGGTCCGTCTCAAGGTGGACGCCGCGAATGTGAAACTTGATGATTCTAACAGCAGCCTTGATGACTCGGAAGCTTACCGACTTGAGGTGAAATCTTATTATGCCGAGCTTAAGAAACGCTACAAAGTAATGGGTTATCCGTCGCTGATCATGCTTAACCCGAGCGGCGAAGTCGTTGGCCGCTACCGCGGCTACAAGCGCGGCGAATCAGAATTTCTCTGGGGCCAGTTGAAGCACTCCGAGGCGGTTTCCACTGAAGCCTATAAGAGCTGGCGCGCCGGGCTTGAGAAGAAGGGCTACCGCGAATGGCAGGACCGCAAGGAGCGGAAGGTTTTCGCCAAACTAACTTCCTACTCTCAAGGCACACTCATCTTCATCGAACCGGACGGCACCCGCTCGCGCACCCAAGAGACGAGCTTATCCGACAAGGACCGAGGCTGGATCGCGGAGCAGAAGAAGCTGAGGAAGATCCAGTGATAAGGATTGGCGATCTGCCAATCGCCCATTGGCAGCGGCGGATCGGAGTCCGCCGCTTACTTGGTGGTCGGCGTCTTGCCGCCGACTACCTGCGGCGGCGAAGCAAAAGGGTCGAGCCGATCAGCCCGAGCAGCGAACTCGCGGTCTCGGGGATGACGGTGAAGCTCGCGGTCGGGTTGTTACCGCTGGTGAAACCGAAAATATTTCCAGCGGTGTTAGTGGCGTTGGTGAAGGACTCGTTATAGATCTGAATGGTGTAGTTTCCAGGTGTTAGGCCAGCGAGCAGGTTAGTAGTGCCGCTCGTCACCTGCCAGGTCTTGTTGTTGCCGACGTTAGACACGGGCGTGGTGGTCTGGATATTGACAAACCCACCGCTAGGCGAGCCGGTCGGGTAGATGCGGTAGTTGAGGTTGGCGTGGGTGACGTTGGAACCGTTGTCGTTGAAAGTTTTGTATTCAAATCCCTTCAGCGATAGGACGTCGGTGATGTCCACAGTGCCAAACGAAGAGAACTGCGGATTCACCCCGTCTGGAGTAAGGCTGTGACCCGAGGCCGCGCCGACTCCCGGGGTGGTTCCGCTGGTGATTTGGTTGAACACGTTGGCTCCGCCGTTGAGGCTCGTGACAAAGTAGAAATTGCCGAAGAAGCCGGTAGCAGCAGTGGCAAACGAAGCGCCGCCAAACAGCGCGAGCAGAACAATTGATTTCACTTTCATGGGGTTATTTTGGTTTGGACGCCACTCGGCTCGTGCCGGAGACGGTGGTCACACTTTCAATGTTGTGTTGCTGGTGAGGGTTTAGGGGAAATCTGAATTTTCCTCGCTGTGGTCCTCCTCAGCCACCATCGGCAGACCTTCCAGGTTCGCGCGGTAGGCCTTCTCATCAAACGGTTTGCGGGTTCTGAGGATTTTGTCCATCTCCTCGCCGAGGCACAGGGCGATCTGGGTTTTTGCGTCGGCTTCTTCGATCCCGAGCTTCAGCAAACGAGTTAGATTCTTGGCGACATAGGGAGTCTGCGGCGAGGTGAGTTGTTGCTCGACGGCAGCAAGCAAGTCCGGGAGGAGATCGTCATTCATGGGCAGGACGATGGGAAAGCTCGCGGTGGAACTCAATGACCAAAGATTTGTCGAGATGGTCGGTTACTCAAAGCCCAACGAAAGATCAAGGCACTGGGAATCTGGCGAATTTAA
>JAYTLO010000056.1:0-31188 GCA_043729385.1 Akkermansiaceae bacterium
CCCGCACCCGACCACCACAATCAAAGCTTAACCCCTGGCCCGAATTTCGGGGTCCGCCTCAATCCCTTCAACATCAAGTTGCAAGGTGGCGTCGTCCGCTTGATTGACGAACTGCCTTAACGCACCACGCCGCGCTCGGACTTCTCGATGAACTCTATCAAGTGCCGCACCACCGGAATGTCTCCGGTGTGGGTGGCCTTGAGTGAGCTGAGGGCGAGGGTGAGATTCGCGTCTTTCTTCAGAAACAGCTTCTTGTAAGCCGTTTTGAGCGCTTGCAGATCTGGCTCGTCGAAGCCCCGGCGTTGCAGGCCGATGGCGTTGAGGCCACGGGTTTTCGAAGGGTTTCCCTCGACGATCATGAACGGCGGCACATCTTGCACGACCCGCGACAAGCCGCCAATCAGCGCGTGCTTGCCGACTCGGCAGAACTGATGAATCGCGACGGCACCGGAAATAATCGCGTGGTCATCCACCTCGATGTGACCTGCTAGAGCGACTGAGTTCGAGAGAATGATATGGCTCCCTAACTGGCAGTCGTGAGCGATGTGCGCGTAGCACAGAAACAAGTTGTGCGAGCCGATGCGGGTGACGGATTCCGCATGGGTGCTGCGGTGGACGGTGGTGTTTTCGCGGAAGGTATTATGATCGCCGACTTCCAAATAGGTCGGCTCGCCGGCGTATTTGAGGTCCTGAGTTTTTCCGCCGACCATCGAAAATGGGAAAAACTCATTGGCGCGGCCAATTTTCGAATACCCTTCTAACACGACGTGCGAGTGCAGCACGCAGTCGTCGCCGACCTCCACATTTGCACCGATGACGCAGAACGGTCCGACGCGGACATTGTGCCCCAGCTTGGCGAGCGGCGAAACGATAGCGGTGGGGTGGATCACGGCGGAAATCTCTGCGGATGAGAGCGGAAAAGACGAGGCTTTTTTCTCCACTGCGATTTCAAAACCGGATTTTCTCGATCGCAGCGGCGACCCATGACGAGACTCGGCCATGTCCACGCTTGCCGAGTCCTACGCCGATCTTCCCACCACCCGCGGGCCGATGCGGGTGCATCTCTATTCATCCCCGAGGGTGGCGCGCGCTATCCCGCCGTCATCTTTTACTCGGAAATTTTCCAAGCCACCGGGCCGATCCGCCGGATGGCTGCGGCACTGGCGGGCGAGGGCTATTTGGTGGCCGTGCCCGAGGTCTATCATGAGTTCGAACCGCCCGGCACGGTGCTCGCTTACGATGCGGAAGGCTCAACTCGCGGGAATTCGTTGAAGACCGAAAAGGAAATCGCCTCGTACGACGAGGACACCGACGCGGCCACAAAATTTCTGCTAGGCCATGACTCATGCAGTGGAAAAATCGCCAGCTTCGGTGTCTGTCTGGGTGGTCACCTCGCGGTGCGAGCCGGCCTGCATCCAGCCGTGCAGGCAGTGGCGGCCTTCTATCCGACCGATCTCCACACCGGCGCTCTCGGCTTGGGGAAATGCGATGACACGCTCCAGCAGTTACCTAACATCCAAGCTCCGCTGCTATTCGTCTTCGGTCGGCAAGACCCGCATATCCCGCTGGAAGGCCGGCGGCTGGTCCATCGTGCACTGGAAGACGCGGGCGCAGACTTCGAGTGGCACGAGTTCAACGCCGCCCACGCCTTTCTCCGCGATGAAGGCACCCGCTACAATCCCGCCTTAGCGCGGGTGGCGATGAGCGTCCTGCTGCGGTTTCTCGCAGAGAAAATCGGCGTCGGTTAGTTCCGCGGGTTCCACCAGCCGTTGTTTTCGGCAGGCCCGCAGAAGCCGATTTTCGCGTCCTGATTGTTTCCACCGTAAACGTTTTTCTCTGCTTTTCCTTGGCTGCGTTCCTCGCTGACGTGGCCGTCGCACCATGCGATGAGGGCGCGGCCATTGAAGCGGAAATGGACGCTGGGTTGCATCGCGCCGCCCAGACGCCAGCTTGCATAAACTTCCTTGGGTGGATCGGCGGAGGCGTATTGCTGGAGTCCGCCCGCTTTGGCGATGGCAGTGGTGGCGAACATCAGGGTGCGCGCCGGGTTGTTGACGTTTGTCGGGCGGTTCGGGGTGGTCCAATCCTCAGGCAGCCCGCCGATGTAAATGGTGTTGTAGCCGTAGCCGCCGGAGCCGTCTTCCCACGACTCCGAGCCGGAGAGGTCTTCCTTGAATTCAGGGCAAATCCCGACACTGCGGCTGTCTCCGAGGTATTCGGAGAGTAGGCCTTTTGTGGGATCGAATTTCCCGGTGATGCTGGTGCGGGCACCATGCCAGCGGACGAGGTTATGACCGTCCAAATCGGTCGGGCAATAGGTCTGATGCTCGGCGGCATATAACAAATTGGCGGCGGCTAACTGGCGGAGATTGGCGGTGGAGGCGGCTTGATTTGCCCGCATCCGGGCGGCGCGATAGCCTTGGAAACCCAAGGCTGCTAGGGTGGCGATGATCACGATCACCACCAGCAACTCCACGAGGGTGAAGCCGCAGTTAGACGGGTGATAAGAGTTTTTCCTCATGGGGCAAGTTCCACGGCGAGGCGGAAGAATTGATAGGTGCCGTTAGGCGGAAGCTGGACGCTGACATCCTTGCTGAAATCACCAGACTCGGCAACCGTGGCTGCGCTGGTGGTTTGCATGGCGGCTCCGTTGTTAGACACCGCAAGTGAGGTCCACTGGCGGCAGTCGGCACTGGCTTCAAGTTTCAAATTTCCTCCAGCCCGGTAAGAGAGGCGGGAAAAACGGAGGGTGCTGCCGGTGATTTCGACCCGCCCATTGCCAGTTAGATACTCGATCCCGTTTTGCACCCCGTTATGATCGGGATCGGCACTCACGGCGGTGTTGACGATTCCTTGGCTGGTCGCCCAAGCGGCATAACCGGTGGTGGTGGGGTTGAAAGCACCCACGGCATCGAGGTCGAAGCCACCGGTCGGGTAGGGCGTGGGGTAAGGGTCCGCGACGATGCGGCCAGCGGCATCGCGCGATGCCAGCAGAGGATCATTGGTGCCAATGGCATCGACGACGCGGACGTGAGTGATCCGCTGGGTGTCGAGCGCTGGGTGGAGCAAGCGCAGCTCGGCGAGATCGAATGGAGTGCCGGAGCCAGCGACATATTTGCCTGCTAGATTGCGAACGTTCGTCAAATCCACCGCCGATCCTTCTGCGGGATTGAGACTCAGCGGGGTGAGCGAGGTGGAAGGAAAGCGATAGAAATGGAGGCCGTCCGAGCTGACCTCGACGTGGGCAAGTTCGAGGAAACCCGTGCTGAAACCATTTTCAAACACGGCGAAGTCCGGTCCCGGGACATCGCCGAATGGGGTGGCGAAGGTCAGGTCCGCGCTGCCGCCGTCGCCCAAGGAAACGACGGGGTAGGGCGAGTTTGCGGTGGCATTGGCCGGTCCCGTCGCTGCGGATTCCGAGCCGTAAGTTGTGACCGCTTCGTCAGGATAGGCGACGTCCACCAGCCCGCGATTGACCGTGGCCGCAGAGGCCCAGATGGAGAAGCGGGAGTCACCCGCGGCGACGGCGTCCGAGGGGAAAGGTCCGGCTAACACCTGCGTGACGAGTGCCGCTCCGATGATGCAACGAATGAACAATGACATGGTGGATTGCCCCGCTTTCCCGAATGCCGGAAAAGCGAGGCGGGGTGAGGTTTTATCCGTTGCGACGGCGTTTAAGGACGACTAACACGCCTAACACTCCGAGCAGCATCGATGAGGTTTCAGGGATAGGAGCGACGCTTGGCTGGGTATTTCCATCCGAGTAGAACAAGGCGTCCCAAGATCCGGGCGTGACCAAGTGGGTGGAAATTCCGTAGCCGGACGACCAAATTCCAGCGGGGGCGGCTCCAGAATTGAAGCTATAATCCGGATTTTGAAATCCCGTCCCTCCCGAGACCCATTGCGCCCAATAAGGAATGTAGGGAGATGAAGAAACGCTGGTTTCCGTGATCGAATTGGTGGTGAACGAGTTCACATAGTAGTTCGGAGCGGACGGCGTACCAAAGTTCCCAATGCCCGCCGTGAGGAGCGATTCGGACGACAGCACCACGTTCAAGAGGAAGTAGCTGTCCTGAGCAGAACCCGAGTTGTAAGTGTAATGGACCTCGTAAGTGCGGACGCCGAGATTCGGCGACTCTAGCACGAGGAATGACGAATCCGGGCCACTGCCAATCACGGAGATGGCGGCGTTAGAAACGGACGGCAGCAGGCAAAGACCTGCGAGGACGGCAAGGAAAATTCCCCGCCGCGATGGACTTGTTTTCATGTTTTTCTCTTCGGTATCTAGCAATTTTAACGAAGAGAGGACCGCAGACTAACAGCCAGTGGTCTCCTCCCGTCGATCCCCTTTCGCGGAGGACCATGGACCCGCTTGGCCAATGAATTGGCGCACGGGTGACGAGCCGACGAAGGGCCAAGTATTCGGGCTCCCGGCTTCATGCCTCCTCCCCGCCTTCACTGACCTTGCGGGCAATTGGCTGTGTGGGGATTTGTATCCGGATACCGCTGCGCGACAGCTCCGGGTTCTAACCGGATTCCATGACGCCTTCGTGATTTGTCGCCCGAGGAGTCACCTTTCGGCAAATGGGATGCAAGCTGAATCTGGCAGCTTGCGGGCGGTTTTTGCTAGCTGAAATGGCGTTGACCGAGAACCTGCATCGTGCCAGCTTGCTGCACTTATGAAGTGCATCCCGGCTCTTTCCGCCATCGCCGTTCTCAGTCTCGTGGCATGTGATTCCATGACGGGACCCATTACCAGCGGGGATTTCGATCCGCTGCGTCCGCCGGGTGGAAATGTGGGACTGAGCGTGCAATCCACCGCGGCCTTCAAGGCGGGCCAGTTCGTCCGCGCCGCGCTGGATAACGCCGCATTTTTCAAAGTCCGCCCGAAAGGCGATGCCGATGCCGATAAGCTGCTCGTCCGTGGCACCTCGATGAAGGTGATTTCCTACAGCGGCAGTTATGTGAAGGTGGAACTCGATAGCGGGGAAATCGGCTTCGTCCCCGCGGTCATGCTCGAGGACCCTAACGCCGTCACCCAAGTTCCTCTAACCAATCCCGGCGAGATCCAAGTTTACCCGCCTCTGCCCGGTGGCGGGATCGGCGGACCGCTACCGATCATCGACCCCGCAGGCCTGCCGCCGGAAGGCGCGATCCCGACGGTGATCGATCCCGAGGCTCCGGCTAGCACCGTGCCGGTGCCTCCCGTGACGCCCACCACCGAGACCTTTCCGACTCCGGTCGAGCCCAAGGTGGAGTCGGTGCCACTCCCGCCTAACGGCGAGGAACTCAAATCGGAGGAGCAAAACTAACATCGCGGCCTGCCAGCGGGGAAATGCGGCGGGCGAGTTCTTGCTCCTTGAATCTCACTGCCGCGCTGATTGAATCCACGGCGTGAGTCCCTGTTACAGTTTGTTAGCGGTGTTATTGCTCGGTGCCTGCGCGGGTCCGCGGCAGGCCTTAGTGGTGAAACAATTTCAACTCCGTGACCAAGACACGGAATCCACCGACGAGCCGATGGTGAAAATGGAGAAAGCCCGCCGCTTGCACGGCGCCGTTAGCATGGCAGAGCGCCGCAACAAGCTCGGCCAATACTACACTCTGATATGGAACGACCCAGCGGGCGCGGGCCAAGCCGAGGCCGAATTGATTTTCCAATACCAGCAAGGTGCCACCGCCAGCCGAGTGAAACGGATGGTTCGTAAATTTTCACCCGCAGATTCGCAAGGCTCGGCGGAGTTCGCAGTCATCGGCGAGGATTATTTCGATGGCGGTAAAGTGCTTGCGTGGAAGGCCACCCTGCAAAGGGGAAATCGGGTGATCGCCAGCCGTCAGTCCTACCTTTGGCAATGATCGGTGAATTTTGAGATGGATGATTGACCATCGGCCTCTCTGATTTTAGGTTTTCGAACTCTCCGCCGTTCAGACAACGGCCTTTTTCTAAGTGACTACGGAATGCCCAATTTTAATCGGAATCTTCGAAGGATTCAGTTGGATCCGCTGTGAGGGGAAAGGCTCGTTTTTAAACAGCCCCGTCATGAAGACCTTTGGCGACGAGCGGATCGCTGCTGGTGATCGGTGTTTGGTGGTGGATCTGGGAGCCTGTACCGGCATGGATTCCACCTTCATGGGCACTCTCGCCGGCATGGCGACTCGCCTCTCCTCACAGGACGGTGGCGTGCTCCAAATCGCAGATAGCGGAGCGCGCAACCGCCGCTCACTGGAAGATCTGGGGCTGGATTTCCTGATGGAAATCGACCCGCAAGAAACCTCCTGGCTAGGCCAGATCGACAAGATCCGCACCGGCCTGAAACCCCCGCAAAAAGTGGTGGCACCCGGCCAAGTCCAGCGGGCCATCCATGTCCTGGAAGCCCACCAAGTGCTCGCCGAGACCAATGAATCTAACGCGCGGGTGTTTTCCGATGTCGTCTCCATGTTAGAGGACGAACTCGCGGCCAAACAGAAGCTGGCCGAGCCGCCGGAAAAGAGCTAGTTCTCTGCTCCGGGATGCACGCTTCCACCCTCATCACCCTCGCGGTTTGCACGCTCGTCATCGTGGGGTTGATGATGGCGCTGCAAAATCAACGCCGCCGCGTGCGGACCATCCGCCGCAAGTTCAATGACCTCGAAGGCGAGGAACAGCGAATGTTCACTTTCCTCCACGATCTGGGCCTCGCGATCGAAAACGAGCCCTCCACTTCCGTGCTTTCTAGGATCATCGTGGATGGCATCGACAAGGTTCTAACTGCCCGCGGCGGAGCCATTTACTTCGTCAATCCTGAGGGCGATTTCCTCAACCCATCCTACATCTCCGAGGAGTGCCCGCCGCTCATCGGGATCCCAGTCGAAATTCGCAAAAAAGCGGAGCGCGATCCGCGGGCGCTTGAGAGCCACGTCCGCTTATCGCGAGTCGCCATACACGATGGAATCCTCGGCCACTGCCTCTCCGTGGGCGAGCCGATCCATGTGCCGGACGTGAAAAATCACCCAGCCTTCCGCGATGCGTTCACCCGCTACACCGACGATGTCGCGGTGCTACTTTCACCGCTGCGCCACGCCCACAAAGACCTAGGCGTGCTAGTCGTCGCCCGCCGTCACGAGGACGGAAATTTCACCTCCAATGACTTCGCCGTCTTCCGCACAGCAGCCGAGCAATCGTCATTCGCCATCGGCAACGCCCGCATCCACCGCGAAGCTCACGAAAAACGGGCGATGGAAAGCGAACTCCAAAACGCCCGCGAAGTGCAGCGGATTTTGCTGCCGCAGCAAGACCCCGTCGTCAGCGGATTCCGCATCAGCGGCACCAATCTTCCCGCGCGGATCATCAGTGGCGATTACTACGACTACCTCGATCTGGGTGACCAGAAATTCGGGATCGCGATCGCCGATGTCTCGGGCAAAGGCGTGCCCGCCGGCTTGCTGATGGCCATGTGCCGCAGCGCCCTGCGCTCGGTCGCTCCCGGCGAGATTTCTCCGTCCAAAGTCATGGCGGCGGTCAATCGCCAGCTCTTCCCCGACATCCGCGAGGACATGTTCATCAGCATGGCCTACAGCGTCCTTGATGCATCTAACGGCAAGCTCACCCTCTCCCGCGCAGGTCACGATCCGGCGCTGTTATTCCGCCGAGAATCCGGCAAGGTCGAGCTGCTGCGCTCGCCTGGCCTCGCCCTCGGGATCGATGGCGGCGCGGTCTTCGAGCGCGTCACTCGGGATCAGGAAATCGAACTCACGTCCGGCGATTGCGTGCTCTTTTACACCGACGGGGTGAAAGAAGCCGTCGATGCCGAGGAAGAAGAATTCGGCATGGAGCGCATGTCCGAAGCCTTCCGTCTCGCAGCCCCGCTCGGTGCCGAGGCCATCTTGATCCGGATGCAGGAGGAGCTCAAACTCTTCACCGGAGAAGGCCCGCAGATGGACGACATCACCCTAGTCGCCGTTGAGAAACGCTAACTCTTCGCGTCCTTTTAAATCATGCAAATCAAGTCAGCCGTCTTTAACATCAGCGCCCGAGACATCCAGTCGGCCCCGGACTGGGAGCGCCCGGAGTTTGCCTTCATCGGCCGCTCTAACGTCGGCAAGTCGTCGATGATCAACATGCTGTCTAACAAGGACGCGCTTGCCAAAGTTTCCGCGACTCCAGGCAAAACCCAGCTCCTCAATTTCTTCGTCATGAACGGCACTTGGAGCCTCGTGGACTTACCCGGCTACGGTTATGCCAAAGTCGCCAAGAGCGAGAAAATCAATTTCAACGAATCCGTCGGCGACTATCTCGACCAACGCGAAAACCTCCGGCTGGTGTTTGTCTTAATCGACTCACGGCTAACACCCCAGCCCATTGATATCAGTTTCATCACTTGGCTGGGCGAATGCTCGGTGCCCTTCGCCCTCGTCTTCACCAAGGCCGACAAGCAATCGCTGAAGAAGACAACTGCCTCCATCGAAGCTTTTCTCGCAAGCATCCCCCAACATCTATCCGCCGTTCCCCGCATCATCAGTTCATCCAAGGAACGCACCGGACGCATCGAGATTTTGAAACTGATCGAGCACACCCTCAGCGGTGGGTGAAGAAGCGCCGGTCCACCCCAAAAATGGGCGAAATCCACAGCCGTTCTTTCAGTAAAATCAGTGGTATAAATGGCCCTATCCACCCAAGCCGTTCTATTTTCTCAAGTGAGCCGCCAGACGTCCAAGGTTTTCCCGATGCGGCAAATTTCAGGCGACTCATCAATCACTCCACGCCTTAGCCAGCCAGCGTTCCACTCCACCCAGTCCGCACGACCTGGGGCCATGAACGAACCGCTATTAATGATCCGGCGGCCGGTTCTGACCCAGCAACCTTCGCGGTGAAAATGCCCCATGATGAGCACTTCCGCGTCGGGGAAATAGGTCTCGCAGAATTTCGCGCCTGCCGAGCCTTGGATCATCCATGACTCGATCATCTTCACCGCGCGGCCCGGTGGGAGCACTGCGTCCCACGCCCGTTGGATGAAATGGCGACCCGTCGGATACTCGACGGAGCACAACTGCCGAGCAATTTCCCGAGCCACTCGCAGCCGTTCCTCGATGTCGCGGTCGGCACGCGGATGCTGGTTCCACACCTCCATCACCCGCTCGCCGCTGACGAGAATTTCCCGCTTCCACGGTGAGCCGTCGAACAACAACGCGTCGCCGTGAGTGATGATAATCCGCCCGTCTGCTAGGGCTAACCAGCCCGGCCCCGGCCAGCCAGGATCGTGATTGCCTGATAGAAAAATGGCCTCCGCGCCTTCCTCGCGGCAGATGGCTTGCAACTCGTCTAACATTTCCCGCGAGCGGTCGTAAAGCTTGCCCGCAAGCTCCTGCCACGTATCGCCATTGAAAACCACGGTGCCCGCGCCGGCGATCAATGGCCGCAGCGCGGAGACCTGCGCGATGCGCGAAATTTTGTGGCCGAGATGTAAATCGGATAGAATCCGGACGGGTTCATTCATTGCTCACCCGGCGCTGCCGCACCGCCTCAAACAAACAGACGCCGGTGGCCACCGAGACGTTGAGGCACTCCACTTTTCCGGCCATAGGGATGCGGGCGAGGAAATCGCAGTTCTCCTCAGTCAGGCGGCGCATGCCTTTTTCCTCAGCGCCTAACACCAGCGCGAGCGGCCCTTTGAGATCGAGCTCGTAGATCGACTTGGACGCCGCGTGGTCCGACGTGCCGACGAGCCACAACCCGGCTGCTTTCAATTTCTCCATCGTCCGTGCCAAGTTAGTCACTTGGGCGAACGGCACATGATCCGCCGCACCCACCGACACGCGGCGCACGGTTTCGGTGATCCCCACCGCCTTGTCCTTCGGCGCGACCACGGCATGAACGCCCGCTGCATCCGCCGTGCGCAAAATCGCCCCAAGATTGTGGGGGTCTTGCACACAATCGAGGATCAGGATGAATGGCGCCGCCTGCTGCGCGACGATGGCCATCAGGTCGTCCTCATCGAGCGAGGGAGTGATCGTTTCCACCGCTGGGGCGTGGCGGTTTTCGCGCGCTTGTTTGCTTTGCAAGCCATGCGGAGGGGAGAAGCGGGGTTTCATTCATTGGATTTTGAAATGGAAACACCGCTCCACTCCACAAAAAAAACCGGGCGGGACCCGAAGGTGCCCGCCCGGCAAAATCACGCCCTCAGTTCTTTGCGACCACGCGCACGAACAACGTCGCTGGCGTGCCGACGGTGACCGTGGCATTTACCTGATAGATGTTCACGCCCGCCGTGGTGTCGTCCCACAGCACTTCCGCAAGCGTGACGGTGATTCCGCCGAACGAGCCGCCGCTGGCCCGCCAGTTCACGAGGTCCGTGGACCATTCATACGCAGCAGTCACGCCGACCGGCACCGACTTGGCCTTCGGATACAGGAAGCTGAAAATGTTGCCCGCTTTCGCGAGTTCGCTGGTGGCGAAGACCCCTGCAACATTTGGATTGCCGCCGCTGAGCGCTTCCACTCCGTTAGGCACGCCGTCCCCATCAGCATCTGCCCCGTAGCCGATGATGAGTGGGTCCGTCACACCCGGAAAGAAGCCGTTGATCCAGTTCGCGTAGTTGTTAGGCGGAGGAAGGATGTTTGTTAATCCCGGAGAAGGCGCTTGGGCGACATACAAGGTCGAGTCGAAGGCGGCACCGCCGTTAGGCAAGCGGGAGATGGAAACCGTTTCCGAGGCTGATCCGGATCCTTCATTCACCTGGGATTTGCCCGGCGTGAGAGCGGCGATCAGTGCGGTCGCGTCAGGATCGCCGGTCCCATACACCACTGCATCCACCAACTTGCCCGCTGTGGTGGTCACACCTGTGCCGTTAGGAAACGCGGCAACTTGTCCTAGATAGAGCGCAACAGCATCCTCACCATTCTGCATAGTTTCGTTCGGAAACGTGGTGCCCACGTTTGCAACTCCCGGATTTCCTACCACGTAATACCCGTGACCAGGGATCGTCTTTCCAGTGAGATCGGTGAATCGATAGGACGTGTTAGATGCGCCGTTATAGAAAATCAACACCACTCCATCGAGCGAAACTGGGGAGCTGGAATTGTTATACAGTTCGACGAATTCGCCGGTATCAGTCAAAACTTGATCGGAGTCCACTTCGTTAATCACCACCGGGAAAGGGATATCAGTCAGCTCGTCAGTTATAGTGATCGGTTTGACTGCCGGAGTGTGATTGGTTGCGGAAACCGTTATATTGACCTGAACATCTCCATCCAGATAAAGGTCATTGATCGCATTGACGGGAAAAGTCGCGGACGTTTGACCGTCGAGAATGGTGACAGAGGGGTCGGCACTTGCCTCGCTTGCGTCGCTTACCGCGATGGTGACCACCAAGTCGCCGGAGGTTAAGCCGGAGCGCGTGACCGTAGCAGTGGCTGCGCCTGTTCCGGCACCCTCGGAGAAGGTGCTAGGGCTGATTTCAAGAGTCAAAACTTTCGGTGGCTGCGAAGCTTGCAGATACCAATCTTCCGAAACAAGTGCGGAGTCCACCTGAGCGACGGTTTTGGTGCCCCAAGTACCCGAGTAGTTGGTAATTGAAGTGCCAGTGGTGAAATCAAAGCCGGGAAGATTATCGAGGCGGTAGAACGAGGTATCGGTTCCTTCGGTTGCGATAACCGAAATGGCGTCAGCGATGCTGTTCTGATCGTTAGTAGCGGATGAATAAAGAACCACACTAGCGGTTCCACTGAATGCCACACCACTGGGGAATGCTGCCGCAAGGTCGCGGTTGGCTACCGCATAGGCAGGGAAGGTCGCGGCAGGGTCGCAAATCAGGTAGTAGCCGTTTGCAGGAATCGTCAACCCATCCAGTTCGGTGACCCGGGTTGTCGTATTTGTGCCAGACTTCCAAGCTTGGTTGCTTGGGGAATCGGAAGCGCTCCATGAGGCAAGCCGGTAGCCGTTCATCGTGATTGGACTACCAGTGAGATTCTTGAGTTCGATGAATCTGCTGCTGCTGACACCTTCGTAATACTGGTTAATCACCAGCGACGCGGCAGCGCGAGTGGTGAAATTCAAGGTTGCGTTGCCCGTGATGGCCGCGACCGGGTTCAGCGACGCGTCGGTAAAGGTTCCCGACGCAACCTCAAGGTAGTATTGAGTTGTATAATCGAGGACGGCCGCAGGATTGATGGTTGCGGTAGCGCCGGAAATCGTGACTTTAGCGCTCGGAAATGTGATAGCTTCCACCGTGGAGTTGTCGGAGAATTTCTTGATCGTAATCGTGCCGGAACCGGCGACGAGACTTTCATTATAGGTGAGTGCCAGATTGGTAGTAGTTAGTGCTCCTGTTGTGCCTGTAGTGGGACTCGTAGAGGTCAGGGCTGGAGGCGTCGTGTCGCTACCTCCCGTCGGCGTGAGTGCACCACCAAAGGCGAGGCCATAAGTTCCAGCAGACGCCGAAATGAAACCCCAGCCGCCGCCTGTCGTCTGGCCACTGGCATAGTAGCGGATGGTGATCGTCACCGTGTCCGCCACGTTCTGAAGAGCGGGGATTCCGGCGAGGGAGATTTGTGTCAGGGTTACCGGAGTTCCAATCGTTACACTTGGTGAGCCAATCAGCGTAAAGGTGGTCCCATCAAGGCTGTAAGCGAATTGGGAAGAAACTCCGGGTGTTGCCGCGAAGGTCGCTGTTCCGGCGAATTTTGCGTCGATCGTACTTAGCGAAAGGCTGTAACCGGCAGCGGCAGATAGAGAGGTTTGGAAGAAGTCCGTGTTGGTCGTGGCAATTCCGTTGTTCTGAAAGCCTTGTGTTCTGAATGAATTGTTTGCCGCACTCGCTGCTGCAGTGGCTCCACGAGTCACCAAATTCGAGCTGTCAATGTTGGCATTGAATACCTCTGCTGCTGAGGTGGCGTTTGCCGTGTTCTCGCCGAAAAAATCCCAAGCCGCGATCTGCGCATTGGCCGGGGCGATCGAAAAAGCAGCGGCCGAAACCGCGAGCAACGCTCGCGACCAGTGAGCAAGCTGGGACAGCCTGCAGGGGGATGAGGATGAGATAGGATGTTTCATGGTTTAGTGGGGTAGTGAATCAATGACTCGAACTTAGCACGGGATGAGGAAGTTTCGTTCCGTCTGATGTGTCGCTTTCGTCACGACTGAAGCAATTGGCGAGCCACTATAATTTTGCTTGTCGTTCCCGAGTTTTCAGTATTTATTGAAAACCGTGAACGCGGACATGGAAAAGCTCAAAAAAGCACGAGACGAATTCGTGGCTCAGTGGGGCGCGCTCGGCACCCAATGGGGGATCAACCGGACGATGGCCCAGATTCACGCGCTGCTGATGACCGCGCCCCAGGCGATGACGACGGATGAGGTGATGGAAGACTTGGAAATCAGCCGCGGCAATGCGCACTCCAATCTCAAGGAGCTGGTCGCTTGGGGATTGATCAAGGTGGTGGTGAAGAAGGGCGAACGGCGCGAGTATTTCGAGGCGGAGAAAGACGTGTGGCAGATTTTCACCATCGTAGCCCGCGAGCGGAAACGCCGCGAAATCGAGCCTGCGTTGACGATCCTCACCAAGTGCGCCGAGGAAAGCAGCGCGATCAACACGCCAGAAGGAAAAGCCTTCCACGATCAAATGCGGGCGCTTGAGGACTTCGTCGGGTTTGCTTCAAAAATGTCTGATCGGATCTCTTCGCTCAAATACGGGTTCGCCGTCCAACTGGCGACCAAACTGCTTGGCTGAGTAAAAAAATTTCACCTGATTTTTCAGAATTTCCTGAAATCTCGGAATCCACGAAAAACAACAACGAGAAAGCTACCAATGAACGCAACGGTTATCACTTACGGGATTTATCTAACGATCGCATTGCCCCTCACGGTGTGGGTGGCGCGCAACCTCTTCCAAAATGGTCGGATCTTTCTGGTAGATTGCTTTCACGGCAATGAATCCTTGGCGGACAGCGTCAATCAACTGTTGGTGATGGGATTCTATTTGATCAACTTCGGCTTCGTCGCGCTCTACCTAAAGCTGGCGGACGAGGTGCAAGAGGTCCGAGGGATTTTCGAGGCACTCAGCGGCAAGCTCGGGGTGGTCTTGCTGGTGTTAGGTGGGATGCATTTCTTCAATCTCTTGGTGTTCACTAAAATGCGGAAGCGTGCGACTTGGGACCAAGCTCCACCGCCACTGCCACCTGCTGGCCGGGTGTTTAAGAAAGCCTAACACCTCATCACTCATGAAAACGCTCACCATCTTCTACGATCCTAGCTGCGGGCTATGCGTGAAGTTCCGCAGCTGGCTCAAAGCGCAGCCGAAGCAGGTGGCCGTGGAGTTTCTCCCCTTCGATTCGGCGGCTGCGAGAGAACGATTCCACGGCTTGTTAGAGCTGGGGGCCGAGCGCGACGTGGTGGTGCTTGCCGATGACGGCCGCTGGTGGCAAGGCAGCGCCGCTTGGCTGACCTGCCTGTGGACGACGATCCAATATCGCGACTGGTCGTTCCGGCTGGCGGCTCCGGTTTTCCAGCCACTCGTTAGAAAAGCGGTGCATCTGCTTTCCGAAAACCGCCTGACCCTATCCCGCTTGATGCGGCTGCAGCAAGACACGGAGCTGGTGACCGCGATCCAGTCGCTCCCCGCCGCAGGATGCGAAAACCTCTGCCAAATTTGATTCAAACCAACACTGAAAAACTTTTTACCATGAACCCTGTCATCGTGATTTTCGGAGCCAATGGATTCCTTGGCCGCTACCTCTGCCGCCACTTCGCCCGCAATGGGAAAGAGGTGGTCGCCATCGCCCGCAGCCGGGAGGGTTGGAGTGGCGACGGGATGTTCCTCGAATGGGACGGCAAAACACTCGGCCCATGGGCACTCGCGCTGGAAGGCGCCGAGGCCGTGATTAACCTGGCCGGCCGCAGCGTGAACTGCCGCTACACGCCACAGAATCGCCGGGAAATCATCGACTCCCGGGTGAACGCGACGCGGGTGATCGGCGAGGCGATCCAAGCTTGCAAGACAGCGCCGAAGGATTGGTTCAACGCAAGCACGGCGACGTGGTATCGCCACGCGGAGGACAAGCCGCAGAATGACTGGCTCGGGGAACCGGGCGAGGGATTTTCCTGCGAGGTGGCGCAAGCGTGGGAAGACACGTTTTTCAATGCCGCCGTGCCGCCAGAAACTCGCAAGCTGGCACTGCGGATCGGCATGGTGTTAGCCAATGAAGAGGCGACAGTTTACGACGTGTTGCGCAGCCTAACTGCCCACGGCCTCGGCGGCACGATGGGCAGCGGAAATCAGCGGATCAGCTGGATCCACATGGAAGATTTCCTGCGGGCGGTGGATTTCGCGATCGCGGATCCCTTCCTCGACGGCACCATCAACGTCACCGCGCCGGAATTCCCGACCAACCGCGAGTGGATGAGAACCTTCCGCGAGGCAGTGGGAATGCCGCTCGGCCTGCCGGCGACTCGGTGGATGTTGAAGATCGGCGCACGGCTGATGGGCACCGAAACCGAGCTGGTTTTGAAAAGCCGCTGGGCCGAGCCGCTGCGGCTGCGCGACGCGGGTTTCCGCTGGCGGTGGAGCCGCTCTGTGGATGCGGTGACAGATTTGCATGGTCGCCGAGGCCTGCAAGGATTCTTCCGCGCCGCCACCGAGCGGAGCACCGGGGCAAGAGCATGGTTGCCCGCAGCGACTCGGTGAAAATCGCCGAGAAGTCTGCAAGCTACGGAAATCGTTACAAATTAGATTCCGTGGGGCGTGACGTAACACTCTGGTTTTTAGTCAAAAATTAATTAGCGTTCCCTAACGATGACTTTTTCCGTTTGCGGTGTGCAGTCATGCCAGTTATGGGAAGCGCGCGTCGTTTTGCACGCACCACCAAACACAAAATGCCTTTTTGCATGATTTATCGAATCCTTTCCCTCACCTCGCTCGCATGTGTTGCGGCGCTTTTCACCAGTTGCGGAGGCTCTGGCCCCAACGTCATCTCTAAATCCTCGATCCGTTCCGGCTCGGGGATTTATGCTAAAAAGGAGAGTTTCGCGCTGCCGCCAGCTTCCTCGACCGCCGTGGCCGCCGCCGTTGGCAAGCCTCGCGACAAGCACTCGATGCCGGTTTACGCATTTGCCGATCGCACCCGCATCGTGCGGACCACCGCTTACTGCTGCAGCGAGGATGACCACCTAATTTACGGCAGCAAGAACGCCACCGGCACCGAGCTCCGCTACAATGACCGGGTCCGCAGCGCCGCCGCAGATTGGTCGTTCTATCCAGTCGGCACCACCTTCCGCATCAAAGGCCTGCCTTATCTCTACGTCGTCGATGACTACGGCTCCGCGCTTCTCGGCACCGGCACCGTGGATATCTACAAGCCGACCAAGGAAATTATGAATCTGTGGGGCAGACGCACCGTGGAAATGACCGTCGTTCAGTGGGGATCCTTTACCCGCAGCGCAGAGCTTCTCAGCAAGCGCACCAGCTACGACCATTGTAAAAAGATGCTGGCCAACATCGTCCGCCAGCGTCCTGACCTCATGAGCGTCGCCAAGCTGTAAAATTCATTCCAGTTTTTTCGAAGCCCGGCCGTTCACTCGACCGGGCCTTTTTGATTTCATTGAATCGGCGCAAACAACCTCGCCGCCCGGCATGCCGCCCTGAACAGGAAGGGCTTGCTGCAAAAATCCTCCACCTTCGCCACGCGGGCTTGGCCGAAGTCGGTCACCAGCATGGACTCCACCTCATCGACAAATTTCTGGTCAGTGGAAAACGCCGTGATCTCGAAGTTCAGCCGGAACGAACGGTTGTCCAAATTAGCAGTGCCCACTGCCGCCAAACGGTTGTCGATCAGCATCACTTTCTGGTGCAAGAATCCCGCCTGATAGCAGAAAATTTTCACGCCGAAGGGAATGGATTGCTCGAAGTACGAGAACGCCGAGAGCCACGACAGCAGATGATCGCCGCGCTCTGGGATCAAAATGCGGACATCCACCCCGCGGATCGCGGCGGCTTGCAAGGCGGTCAGCACTCCCTCGTCGGGGACGAAATACGGCGACGCGATCCACAATTGTTTGCGAGATGAATTTGCCGCTTCCGCCACTAACAACTGCCACGAATCCAAAGCATCGGCCGGCCCCGTCGGGATGATCGCCGCCACTTGGTCCGCAGTCTCCTCGCGGGTGTCCCAATGAAGCTCGGGCACGAAATTGGCGGCCCAGAACCAATCCTCGAGAAACACCATTTGCACCGCCTGCACCACCGGCCCCTTCATCTTTAAATGCGTGTCGCGCCACGCCCCGAAGCGTTGGTCGCGCCCGAGATATTCGTCGCCTACATTCAGCCCGCCGATGAACGCCGTCTTGCCATCGCTCACCACGATCTTCCGGTGATTGCGGAAATTGAGCTGTAACCTCGACCACCAAAACCGATTGATTCCGAACGACCGGCACTCAATGCCCGCCGCCTCCATCGCCTTCAAATAGCACCTCGGCAGTTTGTGCGAGCCGATTTCATCGAACAGGAAATAGACCTTCACTCCGGCCTTGGCCCGCTCGATGAGCGCATCTTGGAAGCGGGTGCCCAGCCGGTCATTTTTCACGATGAAAAAATTCACGCACAAGTACTTTTGCGATTCCCGGATCACCTGGAAAATCCGCTCGAAGGTGACGTCGCCATCGATCAGCAATTCTAACTCATTGCCCCGCGTGAACGGCAACCCGCCCAAAATCTGCGCCGCTCTTTCAAACGCATCATCGTCTGGAATCTCCACCGAGAAGTGACGTAAGCGCTTGTGCATCGTCGTCGCCAACTTGCCTAACTTGTCATCCATCTCGCGCCGTCCACCAACGTTGCGTGAGAACCGAGTCCGCCCTAACAACCAGTACATCGGCAGAGCCAAGAACGGCACCGTGAGCAGGGAAATCACCCATGCGATCGTGCCTTGCGAGGTTCTCACATGCATCAACGCGTGCAGCACATGGAGAATTCCTATCAGATAAATCGCCAGCACCGCCAGACCCAGCCAAGTATTAAGCGCGAAATGGGGGAAGAACATGAGTGTATGTAGTTTAACCCTTTAGGGTGTCTTCTGCGCGTAATGAGGACACCCTAAAGGGCTAAACTACACACGCCAAGCCGCCATCCTAACGCTTGCGGATGAGCATGAACTCATTTCCATCCGTGTCGTAACACATCGCCAGATGCGGTGCCTCGCCGTCTTCCTCCTGCGGCTCGCGCACCAGCCCACCGCCGTTCGCCACCGCTTCGGCGGCACCGGCGACTACATCTGCGACCTGGAAGCTGATGCCGGTCCAAGTGCGTTTCCCTTCGCCGCCGCCGTGGATGCCGATGATGGCACCGGCCACTTCCACTTCGGCCATGACGCTGTTAGTCTTGGTGACCTTCGCGCCGCAAACGTCCTGATAGAACTGCGACGCCCGCGCCAGATCGGCGGCCCAGATGACATACTTGACGCGTTCGACGAGCATCGAATCAGTAGCTGAAAATTTCGTCGTCCTTGAAGAAGCGCTTCAGTTCGTCCTGCGCGGCTTCGACCGAATCGGAAGCGTGGCAGACGTTGCGCATCTTCGCGTCGGCATCCTTGAAACCGAAGTCGCCACGGATGGTGCCAGCAGCCGCGACCATCGAATCAGTCGGTCCTAGCAGATCGCGGACGGCGGCGATGACGTTTTCTCCCTCAAGCGCGAGGGCGATGACTGGAGTTTCCTGCATGAAGCTGCGGACGGCGGGGAAAAATGGCTTGTCGGCGATGTGCGAGTAGTGCTCGGCGAGGATTTCATCGCTGAGGTGCATCATCTTGATGCCGCGGACGAGGAAGCCAGCCGCTTGGAAACGGGCTAGCACTTGGCCGGTTAGATTTTTGGAAATCGCGTCGGGCTTGAAAAGAATTAGGGAGGTCTCGGAACTCATGCGGGTGGAACTAGTGCCCGGCTTTGCTTTGTGCAAGCCTTTTGGCGCATGGGATTTCCTCGTAAATCTTAACGGTCAAGAGCGTCCGCGCGCTGCCGCAGCGCGCGGGCTGCGTCGCCATTGCGGTTCTCCGTTTCCCACAGCAGCGCCAGCCGCCGGAGCGCGGCGGCGGTTTCTTTTTTCGCCTCGGCGGGGAACGCGCGGATGGCGGATCGCAGGCGCTCCTCGGCGGCTTTAGTTTGGCCTTGGTCGAGCAATGCCTCCGCAGACTCGACGAGAAATGAAGGTTCGTTCTTGGCATCGGCAGGCCGGATCGCCTCTGCCTCGCGGAATAACCGCGACGCCATTTCCCGCGTCTCTGGGTCGCGGCGGGTGGCGACCGCGAGCTTGCCCGCCAGTGCGTAGTCTGCCGGATGAGCAAAAACCGCCCGCTCTAACAATAGCCGCGCTTGCCGTGGATCGCCCGCAGCGAGCCATTCATCCGCCAGTTTGAGAAACTCGTCAGACGACCCACCGCGGATCTTCAGTAACTCGCCAGCGTGGAAACGGGCGGGTTCGGGTCGCTCGCGCAGACGATAAAATTTCGCCAACGTCTGGTGGGCAAGCGCCTGGCGTGGATAGATCGTTAGAACTTCCTTGAGCAGCGCCTCCCCCTCCGCATCCTGCTTGGCGGCGAATAACAAAATCCCTAACCGCGTCCGCAAATCCAGCGATGAAGGCGCAGCCGCGACATGGCGCTTGAGGACTTCGATGGCTTGCTCCGGGCGATCCGTCTCGCGGAAATGATCGGACGCCGCGCGGGCGAGTGCGGGAATCTCAGAATGCAACTCGACGGCACGGAGAAACCGCTGGTCCACCTTTTCCCGAGCCGCGACATCTTCCGCCGCAGCCATGCTCCGCGATAGCGACGCGTGAAGCAGAACCGCGGCGGGATCTTCGACAGCGAGTTGCTCTAGCAGCGCGCTCTGCCGGAGTTTGTTAGCGGCAGTGAGCGCGTGCTGGAACAAGCGGCGGATGACCTGAGGGTGGCCGGGGTTTTTGACGAGCGCCGCAGCAAGCGTGTCATCGGAGAGCTGCATGGCTAGAGTGTCGCCGTTGCTTTGCTGATCGAGGAAATCCGCGTAAGTGAGCTGGATTTCCAGAGCCTCCGGTCGCGCCGCGGCGAGATCGCGGTAGAGCTTGATCGCAGCCGAGCGATCACCCGCAGCCATCCGCGATCTAACCGCCAAACTAACAAGCGGCAGCGCGGTGGGATCCGCGAGCCGGGCTGATTCGAATTTCTCCGCAGCCAGTGCTTGATCCCCCCGCGACCCCGCGAGCACGCCGAGAGCGAAATCCAAATGAGGATTTGCAGCGGCAGCAAGCGACGCGGTGAGGACAAAGGCGATGAGGCGGATCATAGACGTGAGAAGGCTGCGTTAGATCTCGGCGGGAGACAACCAGCGGAAACGGATTTGTTTAAACAGGCGTCCGAAGTCCACGTGGCCATCCTGGTCGATGGGCACGGGTGTCACCGGCTCTGGGACGCGCTGGATCACGGCCTCGCACCAAGCTCTCGAACCATCCGCAGACTCTCCATAAGCGCGGATGACGAAGGTGTCTGAGCGCGCGACCAGCGAGTCGCCTAACACCTGTAGGATGTCGCCTTGGGTGATGAATTTTTCCGTGCCCCATGCGGTGGATGAGGGCTTGAGCGCCGAGTCGATCTCCAATGGCTCGGGAATCTCGGGGGGCCGTGCGGGAGGATCGTTGTCGAGCAGAGGAAATTTTTCGGTGAGTTCCGCGTTCAGTCCGGCGGCTTGGATCGCGGCTTCCAAGGCACCGCAGCGCCCGGTCGCGTCGTCCGCTAGACGGCGGTTGACGAAGTCCGACATGCCGAGAAACGGGCCACGGAGTTTCACCTCTGCGACGATGGCGGTGGCCAGGCGGCGCACTTGCTCATCGGATAGATCGGCGGACTCTGCATTTCCACTGATCCGTGGAAACGAGGTGACCGCCCCAGCAGGAATGATGCGGCGGTTTCCCGCAAGCACGGCGGCCCACGCGTCCACGGAGACCGAGTTGACGTTGAAGGCACCGCTGACTGTTAGGCGGGAGGCGGCTTGGTGGAAATCGTTCAGAGCGGCGAGAGTTTCTTCCGTGCCGCCAGATCCGCTAAGTTCCAACCGGGAGTTTGTTAGAGGATGCTTGAGGGGATCCTTCGCGAATTCAGTGACCCGTGCCGCGTCTATGCTGGAGATGAAATAGCGATCCCAGAGAGTGTGGTTTGCTTCATAAGTTAGATCGTAGAGCAGCTCCTCACCCGCGTCCGGGAGAGCGAGCAAAATGTCGCGGGCGGCGGAGGCCCATGAGCAACCGCCGGATTGGCCGATGTGAGAATCCGTGAAGCCGCCGTGCTTCAGTTTCTCAGGCACGGTGACTGTTAGCCCGGTGCGGGGATCGGCGAGGGAATTTCCGATCGCGCGCGAGGGATGCCAGACGAGATCGGAAGTTTTTGCGTGCTGGAGATGGCCCATGGAAAGCACGCCGGTCCCTTTGCGTGGGACATCGAAGAGGATGTTAGGCGTGGTTTGCTTGCCGTGACCTAACGGGGCGGCGTGATAGCTGCCGCCTTTCTCAACCGGAAAATTTTCACTCCAACTGGCATTCGCCGTTGGCAGAAACCTCTCGTAAATGCCGAAGCCGCTGGCGGCGTCCTTGAGTCCGGCATGTCCCTCCGCCGGGCGGAAGCGCTCGCGAGGCGAGCGGATGGAATAGGCGGCGCGCGGGTTCCAGTTCGCAAAAACCGCTTCTCTAGCGGCCGTCGGGCTGTTGCCACTTCTGAGGCGGAGACCCTGGCGGGTTTTGCCGTCTGGCGTGAGACGAGGCGGTCCGTCCGTGGTTTCCTCGATGGCGATTTGAAGCGGTCCTGCCCACGAGGCGACGGATTCGCGGCCAGCGCCGTATTGCAGCGAGCCGGAAATCAGCGCGATCTGAGGAAACCGATCGAAGGTTTCCACATCCACACCCGTGGCGTCACCCATGTCCTTGAGGATGACCCGCAAGTCGTCTGCCGGGTTTTGCAGCCCTCCCATGCCGAAGAGGGCGAAGAAGGGAGCGGCCGATTTCATGGAAATGCCGGTGGGAACGAAGTCGAAGCCCGGCTGGCCCGGAGCATTAGAAATCGTGAGACAGCGTTCTGGACGCGGCGCTTGGGTGGCGGTGAGCAAATTGGCTGATAGATCGAATTCTCCGCCATCTTGCTTGATTCCATTCTGATAGTCCGCCGCCCGCTCGGGGGTGAAGACAAGGCACTCGCCGGGGCCGAAACGGGTGGCTGCTAGCTGATAGTAGTGAGAACCCATGTGCGGATCCTTAAAGCCAGCGCTGGTGAAAATCGAATGATCCGCAGGCACGAAATCACGGGAGCGCCCACCCTCGAAGGCGACCCATGGACTGTGGACGGGTAAATTCGGCTTGCCTTTGGCTCCAGGGAAATAGCCGTCGATCCAGAAATCGAGGCGACCGTTCGTTTGTAACAGCACCATCATCGGACGAGTGGTTAGAGGGACCGCGTAGGGATTCCAAAGAGTGATGCGCGGGTAGAGATGCTTGCGGAGGTGGTGGCGGTGGGTGGCGTCCCCAGCTTTTTTATACCAGGAAAAGGCGTGAAATTCCGAGGCTTCTACCAGAATCGGCTGCAGCGAGGAACTCTTCGCGCCATCGAGCTTGGCCGGCTGAAGGTTGGACGGAGCTTCACTCAAGCCACTGGTGCGCTTGATGGTTTCTGGCGAGATGGTGCTCTCGCCCGCTGCGGCGAGGCCCGCCCAATGACGCAGCACTCCGAAGCGCGGGGCGGATTTACGGAAAGGATTGCTGTCCCACGCAAGGCTGGCCGCCGTGGAGTCCTGCTCGTTGGTGGGGCCTGTTAGCCGGTCGCCATCACTCAGTCCCGCAGAATCGCCCGCAGAATCGACGACTCCCGAGCTGCGGAGATAGATGCCGAGGTCTTTCCTCAAGCCACCAGTCCTAACATCTATCAGCAAGCCTTCCGAATGCACGGTGTAGTCGTGAAAGTGTGATTTCGCCCACAGCGGATTCCCCGTTTGCAGGGCGAGGGTGGCTTCGGAAATGAGGCGGTCTCGGCTGCCGGGCGGCAGCGGCGGCGCGTTGCCGATGAGTTCCGGCGCGGGGGATTGATCCTCACGACCTGCGGATGTTAGGTTGGCCCTTTGTCCAAGATCACCCGTCCACCATGCCAGCTTGCCGCGCTGATTTCCGGTAGTGATATTCAGCGCGGGCACCTCGACTCCTTGAGTCTCTGGATGGGCGACCGAGCCGGGACCGACTAGAATAACAGGTGCTTCTTCAGTTAGCGGATCGCCGCTTACGAGCCATTGCATGACCTCTGCCGCGCGGTCGTAATCTTGTGAAACCCGGCGGTCGGTGAGTCCGCCGGTTTCTGAATCGCGAGTCACCCAAGGTTTCCCATCAGGAGCTTGGGTGTTCCAGACGCCAGTCCAGTGCGTGTGCCCTTCCGACATGACGAGCGACGAACTGGCGGAGACCCGAGTGTCTGGACCCATGGCGAGTTGGAGCTGGCCGATCGCGAGTGTTAGAGCCAGCCGGGCATTCGCTCTGGCAATTTCCTGGTGCGAATTCCTCGCCGTTTTCCGCAGCTCGATGGTGGCGAGAGTGACCATCGCCAGCACCACACCCGCTAGCAGCGCGATCCCTAACAAGGTGGCGACTAGGGAGAAGCCTGCGGTGGAGTGGTGGGAGTGATGCAGATCGCGGCATAAGGCTCCGGGCAGAATGCCCGGGCCACTGTGGCGCGGGCATTCTGCCCGCCGCCTCTTCACAGATCTCAATGCGCGGCAGTCTAACATCCGAAGGGGTTGGATAACAGATCGTCAATCGGCTAGAGCGAGCCGGATAAAGCCTGAATGGCCCGTCGGCATCACCACCGTCACCGGGCCGGATTCGCCGCTGCCGAAGACGGATGGCGTGTTGTTATTTCTCGTCAACGGCAGCCACTGGCCATTTGCAAGCGAGGTGGAAAATTCGAGCCTAACGGGTGCCCTCAATCCGGCAGGCGGCAGCTCGAGCTGGAGGCTGCCATTTACCGGATTGAAGCTAACAGGCGGCGACCACGGTCCGCTGGCGGAATTGAAGGCATAGAGCAGAACTAACGGTTGGCCGGTGGCGGCGTGAATGTCGGTAAAGGCGACGGGTGTCTGGCCGCGTTCCGTCAGCGCCCAGCTTGCGTATGTCTCACCGGGCACGATCACCTCTCCTGTGGCGCTGAAACCACCTTCTTCGGTGATATTGACGGTGCCACTGACGACTTTCGCCGGCTGAGTGCGGGTCTCATTCCGGGTGTGGATGAAATTGATGCGGTGGCGCGCCTTGTAGCCCAGATCCTGGAGCAGGGTGCTGGTGACCGTGGTCACGCCGACAAGCGGATTGCTATCAGGTTCCTGCCCGAGATTGCGGATGTCTTCCTGGGCCACCGTATTCCCCACCATGTAGCGCGTGGTCACCGTTCCTCGATTCTGGATGAGCCGGTGGCCACTGTTGGAGATAACTCCGGTGGTGGTGTTGATGGCTCCAGCGCTGCTGTTACTGGTGGTGCTTGAGACGATGTTTCGGGTGAGAAGCTTCACCTTGGCGGTCACGGGGAACGTGGAAATGATGATGTCGGAGGTTGTGTCCGAGTAGGCGACATTTCACCCGAGAAAGCGGAATCTCGAAATCACGCCGTCTGACATCTCAACGTCGCCGGTTAGGTTTCCACTGATTTGCAAGGTGGCTGAGGTGGAAGGGCCGGTGCTCAACTGATAGGTAACATCGAAGGCTCCTCCCGGATTGACGAGCAACGGAACGGGAGTGGCGTCCGCAAGGTGGGGGCTAATCACAGCCATGAAAACAAGGGGGGTGAATTTCATCCACACGACCTTGCGGAAATCGTGGCATCTAGCAAGCCATCCATCCCTAAATTGTTTTGTGGATTGCCCGTGATGCCCCTTTCGTTCACGGTCACTGCGATGCCTGATCCCGAGCGATCCTTTCCAGAGACGGCCTTGCCGAAGGGCTTGTTTCCGCCGACCCGCTGGACCGTCGTTAGGGATTTGAACAACGGCGAGCGGCGCCTGCGGTTCGTGGCTTGGGATGAGTTCTACCGCGTTTACCAACGCCCACTTTACCTCTGGCTGCAGACCCGGACGGGAAACAGACATCTGGCGGAGGATCTCGTGCAATCGTTCTTTGCCAAGCTGCACTTGAAGGAACATGTGCTCGATACTCTGCATCCCGCCAAAGGCCAACTTCGCGCCTGGCTGCTTTCCTGCCTCCGCCGACATTGGATCGACGAGTGGCGCACCCGTCCTCCCGGAACGCTCGAAATTCCAGCGGATACCGAGGCCCGGTCAGCCTTGTCCGATGAGATCTACGATCGCGAATGGGCGTTCAGCCTTGCCCGCCGCGTGCTGGCGGGTCTCCGGGACGAGTATCTCGCCCGCGGGAAAAGCGGACTGTTCGAGGCGATGCTCCATTCGTTGGACAGTCCGGATGAGGCGGACCGGGCGGCCATTTGCAAGGCTCTGGAAATTTCTGAAAACCACTTCGCCGTCGCCTACATGCGCTTCCGCGAGCGGCTCGCTGTCCGACTGCGCGAGGAAGTCGCCGCAACGGTGATCGGCAGTGACGCTGGAGAAATCGATGCCGAACTCCGCCACCTCATCGGGATCTTATCACGCCAAGGCGGACTGTCGGCCACCGCTTCCGGCAGCTGCCAACTGCCCTGATGAGCGTTATGGAAACGCTACAGCTGTTGTCACAATCCGGGATTTCGCCCGTTTCCCCTTCGGTAATGCAAGAGTCTGACCCTCTCACTTTGTCCGAATGCGCCCTATCACGGCTATTCGGCGACGCCCTCCATGTCGGCACCGCCTCGGCCCCCCCTGAATCACCCGAGTGGTGGCAAGATCCAAAATTTCCCTACGTCCCCGTCTCATTTGTCGGGCGCGGTGGCTCCGGATTCGTTTGGAAGGCCAGCCGCCGTGATGGGCACGGATTCGTCGCCCTCAAACTGGTCCCCTTCCGCTCCGATCCCGTCCGTCTCCAACAACGCTGGCAGGACGAGTGCGCTGCTTTGGCGAAAATTCAGCATCCAAACCTTGTCGCCCTCATCGATCACGGCCGTTCGCCTGACGGACTGTCCGGCTGGCTTGCCATGGAGTGGATCGAAGGCACCTGTCTCGGCCGCAAGCTCACCGCCGAAGCGCACATTTTCTTCAAGGAAATCCTCGCCATCGTCCCGCAAGCCGTCGCCGGACTTTCCGCGCTGCATGGCGCGGGCATGGTCCACCGCGACATCAAACCGTCCAACCTGCTGCTGGAAAGCGAAACCGGCAGACTCGTCATCGCGGACCTCGGCATCGCCCTCGACCTCGGTAGCGATCCCGACCAGCGCGTCACCCGCACCTTCGAGCAACCGCTCACTCCCGGCTATTTCCCCCCGGAACTCCTCCACGCCAGCTATCGCCCGGATGCCCTCGGCGATCAATACTCGCTCGCCTTCACCCTCTGGCAGCTCCTCACCGGCACCATGCCGTTAGGCGCGTTCGCGAAACTCCATCGCCTCTGCAAATGCCCGGCCGGCCTTGATTCTGTCCTCCGCAAAGCCCTCGCCACCGCTCCTGCTAACCGCTACCCGGATCTCGCCGCCTTCGGCCAAGCCTTTCGCCAAGCGGCCTCGCGTCCGCCGCGTTCACACCTTCTGCTCGGATTTATTGCACTGCTCGCCATTGCCGCGACGATTTTCTGGCTCAGCCGTCCGCCCACATTTCCCAAGCGATTCCAAAGCGGAAGAATCCAAGTCAACGAGGGCCGTGAACACCACATGCGCATCGACATGACACTGCAACAAGACGGTCGCTTCCTTGCCAAGATCCGCACCACCTGCCTCGATCCGATATTCGGCTTCGACGGACGGGCCCACCTGATTTTCCGCGGTGCCAAAGGCGAAATCGTCCACACCCTCATCACCCACGGCTACGGTGTGAACGGACGCTTCATCCCGGGGGGTAAGCACGACCGCCTCGACGACTGGAAAAGCAAAATCCCGGCCGAAGCCGCCCGCCGCGTGGCCACCGTGAATTTCCTCGCCACCCCCAGCGCCGGAACCCTGGAGCAACGTGCCGCCCTCAATCACAAAGAATTTCACAAGGACCTGAAATCGATAAAAAGCGGTGCCGTTAGCGGACTCGATGCCCTCTCAAAAATGTTCTCACCCATCCCGCCCAAGAAAAAGGCAGCGCCTGAAGCCAAATAAGAATCATCCAAGACTGGCCTCCCGCTTGCTTTCTCCCTATGTGGCTGGTGCGGCTCGCGCCAGACCGTATCAGGATGCGTCCCGCATCCTGAATACTCTCTTCCTCCCCCACCGTCATGACCTTCCGCCTTCTTCTTCTCCTCATCGCTGCCGTCCCCCTCCAAGCCGCCTCCGTCGTCATCGACACCTTCATCGGCTCCTATCTAAACCGCGACATCCCCTACGACGGCGGCACCCTCAACATCAGCGTCACTGGCGATACCGACGACTCTTTCCTCTCCACCGTCACCGGAAATGCCGCCGCCTCCGCCTTTCACAAAAGCGCCATCCTGCTTGCCGATAGCGACTCCGGAGTCACCGACCTCCGCCTCACCTTCAGCACCCCCGTCACTGGCCTCGCCGTCACCTTCACGGATGTCGATGCCGATGCCACACCCACCTTCGCCAATCTCACGCCCACCGATCTCCTCGTCGCTTACGAATTCGCCGGAAACGCCCGCGTCATCACCTCCGGCGCCAATTCCCCCACTGCCCCCACCGGCGCGAATCCGTCTAACATCACGATCCTCGGCCAGCTCATCAAAGCCTCTAACACCGGCACCAGCGCCAGCGCTCGCTTCGAATTCCTCTCCCCCCAGACCTTCGTCCGCATCAGCTACCAGAATGGTGCCGGCGGCGGTGGCACCGGTGGAGTCGGTGTCACCGAGATTCGCTTCCAGTCCGTTCCTGAGTCTTCCACCTTCGTAGGCTTCCTCGTTTCCGCAGCGCCCCTCCTCCGCCGCAGGCGTTAGGGAGAGGCGACATTACTGTCGCCACTTTCTTTGAAAACCCTGTCATATTTTCCCATTTCCTCCGTTTCCCCTCACGAAGGAGACAGATCCCCCCTGATTGTCGTCTCCGGTGGATTGCAAGACGGCCTGCGGAGAGGATTCCCCCCCGCCCGCAGGCCGTTCTTCCTAAACGGACCGCTGGATTTATCCGGCCTATCTCCCCGCTTGGACCGGCCTAGAAAAAAAAATAAGAAATCCTGTCACGCTTTCCGGTTTCTTGCGTTCCCCCCAATGAAGCCATGAAATTCCCCCTCCTGTTTCTCGCCCCCACCCTCCTCGCGGCCACCATCTTCACCGAAGCGCAAGCCCAGGTGACCTCGCAGCCCAATCCCCTCGACTTCCCCGGCCAAGGTCCCATCGGCCCGACACTTGGTGGACCCGGCAGCTTTCCCCTGATCCCCCAACTACCGCCCGTCATTATCGCACCGCCCGACATCTACAACACCGACATCAGCCCATCGCAAACCGGTCCCTTCGTTTGGTCCGGGGGAAGCACCGGGCTATTTTTCAATTCATTAGCCTGGAGGAATTCCACCTTCGCGCCTCCCTCCAACTTCACCACCGGCACCGCGCTGAACTACGCCCTGAGCGCCACCAGCGTCCAATTCTCTGTCCCCGCCGCCACCACCCAGATTCATCTCGGTACCGGCTCGCTCACCCTCATCGGTTCCGCCATCAACCTCGGCTTCCCGCCACGCGGAGGAATCCTCGGCGATGCCTCGGGGGTTCCGTCACCGGTGGATCTGGAAAACAGCACGCTCATCGCGAACTACCTGCGGGAAACGGAAATCGAGAGCTCCGGGTCCCTCGTCCATCTCTTCGCCTCGCGCTCCGAGCACCTCGCAGGCACTCCCTTCACCGGTTCCACCATTGACCTCACCGGCGGCAGTTTCCTCCTGACCTACGCTGACGCCACCGCCGCCAACCCCGTCACCACCCAGGAAGTTCTCACCGCCTATTTCGGCAGCATTTCCGTGAGTGGCTTCGGCCCCGTTCTCGGTCTCGATCCCCATGTGTCGGAAACCGGTGACAACCTCCTGATGTTGCCAATCACCCGTTCCACCGACGGCGGCATCACTAATTTCAACAGCGGCTGGGGATTCTCTCCGGTTCCCGAGCCGTCGTCCTTCCTGCTTGCGCTAGCCGCCTTGCCTCTCACGTTCCGTCGCCACCGGGCATCGCATCTCTAACATTATAACTAATACAAATTGTCTCATGAAAAAACTAACACGTATCCTCTTCAGCTTCGCCCTGGTCACAACCGTCGCGCCAGCCGCCACCTGGACGGTGGATAACAACATTTCCCGCCCGGCTGACTTTCGGACAGTGCAGGAGGCCGTGGATGCAGCCGCAACCGACGACGTAATTCTGTTGGTGGGTTCGCAATCGGAATATGGCAATTTGTCCCTCGCAAAACGGGTCACGATTCGCGGCCCAGGCTACTTCCTCAGTTCCAATGGAGTCGAGGGATGGGGTCAATCAGCAGTTCTTTCAGTTTCGGTGTCTCCGGGAGCAAGTGGAGCGAGACTGGAAGGTTTGACTCTTGATATTAACATCTCTCCTGGCATAAACTCATGCGATGAATTGGCCATCATGCGTTGTCGTTCCTATAGCAACGATTGGGTTTTGTATGGCAGTAGGCACTTGATATCCCAATGCTATTCCGAAAGGGCGGTCCAGCTTCTGGGTAGTCAGAATGTTGTGAGCAGTTGCTATTTCTATTCATTCAATATCCAAGGATCCGGCTCATCGGTTGACCACTGCGTGATCGGGATTACGGCAGGCTCCACACATTCATTCGGAGCGGCGAACACAGTCGCCAATTCCATCATCACGAGAGCTTTTTCAACCACCTACACTGGAGGTTCCATCCGCAATTGCTTGGTGATGGGCAGTGGTATTTTACCACCTGGCAATGGGAACATAAATGGTGGCGTTCTCGCTGACACGTTCGAGATGTCCGTAGAATATGGTGCGCTTTCAGATACGGGCTATCGCCTCAAACCCTTCAGTATCGCGATAGGTGCCGGTGCCAACGGGACCGACATGGGAATGTTTGGCGGTTCTTCGCCTTACGTGATCAGCGGGATCCCCGCAATTCCACGGATCAAGGCCTTGGCCATGCCGACTTTGGTGCCGGACTCGACGGGCCTGACATTTGAAGTTCAGGCGGAAGCTCGCGACTGATTCTCTAACTTCATGCTACTATGAAATTGAACAGGTGTCGGTTTTTGTTGCTGCCAATTCTCGGCGGTCACGCGGTTGCGGCCGGTTTGAACCAAGGGGAGTGGTTTCTAGATCAGGAACCCGGCGTTGGTGCTGGGACGCCTTTCGCGGCTGCAGCCATGTCTTCAGTCGGTATTCCCGCGAACGTGATAGACGCACTTGCCCCGGGAGCGCACCTGTTGGGTATCCGTTTCCGCGACTTGGATGGAGACTGGGGACAAACCGTTTGGCGGACTTTTTATCGTGAAGATGCGCCGGAAGTTCCTGCAACGCTTGCTACCGGGGAATGGTTCCTCAACGTCGATCCGGGCGCTGGCAACGGGACTGGATTTGGAATGACGGCGGAAACCACCACTGTCATCCTTACCTCAGGCCAACTCGCCGCACTGGGTGAGGGTGTCCATCTCCTGGGCATCCGGTTCAAGGATTCGCACGAACGCTGGGGGCATCCGGTTTGGAGAGCGTTCTATAGATTAGAACAAATTTCCCCCGCCCCGCAGATTTTGTCTCTAGAATACCGAATCGCAATTGGCGGAAATGTTGTCGCGTCAAACAGCCAGAACGCGACCAGTCCAGCAAGCCTCGTGGATTTCCGGGTGCGCCATGGAAAAGGCAGCCTCCAACTCGGCTCTCCTCATGTTTTGCAGGTCATTCCTGTGGATGCCACGGGACGGAAAGGAATTCCGCAGAGCGTGGATTTTACCTACCTAACCTATAACGATGCGTGGACTGAAACCCATTTTGACGAGTTCGAACGACAAGACCCCGAGATTTCAGGACCTGATGCCGACCCCGATGAAGACGGGCTTCCGAACGCTGCGGAAAAACTCTTCGCCTTGAACCCGCGCGACGGCTCGGATGGCGCGAAAGCGGCAGCCCGGATTACAAAAAGCGAAAGCGGAATTACTCTCAGCTTCCGCGTCCCCGACGGTGGCTCGGTTGG
>JAYTLO010000057.1:0-1980 GCA_043729385.1 Akkermansiaceae bacterium
CTGGAGTGCCACCTCACGGGCAGATTGCTTTCCAAGGCACTGTCACGGACCGATCCCATGACCGAAACCATTCCGTGGGACAAGAGAATCGCCCAGGAAGCGCGAAAACGGCACCGGCAACCTTATTTGTTTAGCGAACAGGAGATCCGCTCACTGTTGGAAACAGCGCTGCGCCTCCCCTCTCCGAAATCGCCGTTACGGCCACAATCGGTACACACGATGCTGGTGCTGGGCTACTGCGCCGGTCTCAGAATCGGTGAGATTGTGCGCTTAAACGTGGGCGATGTGGACATGGAAGACCGAGCCATCGAGGTCTGTGGGACGAAGTTTTTCAAGTCGCGCCGGTTGCCACTCTCCGACAGCGCCGCCGCCGCTCTTCGGTCGTACCTCGACGCTCGTGAACAAGCGGGCGCGCCCGGCGAACCTTCCGCTGCCCTATTTTGGCATCCGCAAGCAGCCGGACGATACTCGCAGGTGATGGCCGGCAAGCTGCTGGTCCGCGTGCTTCGACGGGCCGGGGTAAAGCCGGAAAACGGCAAGATAGGCCCGCGCATTCACGACCTCCGGCACTCCTTTGTGTTCAACCGCATGCTGACGTGGTATCGAGAGGGGGTCAATCCGCAGTCGCGCCTCCCTTACCTGGCCACATACCTCGGCCACAAAGACATCAACTCGACGCTGGTCTACCTCACCATAACGCAGGAACTGCTTCAGCACGCCAGTGAGCGGTTCCGCCAGTTTGGCGCCGGCGCGGTTTGCACTCCGGATGGAGGAGCCCAATGAAAGAAACACTATTCTCTTCGTTGTTGCACGCATTCTTCCATCAATGGTTGATAGAGCAGCGCAACGCCTCGCATCACACAATCATTTCTTATCGCGACACCTGGCGTTTGTTTCTCCGGCACGTCGCCGCGCGGAAAGGCAAACCCGTCTCGGCGCTCGGGCTGTCCGACCTGACAGCGACCGAGGTGCTCCTCTTTCTAAAACACACCGAAGAGGAGCGCAAGGTTTCGATCGGAACGCGGAATTGCCGCTTGGCCGCTCTCCGGAGTTTCTTTGGATTCCTGATTGACAGGGATCCCTTGGCGGCGGCGCAGTGCGCGGAAGTGCTCCGTATTCCTGTAAAGCGCGGGACACAACGCGAGATCTGCTATCTGGAGACGGATGAGGTTGCCGCGATTCTGTCGCAACCGGATCGTACTATAATCGAGGGCCAACGCGACCATACGTTGCTCGCGCTACTCTACAACACCGGCGCACGGATTCAAGAAGCTCTGGACCTTTGCCCGCGCGCCCTTCGCTTGGAATCGCCCGCCCATGTCCGACTCATGGGGAAAGGCCGGAAAGAGCGCATCTGTCCGCTATGGCCGGAAACCGTCGCACTCCTGAAAGCCCTTCTAAAACGGCGCCCGCGGGAGGCAGACCAGCCAATCTTCGTCAACCGCTATGGACAGCCTCTGGGAGCGGCGGGTGTTCGGTTCAAGCTGAATCAGTACGTCGAAGCCGCAACGAAGAAAACTCCATCGTTGGCTGAAAAGAACATCTCCCCGCACACGTTTAGACACAGCGCCGCCGTTGGGCTTGTGGCCGCGGGAGTCGATGTCACAGTCATTCGCAGCTGGCTCGGTCACGCCAGCCTGGACACGACCAATCATTACGCGCGCGCCAGCGTCGAGACGAAACGAAAGGCTCTGGAGAAGGTCGACAAGTCAGCCAGACCGGGAAAGCCACCCCGCTGGAAACGCGACGCCGATCTGTTGGCGTGGCTGGCTGCCCTCTGAAAGCCGTCCTTGATTATCGTCAGATGATAAGGGCCGAATTCCAATTAACAATGGGGTTCGGCCCTCCTTCCTTCCCATTATCCGGTCCTTACGATTAAGCTATATATTCGTTCCCGGCAACGAAAAGTACGAAGACTCGGTGAAGCCGCTCTTCGACGAACACAATCACCCGGTCGATTCCACCAAGGTGGATTTGCGG
>JAYTLO010000058.1:0-5593 GCA_043729385.1 Akkermansiaceae bacterium
GGGAAATTTACCCACCCTGTTTTCCCGGCTCTATCCGGTCCTAGATGCGCTTGGCCGCAGTTATGAAATCATCTTCACCAACGACGGCAGCGCGGACCGTTCGAGCGAGTTGTTAGCCGCGCAACACGCCGCCCGGCCAGACGTCACACGCGTCATCGAGTTCAATGCGAACTATGGCCAGCACATGGCAATCATGGCCGCCTTCGAGCGGGTGCGCGGTGAAATCATCATCACGCTCGACGCCGATTTGCAAAACCCGCCCGAGGAAATTCCTGCGCTGTTAGTCAAGACCGACGAGGGCTACGACTGCGTGGGCGGAGCACGCCAGAACCGCCAGGACAGCGCCTTCCGCCGCTACATTTCGAAACTCGTCAACTGGGTGCGCCGCCATATGACCCAAATCGAAATGACCGACCAGGGCTGCATGCTCCGCGCCTACTCGCGCGGCGTGGTCGATGGCATCGTCCGCAGCGGCGCGGTCAATACGTTTATCCCAGCGCTGGCCTACAGCCTCGCGCAGCGGCCGACTGAAATCCCCGTCGCCCACGAGGAACGCCACTCCGGCGCGTCTAACTATTCGGTGTATAAACTCATCCGGCTCAACTTCGATCTCATCACCTATTTCACCACCGCGCCGCTCCAGCTCTTCACGATTTTCGCGATGCTCTGCTCCGCAGGTTCGCTTCTGATGGTGATCGTTCTCGGTGCCCGTCGTCTCTACATCGGCCCGGAAGAAGGCGGGATTTTCACGTTGTTCGGCATCCTGTTTTTCCTGATCAGCGTGTGCATGGTCGGCATCGGCCTGATCGGTGAATACATGGGCCGGACCTACCAGGTCGTTAGAAATCGCGCCCGCTACCACGTCCATCACATTTTAGAAACTCGCGAATGAGCAAGCCACGCATCCTATTTTTCGGCTACAGCGAGGTCGGCTACACCTGCCTCGATCTGCTGCTAGAGCGCGGCGATAACGTCATCGGCCTGATCACCCACGAGGATCACCCGGATGAAAAAATCTGGTTCAAGACGCCAGCCATCGCCGCGCTTGAGAAGGGAATTCCAGTTTTCACCCCGGAGTCGGTGAATACGCCAGAATGGATCTCAAAGATCGCGGCGATGCAGCCGGACTTGATTCTATCCGTTTACTACCGCCACATGATCGGCCAGCCGATTCTGGATCTACCACCGCTCGGTGCCTACAACATGCACGGCTCGCTGCTGCCGAAATACCGTGGCCGCGCACCGATCAACTGGGCCGTCCTCCACGGAGAGACCCGCATCGGCATGACGCTCCACCGGATGGTGAAACGCGCCGATGCCGGAGCGATGGTCGATCAGGAAGGCGTGGAAATTTCCCCGCTAGACACAGCCGAGCAAGCGTTCCGCAAAGTCATGCCCTGCGCCCGCACCGTGCTGGCCCGCCAGATCAACGATTTACTAACAGGCTCAGTCATCGAGACCCCGCAGGACGAATCCCAAGCCACTTACTTCGGCGGCCGCAAACCCGAGGACGGCCGCATCGACTGGACTCGTTCCTCCACGGAGATTTTCAACCTGATCCGCGCCGTCACCGATCCCTATCCGGGCGCTTTCACCGATCACGGCGGAGCACGTCTCATGGTCTGGTGGGCCGAAGAAAGGGGCACAGTCGTCTCGCCTGTTTCATCATCGGTCCCCGGCGAAATCCTCTCGCTCGATCCATTCATCGTCGCCACTGGCGATGGCGCACTCCAGCTCACCCGCGTCGAATGGCGCGGCGTCCCCGCTCCTGCATTTGAGGTGGGTTCCACATTCTAACGCACCAATTCCATGTCAAAAAATCCGCTTAAAGTTCTCATCCTCGGAGCCAATGGCTTCATCGGCAGCAGCCTGATCGACACGATCCTCGGCCAGAAAGATTGGGAAGTCTTCGGCATGGATGTGGGCGACCACAAGCTCACTCACTTGCTAGATCACGATCGTTTCACCTTCGTCGAGGGTGACATCACCATCAACCGCGAGTGGATCGAGTATCATATTAAGAAATGCGATGTGGTCATCCCACTCGTCGCCATCGCCAACCCAGCGCAGTATGTGAAGAATCCGATCGGTGTATTTGAATTAGATTTCGAGGCAAATCTTGAGATCGCCCGGAAATGCGTGAAGTATCAGAAGCGGCTCATTTTCCCGTCCACTTCCGAAGTCTATGGCATGTCACCCGAGGATGTGCTCGATGAGGCGACGAGTAACATGGTTTACGGTCCCATCGACAAACAACGCTGGATCTACGCCGCTTCCAAACAACTGCTAGACCGCGTGATCTATGCTTATGGTGTGCGCGACAATCTCGACTATACCTTATTCCGTCCCTTCAACTGGATCGGACCGAAGCTCGATAATGTGATGGAACCCAAAGAAGGCAGCTCGCGATTGTTTACTCAATTTATTAGTAATGTGATCTTCCGAAAACCGATCCAACTCGTGGACGGTGGCTCGCAAAGCCGTTCGTTTACTTTCATTGAAGACGGCGTGGATTGTTTACTACGGATCATCGAGAACAAAGACGGCGCGGCCTCGCGCAAGATATTCAACATTGGAAATCCCAATAACAATGTCTCAGTCGCCGACCTCGCGAAGATCATCATTGAGGCCTTCAAGGAGTATCCTGACTACCTCGACCACGCGGAGAACGCGCAAGTGGTGACGGTTTCCTCGATGGAATATTTTGGTAAATACTATCAGGACATCCACACCCGCGTGCCGTCGATCAATGCGGCGAAGGAAGCCCTCGGTTGGGAACCCAAGGTCGATCTGAAGACCGCCATCCGCCTGACGCTCGACTATCACCTCAAGCAAAAGGACTACGATCTAACTGCCGAGCCATGATTGTCGCGCTGAAGGTGGATGTGGATACGGACCGCGGGACGCGAGAAGGCGTGCCCGCGCTGGCGGCTCTGCTAGAAGAGTTTTCAGCGCCAGCGAGCTTCTTGTTTTCGCTCGGCCCGGACAACACCGGCAAGGCGATCCGCCGGGTGTTCCGCCCGGGGTTTTTCCAAAAAGTAAGCCGCACCAGCGTGGTCCAGATGTATGGAATCCGCACGTTGCTCAACGGGACGCTGCTGCCCGCGCCGCACATCGGAAAGCGCCATGCCGACGTGATGCGAAATATTAGAGACGCCGGATTCGAAACGGGAATCCACTGCAACGACCATTTCAAGTGGCAGGATCATTTGTTCAAGATGTCGCTCCAACAGGTGCGCGACGAGTTCGCCCGCGCACTCGACGAATACCGTCGGATCTTCGGCCAAGACGCCGCCACTGCGGGTGCTCCCGGCTGGCAAGCCACCGCTAACAGCCGACAGGTTTACGACGAGGCCGGGCTGCTCTACGCTAGCGACACGCGGGGTGAGTCCGCCTTTTTCCCGGAGATCGACGGGCGGGTTTTCAAGACGGTGGAGATCCCAAGCACCTTGCCGACCTTTGATGAACTGCTAGGACGACCGGAGTTTCCCGAGGAAAAAATCGTCGCGCACTACCTCAGCCTACTGCGAAATGACAGACCTAACACCCTAACGATCCACGCCGAGATCGAGGGCATGATGAAGCGCCCGCTGTTTCGGGAGTTGATGACTGCGTTAGCTGACAAGGGCGTGCGTTTCGTCCGCATGGATGACCTCGCGCGGGAGATTCTAACGCGCCGTGAAACCATCCCGGTGCACCCGCTCGTCATGGCGGAAATCGACGGGCGCTCCGGGTTGGTCGCCACGCAAGGCGTTTCCTAAGGGGCGGGGACGTCTTGTCCCCGCGCATGGACGAGACGTCCATGCCCCCTATCACGACTTGCCCGCCGTTTAAAATCCACCCATCCTGCGAGCCATGCTTCGCTTGATCGCCACTCTCCTTTCCCTAACATTCGCCACCGCTTACGCCCAAAACTACGCACCGGTGGACGAGCGCCCGCCCGCCCTCGCCCGCGAGTTCCGCGGGGCGTGGATCGCCACCATTTACAACCTCGACTGGCCCAGTTCGCCACGCCTCGGCGCGAGTGCCCAGCAAGCTGAGCTGCGCGGCATCCTCGACAAGCTTGCCGCGCTGAAAATGAACGCGGTGGTGTTCCAAGTCCGCCCGCAGTGCGATGCGGTTTACGCCTCCAGCCTCGAGCCGTGGAGCTCCAGTCTAACTGGCACGATGGGCCAGTCGCCCGGCTACGATCCCCTCGCCTACTGCATCCAGCAGGCCCACGCCCGTGGGATCGAGGTCCACGCGTGGTTCAATCCGTTTCGCGCCCTTTCTAACAATTCCCAACAAGTCGCCAGCAACCATGTCACCCGCACCGCGCCGCAGACGACGAAGCGCTTCGGCACCATGACTTGGTGCGATCCCGCCAGCGAAAGCACCCGCTCGCGCGCGCTCAATGTGATCCTCGACGTGGTGAAACGCTACGATGTCGATGGCGTGCACCTCGACGATTATTTCTACCCCTATCCGTCCGGCAACCTGCGATTTCCCGATGGCAAAAGTCCCGCCGAGCGCCGCAGCTATGTCGATGGTTTCGTGAGCAACCTTTACGCAGCGGTAAAGCGCCAGAAATCGTGGGTGCGCGTCGGCATCAGCCCGTTCGGCATCTGGCGACCCGGCGTACCCGGCGGCATTGAGGCCGGCATCGACAGCTACGAGCAGCTCGCCGGCGACTCGCGGAAATGGCTGCAAAACGGTTGGGTCGATTACCTCGCGCCGCAGCTCTATTGGCCGAATTCACCGCAGAAACAAAGTTTCTCCACGCTCCTGAGTTGGTGGCGGCAGCAAGGCTCGCGCCCGGTCTGGCCCGGCATCGCCACCGAGCGCATCGGCGGCAAAGAAGACAATCGCCCGGCCTCGGAAATCACCAACCAGATCGACCTCAGCCGCAGAATCGGCAAGAACTGGAACGGCCACATCCACTGGAGCGCGAAGAGCCTCGTTAGAAACCAAGGCGGCATCGCCACCAAACTAACAAGCACTTACACCCAACCCGCCGCCATCCCGCCGATGCCGTGGCTTAGCAGCAAAGCCCCAGCTTCACCCGCCGCCAGCGCGGCAGTCGAAGGTGCTAACACACTCATCCGATGGACCCCTGCTGGCAGCACCGCAAAAATCGCCGTGCAGGCGAAATCTAGCGGCACCTGGCGCACCGTGAGAATTCTGCCAGCCAGCGCGCAGTCGATTTCCATCCCCCGCGCGGATGCCATCGCAGTGACGGCGTTGGATCGGTTCGGAAATGCGAGTCCGCCGAAGGTGCTGGGGCTGCGGTGAAATAGGAAAACCAAATCCATCTGTCCGCATTCATTCTTGGTGCGCCATCATCACTCTGATTAAAAAGTGCTGTAACAGAAGGCTTTGGAAATTGTTATGCGGATCGACGGCTCTATTTAATAGCCGACCGCATATGGGTCAATAGAACGATTAGATAAAAAACAATGAAACGAAAAGGAAAAGCAGAATTTGTGCGTTGGATGGCCCCTCTCCTCGACGCATTATGAGGTGCGCTAGATTTCTGGACCGGAAAGCACCAGAATCCGCTCATGAATCCCAGCAAACCACGAAAGCAGTATACACCCGAGTTCAAGGCCCAGGC
>JAYTLO010000059.1:0-5070 GCA_043729385.1 Akkermansiaceae bacterium
TCGAATCGCCACTCCGTCAGCTCGTTGCAAACGCCGGCCGCGAGGCAGCGTTGATCGTCGAGCAAGTGAAAAAAGGCACAGGTGGCGAAGGCTACAACGTCGCGACCGACAAGTTCGAAGACCTCATAGCTTCCGGCGTGGTCGATCCTACCAAGGTCACTCGCACCGCGCTTCAGAACGCAGCGTCCATCTCTGGACTCCTGCTCACCACCGAGTGCCTCATCACCGACCTTCCTTCCAAGGAGCCGGCAGGCGGCGGCGGGGGTGGTCACGACCACGGCGGCATGGGCGGCATGATGTAAATCGTGGCGGCGGTTTCTAACCGCCAAGCCTCATCAATCAAAGAAGTCGGACAGGGAAACTTGTCCGACTTTTTTGCGCCGATCCCAGAAGCTAAGAGAATCGATAAATGGTCGGAAACGAGGCTTCCAAGCGTGATCTCCCGTTGCTATGGAATAGCGAAGCTTTGACGAGCTGACCCTCGGGAGGAAAACGATCTGGCCAAAGTCCCTGCACACAAGGCACGCCTTGAAGAGATGCTGAAACGCTTTGGCGAACTTAAGTCTGCTGCCCGTTAGGTAGGATTGGCCGGATGCTGACTCGCTTCTGAAAATGAATGCATTGGTCGGCTCCCTCGCGGGTTGAGATTCTCCCTTTTTGCCAAACCGGTTTCCCTAACTATGTTGCCAGCCATGGACCTGAATTACCTCGCCTTCTGGATGACCATCGTAGGCACAATTTGCTGGGGCGTCTGCTTTTGGTGGATGCACCGGATTTCCACCAATCAGAACGATCTCTTGGCCGAACTCCGCCGACAAACTCAAAGGATTGAGAAACTCTCCCAGGAGGAGCACGACCTGATCAAAGATGTCCATCCTCAAGTGGGCGAGATAAAGCAGGGCGTGGAGGAAATGGTTGCTGCGGTGAAGGAGAGTTCTGGCGCGAAGGTATGAATGATGTGCGTTTCTCTCGGTGCAAATAGCGGCTGCGGCGGTTTTCGGATTGCCTCGGCGGGGGTTCGGGAGACGATGACGGCGCATGGCGTATTTGGCAGAACGGGCATTCGAATTAATTTCAGCGGCGCACGAGCGTGGGCGGTTGGCGCACGCGTTTCTCATCAGTGGAGCGCATGGCAGCGGTAAGGAAAGGCTGGCGGCGCGGGTGATCCAGCGCGTGAACGGGGCGGCGGCGGGCGGTGGCTTCGATTTATTTGGCGAGCCGGTGGTGGTGGAAACTCCGCCGCTCGATGAGCTGGAGAGCGGCTGGGTGCGGATCATCCGTCCACGGATGAAGTCGCGGCGGATCGGGGTGGATGAGATCCGCGATCTGGAACAAACGCTGCATCTCGCGGCACCGGGCGGGGCGTGCAAGGTGGGGGTCATCACCGAGGCGGACCGGATGAACGACCAAGCCGCGAACGCATTTCTCAAAACTTTGGAAGAACCGCCGCGCAATACGCTGCTGCTGCTGCTGACGGCGAACCCACAACGACTGCTGCCGACGGTGATTTCGCGCTGCACGCGGCTGCCTTTACTAGGCGGCGATCCGCTGCTGGCGCATGGCGGGGCGGAGTTGGTGAGTGCGCTGAATGCGGTGGCGGTGAGGGGATTCGGCACGCCGATTGCGGCGCTGCATCTGAAGGCGGCGTTCACCTCATTTCTAGCGGAGTACCGCGAGGAGGCGGATGCTGCGGCGAAGGCGGCGGAGAAGGAGGAGGTGGTGGCTTACCGAGATTCCACGGATGGGCGCTGGCTGAAAGAGCGCGAAGATTTCCACAAAGCGGCGGCGGAGGCCGAATATTTGGATTCGCGGAACCGGTTATTCGATGTGCTGATGGCGTGGATGGCGGATCTGCTGCGGCTCAAGGTGAATGCCGGTGGGCTGGATTTTCCCGGCTCGGCACCGGCGCTTAAGGCAATCGCGGATGGGGAAACGGAAGGACGCTTGCTCAAGCGGATGGAGGCGCTGGACTCGCTGCGGCGCACGCTGGAGACAAATGCGTTTGAGCCGTTAGCGATCGAGGTGGGGTTCTTGAAGGCGTTCGGGTGATGTTTTGTGGAGTGTGTTCCGGCTGTCTCAGCCGGATTCCGAGTCTCCGCTCCCGGCTGAGACAGCCGGGACACTTTCCAAGACTAGAATTCTCCGTGCTCGGGGGCTTCTTCTGGGATGGCGATGGACTCTAGCAGCATGTCCAGTCCATCGAGTACGCCTAGGATGCCATCCGCCCAGCGGCCGGCTTCCCATGCGGGTGCTGCGAGTTCTAGCAGATGATCGAGAGTCTCGGTTTTGAGGCAATTTTCTAGCCCGTAGCCGGGGGTAATGGCGGCCTCGCGGCGGACGGGATCGAGCGCGACTAACAACGCGTGGTTGTCTTTACCGCGGCGGATGTTGCCGGCGAAGTTGGCGGCATTGAACATCCAGAAGGCGTGCATGGCGAACGGATGCTCGGCGGGGAAGGCGTGGATGACCACTTGCAGGACGAGCTGCGGGAAGCGGCGCTGGACGCGGATGATGCGCTTTTTCAACTTCGCGTCATCCGGCTGAGGAAGCAGGTCGGTGGTGTCTGCGACCATCGGGGTGAGCCGGGGCAGCGGGCCGACCATGGCACTCGTCCGGGGAAACGTGAGCAGGCACGCCGGACATTCGTGGGCAGCGGCTTCTAGCGGAGTTTGACAAAACGGGCACTGCATCGTGGGGCGGACTGTATGCATCCGGCGGGGGAATCGCGAAGCGAGAAAATCTAGCGGCTGGCGACGACCCGCCAGGTGGCGAGCAGGGTGAGCAGCGCGCCGGCGATTTCCGCAGGGTGAAATGTCTCGCCGAAGAAAAAGTAGCCGCCCACCGCGGTGGCAAGCGGGAGAAGCATTTGCAACGACGAGCCGCGCGAGACGGACATGAACTGATAGGCCCGCGTCATGATCAGCTGCGCGATGGTCACGATCACCGCGCCCGCGACGAGTCCAAGCCACGCGGGTGAGGGCAGGGAGGAAATTTTTCCCGCCCACGGTGCGGCAATGATCAGGCTGTAGAGTGCCTGCGAGGCGTAAATGGTGGCCGGGTGTTCCTCGTGCCGGAGGCGGCGGATGATGACGACCACCCAGCCCGAGCCTACTGCGCCGACGAGGGCGAGCAAATCGTAGGGGGACGGGCGCAGCAATTGGCCGTCGTCACTGAGGAAAATGACCAGCCCCGCGAAGCCGACGAGCATCCACAGCATGGCGGCGCGGCTGAGCTTTTCCTTGAGCCAAATGGCCGCAATGGCGGAGGCGAAAATCGGGTAGGTCAGGTTGAGAATGACCGCGCGGGCGGCTCCGAGTTTCACGATGGTCACGTAAAATGCCACGATGCTCAGCGCGCCGACGACGCCACGGGCGGTGATCAATTTCCCCCGGAATAGGCGCTTCGGTTCAAGGCCACGGCCCCAACCGTAAAGCGCGAAGACCACTAACAGCCCGACGCCACCCCGGAAAATCGTGGCAACCCAACCGTCTGCGGCGGGGGTGTGCAGGGCGACGGCGCGGACTAGTAAAGTGTTCGCGGCAAACAGGACCACCGAGCCAAGCATGAGCAGCACGCTGCGGCGGTCGAAGGAGTCATCGGTCTTTAGGGGCATGGCGGTTTCTGGTAGAAACCGGAACGTCCGGGCGACAGGAGGGACTCGTTAGTTTCCCCGGAACCTGCCACTTGGCGGGCGTTCCGGAGAGTCGTGCGGATGGGTGAGTCCGTCTTCAAGCTCCGTGCGCCAACGCCAGCCGCCAAATCTTGGCGGCGGAAATTTTAACTCGGAGTGAGGTGACGGGAAACATCGCGGCGGGGATGTGGCAGGGATTTGCGGGGAGGTCAACCTTGCATGCGAAGGGACGAGGGCGTCCCTTCTCCTCACGCGCATTTCGGACACACGCCGAAGAATTCCAGCTCATGATAGAGGTTCCGGTAGCCGGTTTTTTCGCGAATCTCATCTTCGAGTTGATGGACGGGGCAGGGAGCTTGGATCGGCTCGATGCTGCCGCAACTGGTGCAAATTAGGTAGTCGCTGTGATTTCCCGGCACGAGCAGCGTGAAATACGCGGCGCGCTCATGCAGGCCGAGGCGGCGGACCACGCCGTGCTCGGTGAGCCGCTGGAGCAGGCGGAAAACGGTGGCCTTGTCGCACTGGTCGGTGAGGCGCTTGGAGGCGGAGAGCTCGGATAGAGTCATGGGCCGCTGGCTTTCTAGCAGCGTGCTCACCAGTTCCTCCAGTGCCTTGGTGCGGCGGAGTCCCGCTGCGCGGCAGCGGGTGATGGTTTCCTTGACGATGAGATTCATGACTGGCGGAGAGTAGAACCTGCGATATCTCAGGACAAGCCCTCGTCCGTGGCGTCCCCTCATCACCACCGGGTCGCTCCCGCCCCGCCGCCGGGCAGGTCCCACTTGCTGCCGGGCAGGTCCCACCTCGCCGCCGCGTAGCTTCCACTTCATCGCCCGGTCACTCCCAATGGGTCGCCGGATATGTCCCAATTCACCACCAGGTAGGTTCCAGTCCATCACCGGACAGATCCCACCTCGCAGCCCGACAAGTTCCACTTCATACCCTGACAGGCTCCACATCATAACCCGCCAGGTTCCACATCGCCACCGAGTAAGTCCCACTTCGCCGCTGGGGAGATTTTACTCGCCGGAAACCCGCTTCCAACAAACTACCCATCAACACCTTGCACGGATTTTATGAAAAACCAATCCCGCAGCCCCTCCGCATTTTCTGTCCCGTCGCACGATGCTTCTTGCCGTCCCCGGATCCGTCCGACAGTTTTCTAGCAACTTCCAAAACCCTAATCCACCCCTCCCCATGAACGACCGCGACATCCTCCGCCACGACCGCCTCGACCGCGTGAACACCTTCGGCATCGAGAACCACTCAGACCTCCCCGCCGGGTGCGAAGCCATCGCCCGCTTCGCCAACGTCGCCACCCTCTCCGGCAAGCTCAACGCCTTCAAAGTCGGCCAACTCCGCGGCCCCGCCAGCCTCCAGACCCTGCTCGACGCCCTCTGGCTCGACTTCAAGGACATCGCCCGCACCGCCCGCGCCATCGA
>JAYTLO010000060.1:0-1410 GCA_043729385.1 Akkermansiaceae bacterium
ACTGCCGTGGAAAGGGGGAGCCCTTGCGGTCCTAACGAAGAAGACTTAACGCCCTCTTCGGAAGCAGGGAAAGCCTACATCAGTTCCAAGAAGCAAGAAATGTCCGCCCTCCTTACTGGCAGATTATGCGATTTCACTTACACGCCGAGCGGCCTATTTCCCCCGTTGATCTCGGGCGGGCGAGCTGATTTCCTTGGCGCATGGAAATCCGCAACCACGGGCAGCAAGTGCCTTTCACCACCAAGGATGGCTCGACGATCCGCAGCCTGCTAGATCTCTCTAACGCACCAGTCCGCAATCAGAGCTTGGCCGAAGCCACATTGGCAGCAGGCGGTGAAACGGAGCGCCACTACCACCGAGTCAGCGAGGAACTTTACTACCTAACCCGTGGGTGCGGGCTTATGGAAATCGACGGGATCGAGCGCGAGGTTTCGCCGGGTGATGCGATTCTGATTCCGGCTGGAGCGTGGCATCAGATCCGCGCCATCGAGCCGCTGCGGTTTCTATGCTGCTGCGCACCGCCGTATTCGCACGAGGACACTTATTTCGCGTAGCTCAGAGGAAGGAGTTCGCCGCTAGAATGATGGTGATCGCGACGACGGCGATGCCAGTCTCGACGACGGTCCAGGTCTTCAACGTTTGCGAGATGGTCATCCCAAAATACTCTTTCACAAACCAGAAGCCAGAGTCGTTGACGTGGGAGAAAATCAGTGAACCTGCCCCCATCGCCAGGACTAGCAACTCGCGGTTGGTGTCGGGCCGAGCTTCGATGATGGGCAACATCAAGCCCGCCGCCATGGTGATGGACACGGTGGCTGAACCGACCGCGATCCGCAACAGCCCGGCGATGATCCAGCCTAGGAGAATGGGGGTGACGGGAATCTGCATCGCAAGTCCGGCGATGGCATTTCCCACACCCGAGTCTTGGAGCACTTTGCTAAATCCACCGCCGGCACCGACGACTAGGAAAATGCTCGCTGCGGGACCGACACATTGTTCGGTGAATTTCAAAATCTGCGCGCCTGTTAGCCCGCAATGCGTTCCAAAGGACCAGAACGAAACTAACACCGCGATCAGCATGGCCACCACTGGCGCACCGATGAAATTCGCGATCTGCCGCAGTGGGTCGTTCACCGCAAGTGTCACATCCGCAGCGGTGCCTAACAGCATCAAGATCACCGGCAGCAGCATGGTGAATAAGCTCAGCGCAAATCCGGGTGGCCGAGGTGCGGCGGCTTTTCCTGAAGCTTCCGCACCGAGCCCGCCGAGCGCGACAGGCACCCGCGGCGCCACCCAGCGGGCGAGGATCGGCCCGGTGATCAGGGCCGTCGGCAGGCCGATGGCCAACGACCATAGGATGGTCCTGCCGGTGTCTGCGCCGATTTTCGCGATGGCCACCATCGGCCCAGG
>JAYTLO010000061.1:0-11321 GCA_043729385.1 Akkermansiaceae bacterium
CAAAGTCGGCCAACTCCGCGGCCCCGCCAGCCTCCAGACCCTGCTCGACGCCCTCTGGCTCGACTTCAAGGACATCGCCCGCACCGCCCGCGCCATCGATCTCGACGAGCCCGGATTCATCGGATTCTACCGCCTCCCCGACGAACCCACCGCGAGCAACATCAAAACCCACGCGGACTCCCAGCTCGCCCGCCTCGAGGACGCCCCCGCCGACACCCCGGCCCAGCTCGCGGAAAAAGCCGCCCTCCGCGCCAAATTCATCGGCAAGCTCATCCCCGCCGACTTTGTCCAAGACCTCCGCGCCGACCGCGACGCCATCAATGGCAAAAACCTCGCCACCACCGCCGGCAACCTCAAAGGCCTCGAAAGCACCGAGAGCATCGGCGTCCTTCTCCTCGAGGGCACCCAGGAAGTCACCCGCCTCGATGCCATGATGCAGAACCTCTACCGCCGCAACCCCGCCAAACTCCACGCCTGGCTCGCCGCCTCCCGCGTCGAACGCAGCCCGCAACGCAACAAGGACAACGGAACTCCCACCGTCGGCACAACGCCTGCCACTTAATCTACATCGACGATTCCGTCAAAAAACTGGCCAAACTCTCCGTTGGATGCCAATTTGCACCCATGAAATTCCTCATCACACTGGACCGCGATGAGGACGGCGTCTGGATCGCCGGGTGCCCAGCCATTCCCGGCTGCATCAGTCAGGGCGAAACTAAAGACGAGGCGACGGTAAACATCCACGAAGCCATTCTTGGCTGTCTGGAAGTTCGCGCAGAGCTAGGGATGCCACTCACCGTAGAAACCCGTCTCGTGGAAGTCGCCGTCGCCTGATCCCCCATGGCCAGCCTCCCCACCATCAGCGGACGGCAAGCCCGTGAAGCATTTCTCAAAGGCGGTGGGACCTTTGCCCGCCAGCGGGGAAGCCACCTGATCCTAATCAAACCCGGCCACCTCGCCAGCCTCTCGGTCCCCGACCACAAAGAACTCGCCAAAGGCCCCTCCGCGGCGCCGGAATGACGTCGAAAAAGTGTCATCGACACCCTCCTCAACTCCATCAATCGCCGCCGCGCCGCCATCCAACACGCCGCCGACGCCCTCTGGCGCGGCGAATTCGTTACGCCCGACCCTCTTACCTAAGTAAAAATTTCATCGACTCTGCTATAGTTTGATAGACAAAGTTTCTCATGCAACAACTTCGCACTACGATTACTAGGCTTAAAAATAAGATTAGGGAAAAATTGCCTGATGGGCAGGATATCCTCGGCTATTCCGGCGTATCAAAGGAGGCGTTAGTAACTTATCTTGAGGAGGCACATGGCTTGACCAACAGAATTGAAATTCTGAAGGGAACATTCTCCATCGTTACCCTAAAGCGGAAAATTGAACCATGGATTGATATTTGTAATTCCTATTTTGAAAAATCTCAAGGGACTAAAAATGAAACAGATGATTTTGATAAGTTTCTTCGCGCAATAACCAAGATTCACGATGAAGTTTTTCTTTCTTATGTGATCTATTGCTCAGATCAACTTCGAACGGAATCGCAAGTTGAAGACGCCATCTCAGATCTTACCAAGGTCACCAGAACACTTGAGGTTTCAAAAACCGAAATTGATAGCCTACTCTCAGATATCACCACAATTAAAAGTTTCAAGTCAGATGCAGAAACTGGGAGAGAGCAAATCGAAGAACTGGTTAGCTCTATGCTTCAGCACCAGGACAAAATCGCTACGGCCCTTCAGTTAGCTACAGTAAACGCTCAAGCAATCACCAAATATGAAGGCGAGACGATTCAACAGAAAACTCAAATTGTTCAATTGGCAGCAGATGCCGAGTCAGCAGACAAAAAATTAAAGAAGGTTTTGAAGGAGTGCACAGAAGGGGCCGCAAACATCGCAAAAGTGGTTTCTGAAAGCTCCACCAGTGCAAATCAAATGATCACGGAAGGATCGGCTAATATCGATAAAATCCTCGCTGAGGGTTCATCAATGATGATTACTAATAAGAAGCATCTAGATGTGATTGAGCAGACTTTGCGCATGGCTAGCAAATATGGAATGGCAGCCTCTTTTAAAGAAAGGAAAGACGAACTAAAGTTATCAATTGGTATATGGGCAGGAATTTTTATATCTGCAATGCTTGGAATATTTATCACTGGCATATTCTACATAGTTCCTCATTTGCAAAAGGAAGGCGTAACATCGCCAGCTGATTGGGCAGTCAAAATTAGTCTTATTGCCCCGCTGATCTGGGTAGGCTGGATGTCAGCTAGACAATACGGATACATCAGTAGGATTAGAGAAGACTACAGCTTTAAATATGCAAGCGCATTAGCATTCGAAGGATACAAGAAAGAGGCAGCGGAAGTTAATGCAGATTTGCTGAAGGATCTTCTCGAAGTCGCAACTAATAACATGTCTTTGAATCCGCTTCGTATTTATGGTGAAGACTCGAATCATGGATCACCATTCCACGAGTTGATTTCAAAAGTGGCCGATAAGGTTGACGTTGGAGGAATAGCAAAAGATTTGTCAGAAACAGTCAAATCCGCCGTCAAAAGGAAGGTTATACCCGCTGTTCGTGAAGTTGCCGACGAGTAATATTTAATAAATGGGGTCAGAGTAAACGGATCAGCCATAAGTTCTTATTTTGTTAATCTGTGAGCGATAACCCCATTTAGTGGCTTAATTGAATCTGATGCCGTCATCCCATCTTCTCCAAGATCACCTTCCAGTCCTTATCTGTCGCCATCACGAATAGGCATTTCCCGCCACTTAGCTCTTCCCAAAGATCGCCGATGTCGCGGTCGTCCTTTGCGCCGATCCAGCGGTCTTTCCCCTTGTATTCCACCGCGAGGATTCTGCCGTCCTCCAGCTTGCAGATGAAGTCCGGATAGAACCTCCCATCTGCCTTCTGTAAGAAAAACGACATACCGTTTTTCCTCACGAGATTCCTGACCCAGAATTTCACCTATGCCTGCCGGTCCAGCCAGCACGCGCAGGCAAATTCCTCCTTCGAATCGAAGTCGCCCATCCTGGGATAGAAGTGCTTTTCAAACTCATAGGCACCGTATTTGCCTTCCGGGGCGTAGAGCCTGTCTGGCGCATAAGCATCTGGGTGAAACTCGAACTCATACTCCGCTCCGACCCTTACCCGATCTTCATGACCCTCGCCGAAGAGGAAGCTCTGGCACTCCTTTGCCACCGCCCGCTTCCGCAGGTCATCCACTTGCCATGCGATGAGGTTCCGCAGCAGAAACTTTTGCCGGTTTGCCCTCGCAAGATCCATCCCATCGTTCGCAAGCAGCGAGGAAAGCCACGAAGAAACAAATGTCCGCTTGCTCGCATGGGTGATCGACGGGTCATGGATCTGCCGACAGAACCACGCCGCCAGCTTCGCCTCCGTCCAATGCTCAGGCACGTACGACAGGCTGAGGTCCCGCTGCAAATCCCGCAGGAACCTCGTCGACATGTGCCCCGTTTCGCCAATGTCGATCTCTCCCGCGTCGCGAATTCGTAGAGCCAGCTTGAGTTCGTTGAGCGCATCATCCGTCGGCCTGGCATGGTAGAGCGGCAGCGCCCACGGATAATCCAGCGCCTCCGGTTCGTCAAAGAGCCGCAGCTCCCCGTGGAGCATTACCTCCATCTGTGGCACCCGGAAATCCAGCCCCTTTTCAGACGGCGTCTCGAAAATGACCGCCGCCTTCCGGCTATGTTCCACCGCTTGGCGGATCGTCTCCTTGGTGGCCTCCATCACCGCCACTCCTTGCAGCTCCTCAGCCTCGTCGGCGGTCAGCGGTTGGTTGATCTGCAATTCGCCCTTTGCCTTGGAAAACTTCACCTTCCCCTTGAGCCCCTTGGAGACTTTGGAAATATCAAGGCTCTCTGGCAGCTTCACGTCCACCGGCGTGAATTTTACCCGGCCTCTACCGAGATCCAGCCTGCCCTGTTCCTTCTTCGCGGCGGCCACGAAGTCCTTCGCGTCCGCCCGGTCGAAGCCTGCCGATGCCACCAGCGTATCGCGCAGCATGTTGGCCGTCTCTCCGAACTCGCGGGACACCACATACGCATAAGACTTGTTCAGCGCCACCGTCTCCCGTGCCTTCGCCTGCGGCTGCCGCAGGATGCGACCGAGGAGCTGCTCCACGCTCTTCTCGTTTTTCAGTTCCGCCATGCTCACGAGAATATAGGCGAAAGCGCAGTCCCAGCCCTCCGCCAGTTGCTGCTGGGTGATGATGAACTTCACTGGACACTTTTCGTCAAAAATCCCCTTCGGGAAATCCTTCTCCACCTGCTCCAGCCCGCGCTCATCGCCGGTCGCGATGATGATCTCCTCCTCGGGGATATTGTGGTTCTTCATCAGCTCCGCCTTCACCCAGTCCGCATCCCGCGTCTCTTTTAGCTTCGAGCGTTTTTCCGATTGGATCAGCACCAGCGGCCGGATGTAAGGCGCGCCCTTTCGCTCCTCCACCCGCGCCATTTCCGCCAGCTCGTCGCGCTTGTTGATCGCCTCCGCGAGGCACTTCTGCTCGTCCGGCTCCGTTTCCAGCAGGATCGGAAGTTTGATCATCTCCTCCCGCTTCAGCTCCACGGCGGAAACGGAATGCAATACATTGCTCGGCACCTTGACGGTGTCCGGCGTCGCCGTTAGTTCCATGATGCCGGATGGCCGGAACTTCGCCAAGGTTCCGAAGGACAGGTCCGTCCGGCCGTTGTGTGCCTCATCCACGATGATGAACGGACGCCGCAGCCGCAGCGCGTTTACCAGCGAGTAGGCCACCCGCCCCTTCTCGGCGATCTTTTCCAGCCCTGCCGCCTGCTCCGGCGTCAGGTTGCGGAACAGATCCATCAACGCTCCGTTGTCCTCATACACCTTGCGGATCTCCTCATCGCCTACGTTGAAAGACTGCGAAGTCGCCACGATCACCACCGTGCCCGTTTCCAGGGTGGAGCGGTTCAGGCTCTTCGCCTCCGAGAGATCCAGCACGGTCACCGGCCCCGCTTCCCGCAGTGCGGCATGATAGGGGTGGTCGCTGTCTTTCAGCGCGTTGATCGTCTGCGTGCGGATCGGCTTGGAGGGCACCAGCCACAGGATCACGCTGTGCTCCGTCTGGAGCAGGGTGTTGTTGATCAGCGCCACGCTCTTTGCCGCCAGCCAGGTCTTGCCGCCGCCGGTCGGCACCCGCAGGCAGAAATACGGCATCTCCGAGGGAAATTCCCCTTTCAGCGGCGTGAAATGGCTCTTATCACCCCACAGCTCCTCGGTGGTCTTTTGGAATGCCCAATCCGCATCGCCCAGCTCCTGGCACTTCGTGAAATACTTCTCTACGCTTTCAAGGCAGCTCCTCTGATAGTCTTTTGCGGAAAATGATGGCATGATTGGGAAATGACGGAGTGCTTACGCGGGGTGGACCGGAGGTGAATCAGAGCGGATTGCCCAAGTTGAGCGCATGCAGCGCGTATTTGGATTCAAAAAAACTTGAACTCGTCTCTGCCATGGCTAGCTTTTCGCCGGGTTGGGTTATCTCGGCCGGCAGCATGGCTACGGGGAATTCCTCGTGGCCTGTTGTTTTTTTAGGGGATGTTGAATTCACCTTGGGTCAGCGGGATTTCGGGGTTCAGTTGCTTCTTTCGGATGATCTCATAAGCTCGGTTCGGCTGATTCGGGCGCAGCTTCGCCAGCCCGATGGGGCGCGCGAAGAGATCGGCGAACTGTAGGCCCGTCGAGTTGACCTTCTTCGAGGCCATGATGGGCACGAAGGGATAGGCTCTCTGGTGGCGGTTCTCGCCTGAGCTAATGCGCCGGAACTCGAGCTCCAGGAGCTGATCTTCGTTTTTCCCGCGCTTCTCGAAGACCACATGCGTCGTCTTCTCCACCGCGTTGAGCGCCGCCAGCGATTCGTAAAGCTCCTCCAAGCAGCTCTGCAGCGCCATGTGATAAAGGTTCTCGTGCGGCTGGTGGCCGCCGTCCTTGAGGATGCACTCGGAAATCACCTTGAAGTGGCATGTCTCGATCAGGCGGTTGAGCTGTTGGTGGAATTCCTCGCGCAGCCTCGGATTCCGCAGGAAGCTGAAATCTCCGCTCGACTTGCGGATTTCCCGCTCATGGAAGACCACCATGTCGTGGCCATAGAACGCGAACTTCAACCGCTGCATCCCCGGCGCGACCTGCCGGATGTAGGCGTTCTTGCCGAACAGGCAGAAGGCCAGCACGAAGCACGGGTAGCTCGGATCCGGCTCAGGAGCCGCGTGGCCGCTCTCGTCCACATAGACGATGTAATCGCTGAACTCCGGGAGATTCATCACACCTCGATCGCGTAGGGGGTTTGCTTGAAAACAATGTTCGCCCGCGCCAGCGCCGCAGGGCCGATTCCCTTCACCGCCGCCGCGTAGATCACGCGCAAGCCGTCGTGCTCCGGCAGGATTTCGAGGATCGCCTGCGTTAGAATATTTCCGCCTGCCGGGCGCCTGTCGCCGAGGATGCCGTTGAAAAGCAGATAGACCGCCAATCCGCCGTGCGTACCGAGCAAGGGGGAATCCGCCTTCCCCGTGTAACCCACACCCGTCTCCGCGAACCACACGAAATCCGCGAGCTGCGCGAAGGTCACATCATCCCGGATATCGCCGAACTCGTTGAATAACGGCTCCTCGCTCAGGCGGCAAAACTGGAAACCGCTCCCCAGCCCCAGCACCGCCTCGCCCTTCGCGTTTGTGTAGCCGCCCGCCACCCGCCGCACCCGCTCCGCCGTGATGTCCTGCGCGATCTTCTCTTCCATCTCCACCAGGATGAACTTCCGGTTGCCGCCGTCCTCGGCGTTCTGCTTCAACACCGCGTGCCCCGTCGTCCCGGAGCCCGCGAAGGAGTCGAGGATGATGGAGTCTTTATCGGTGGCGATTTGGAGAATGCGTTGGATCAGGCGGGAAGGTTTCGGTGTGGCAAAAGATCGAGCGCCTAAAATCGCTTTGCATTCCTGGGTCGCTTCTTGGTTATCACCACATTCGTCTCTTTCCCAAACAGATTTCGGAACGACTCCCAACTTCACCTCGGTTAAGAATCGCTTTAATGAGGGGATTGCGGATCCGTCGCTTCCAAACCAAAGACGATTGTCTGCGCGGAGGCGCTCGATTTCCGCAGGCGGACGACTCCAACTTCTCCCAGAAGAGGGAAGTGCCTCCCTGCCAGAAGGCGTGATGATTGGATAAAAATCTCTGTCGCGATGTTCGGCTCTAGTCAAATCGCTAGCTTTCCAAAGTCCTCTGGAATCTTTATCAGGATTCTTGTAAGCATTGTCCTGCTTTTCAGACCGAGGGATAAGATTTCGGACCCATTCGTCTGAATTACGCGTGTAGATCAAAATATGATCATGCATTTCGGAAAAATGTCGGGCGTCGTTTTGAGGAGAATATTTTTTAATCCAAATCGAGTTACTAATGAAATTTGGTCTCCCGAAAATCTCATCCATTAGTAACCTCAGACTCGCGACTTCATTGTCATCAATCGAAACGAAGATCGCCCCGTCCGCTCTCAGAAACTGTTTCAGCAGCACCATCCTCGGATACATCATACAAAGCCATTTGTCGTGGCGGGACAGATCCTCTGCCTCCTTGCCGACGACGGAGCCGAGCCAGCGATTGATCTCCGGGGAGTTGACCTTGTCGTTATAAACCCAACCCTCGTTGCCGGTGTTGTAGGGCGGATCGATGTAGATGCATTTCACCTTTCCGGCGTATTTGGGCAGTAGTGCCTTGAGGGCGTGGAGATTATCCCCCTGCACGATGAGGTTTCCTGTTTCCGCGCCGCCGTGAGAAAGGGCCACATCCGGCTCCAGCAGCCGGAACGGCACTTCCTTGTGGTGTCGGATCACCGCGTTTTTCCCAATCCAGTCCAGTGTAGGCATTTCTGCCGCCAGTTCTACCCGCCGTGCCTGAGGCGGAAAGACCAAAAAATGATACTTTTCGAACGACTCACCTCACTCAACTCGCTGTTGCAGATTTTCATCTGTGAGAATCTCTAGGGTCAGGGAAAGTGCCGGGATAAACCGACTTGAAACAGAGTATAAAAGAGACTTACAGAGACCCCTTCGTATCCATTCACTTTCGACATGGATGCACTTAGCCCGCGGGATTTTCAAAGCCCTGCCACCGCCCTACTCACCCTCTCCTTCACCGAAGCCCACGTCGTTCCCTTCAGTGAAATCGGGTCAGGCTCCGTCTCTGCATCCTCGAACCAAGCCAGACTACGAATCATGGAAAGTCGATGAAGTGCGGCTGGCCTCTGCCCATCGCGATCTCATGGGCTGCGGCGGATCGGAGTCCGCCGCTCCTTGAAAGCTTTGCGTTTTGGCAATGACTGTTGGCAAACAGTCTAAAACAAGCTCGCCTGCGGGTCGTCGGGCCGGGCAGCTGGCATCGGCGCGCCGATTTTTTCATAGGCAGCGGGCATCGCCGTGCGGCCGCGCGGAGTGCGCATGAGGAAGCCTTGCATGATGAGGAACGGCTCGTGGACTTCTTCAATGGTCGCCGCGTCCTCGCCGACGGCGACGGCTAACGAGTTCAGGCCGACCGGGCCGCCGCCGAATTTGTAAATGAGAACTTCTAGCAGGCGCTTGTCCATTTCATCAAGGCCTTGCGAGTCGATCTCGATCATCGCGAGCGCGGCGTCGGCGATTTTTTGGTCGATGAAGCCCTCGCCACGGACTTGCGCGAAGTCGCGGACCCAGCGGAGCAGCGCGTTGGCGACCCGCGGGGTGCCGCGGGAGCGCGAGGCGATTTCTAGCGCGCCGGCGCGTTCGATCGGCACATCGAGCAGCCCAGCCGAGCGTTCGATGATCAACGCGAGTTCTTCGTGGGTGTAGTAGTCGAGGCGGTTCGCCAGGCCGAAGCGCGAACGCAGCGGAGCCGTTAGCATCCCCGAGCGGGTGGTCGCGCCGACGAGGGTGAAGCGGGGTAAGTTGATCTGGATCGACCGCGCGGACGGGCCGGAGTCGATGATGATATCAAGCCGGAAATCCTCCATCGCCGGATAGAGATATTCCTCGATGGCCGGGTGGAGGCGGTGGATTTCATCAATGAACAGGATGTCGCCCTTCTGGATGTTGGTTAGAATGCCCGCGAGGTCGCCAGCTTTTTCGATCTGCGGGCCGGAGGTCGTGTGAAGCTGCGTCCCGGCGGCGCGGGCGATCAAGTTGGCGAGGGTGGTTTTTCCCAATCCCGGCGGACCGGATAGCAGGACGTGGTCGAGCACATCGCCGCGTTGCTTGGCGGCTTCGAGCATCAGCAGGATGCGGTCCTTGACCTTTTCCTGGCCGATGAATTCCGAAAACGCCGGCGGCCGCAGCGAGACATCGAACGGCGTGACCGGCGCGGTGGTGGTGGTCTGGTAGAAATTCTCGGACATCGGGTGGGCGGGATTGAAACCCGCTGACTGGCGGGTGAGAAGCGCGGAGTTTTCAATGCGCTGCCGCCGGTGTCTTGCGGGTGACGCCATGGATTTTGTCGAAATCCTTGTCGAAGGAAACCACGGTGAGTCCATTGAAGATGGATGTCGCCGCGAGGTAGCAATCCACAAAATCGATTTTGCCTGAGCCGAACAATTTGAGTGCTCGCAGCATCCGTTGCTGTTCTTCCGAGCGAAATCCGGGGCAGGAAATGAGCTGGGCCAGCACTGCGGCGACTTTGGATCTGGGTTGCTCGTAAAAGCCGGTCAAGACGAAGACCGCCTCCGCAAGGACCATTGGCAACACAGTGAGGCGGGCTTTTCCGGCTTCGGCGGCAGTGAAGAGTCCGGCAACTTCTTCGGCTTGGTCGGTCGGCTCGCCGGTGACGAAGCGGATCAAGACGTTGGTATCCAGAAGCAACGCCTTCATCATGCGCCTTCCTGCGAGGTTTTCTCCACCCAAGCCGCGCGGGATTTCGCACGCGCCACCTCAAATGGAACGCCGGCTTTCGAAGGTGGCGGTTTGAGCATCCCAAAAACCGCCTGCACCCCGGAATGCGGGCGGATGAGCACCGCATCGCCTTGGATTTCATAAACGAGCTTGTCCCCGGCTTTCAGATGCAGTGCGCGTCGGATTTGGACTGGCAAGGTAGTCTGTCCTTTGTGGGTGATGGTGGAGTGCGTCATAAGAAATCCTTACCGCGCGAGATTAGTCTTACTTTTTTTAATGGCAAGGAATCAGGAAGCGACTGAAAGCAACTCTGCGTTGGACTATAGGATGCGCGGGCTTGCGGTCTGTTTGAAAGTCCTAACACTGCACGGATGCCAAATAGGGGGTGTGGAGATTTTTGTCCACTTGCCGATGAGCGGCCAGAGGCGGGCGCGAAGCTCAGCGCTTTCTCATCCCATCGTCCGGGCAAAGAATGTCCGCCCCCCTTATGGCTTTTCGCAGCGATGGCGTTTTCTCCGACTTCAGAGAACTGCTCACGATTTTGAACGACTCCAGGTTGATCTGCGTGACGTCGCGGGTCTGGAACGTGTGGCTCGTGGGGAGGGATAAGATCACACTGAAATGCGATCTGGAAACGGCTTGCCGTAGCGATCTTGGTTTGTGAGGTTTTCGAGTCATGTCCACCGACCCCTACTCCTCGCCGACTCCCTATGTCCAGCCGCCAAGCTTCTCGACCAGTGCCGCAATCTCGCAAGGCGTGCTCGCGCAACTTGCCGGGACGAAAGGGTGGGTGCGGTTTATGTCGGTGCTGATGTTTGTGGGGGCTGGATTCATGTTGCTGGTGGGCTTGATCATGCTGGTGGCGGGAGGGTCGATTGCCGCAAATGCCAAGGCTGGCGCATTGCCCGCAGGGATGATGACCGGCTTCGCGATCGTCTATGCGCTGCTGTCATTGATCTACATTTACCCGGCGTTGAAGCTTTGGAAATACGCAAGTTACATCGGGGCGTTGTTGATTTCTGGGAGCATGATGGACTTGGAGAGTGCGCTTAATCAGCAGCGGTCGTTCTGGAAATTTCTCGGCATCATGGTCATCGCGCTGTTCGCGCTCTACATCGTGGCAATCATTGCGATGCTCACCCTCGGCGGCTTCGCGGCGATGATGGCACAGGGCCGCTGAGCGGAAATAACCGCGATTTTTTCCCTGCGTTTGGCCTTGCCATGCAGGTTCCGGTCACTAGCTTCGCGCTTCGTTTTTCTTTCTACTGACCGACGGTTGGCGCCCCGGTGTCTGTCAGTTTTATCCTCCGGGGCAATTGCAGGAAGGAAACGTAACCAACAACACAACCCCAAACCAGATACCATTATGGCTTACGCATGTGCGGAACCCACCAACCAGGCACTTAACGACCTGATCGACTCCAAATTCCGC
>JAYTLO010000062.1:0-14023 GCA_043729385.1 Akkermansiaceae bacterium
CGACCGGTCTCATAAAAGAGCGAGACTAGACGCGGCACCCCTGACTTGCTGTGGGGAAGAGCGGCGGGACAGTAACAAAGCCGGTCACTCTGTCAAAAACAATCTCAATGAAAAGAAAATTGATCAAAAACCCCTGAAAATGTAGGGTTTACGGGGTCACGACATTGGCTTCAGGGACCATCAACGAGAGCCTGTAGATGGATAAACAGGTGCCACTTTCTGAATCCACCTCCACGATAACGCCGCACATTCTTACTGGGCCTTTGGCGATTGGGAATCGCGTCGGCATTCCTGATTTAAAACGCCAAACGACGGACTCGATGCTCCGCCCGAGTACGGATTCCTCGGGGCCGCACATCCCGGCGTCAGTTAGATAACCCGTGCCTCCAGGAAAAATGCTTTCGTCGGCCGTTTGCACATGAGTATGGGTGCCGACCACCAACGAAACCTTGCCATCTAGCATCCGTCCCATCGCGATTTTCTCGCTGGTGGTTTCTGCGTGGATGTCCACCACGATGGTGGTCACGCCTTCCGCGCGCAACCGCTCGACTTCTTTTTCAACTGCCAAATAAGGATTTTCCAGTGGCGGCTGGATGAAGGAACGCCCTTGCACTTGGATTACGGCGACTCGCCCTTTCGTGGTCTCTAACACCACACTGCCCGCTCCCGGCGTGCCTTCTGGATAATTCAACGGACGCAACAGCCGAGGTTCCGTCGGGAAATAATCGACGATTTCCTGCTGATCCCAGACATGGTCGCCGGTCGTAATCACCGCCGCACCCGCACGCAGCAGGTCGATCGCGATCTTCGGGGTGATCCCCTTCCCGCCCGCCGAATTTTCCCCGTTTACGATGCAAAAATCGAGACCTTCCGAGAGTTTAAGGAGTGGCAACTGCTCGATAACAGCCTTGCGTCCGGGTTCACCGACCACGTCACCGAGAAATAGAATACGAATTGCTGCCATAAGAGTGAATGATTGGGCGAAATTACCTCGCCTTTCCAGAAAGCTCCACATTCACCCGCTCCTCTACAATCCTATTTCCTGAATGAGTTTAATCACCAAGCGCCATCTCCCGTTTGTCCTCGCCGCGTTGATCTTGTTAGCGATTGCCGCTCTGCTAGTCCCACGGCGGGCAACACCAATACGGCCGTCGCCCGCACCAGCAGGTCCAGCTCTTTCCCTCCTCGCTGCTCCGCCGGACTGGAGGTCGCTTGAAATTTATCAGAACACCATCACTCGCGAGGACTTCCAGCGGTTTCTCACCACGGTCTTCACCACGGGCGATGCATGGCAGAGCTGCATTGAGATCGGCGAAACCGCAGCTCGCATCAAGACTGGCACCGCTCCGACCGACCCGACTTTCCACCTCCACTTCGCCCAATCCAGCATTGCCACTGCTCCTCGGCATTGGCGCACCGCAGTGGAATTGCCTACCACCACACCGGGAAAACCGTTGGCTGGACTTAAGATCGCAATCGACCCCGGCCACATCGGTGGCGAGTGGGCGAAAATGGAGGAACGCTGGCTCGTCGTCGGCGAGGGCACGCCGGTTTGCGAAGGTGACATGACGCTTCGAGTTGCTGAGCTTTTAAAACCAAAACTCGAAGCCCTCGGCGCGTCTGTTTCTCTGGTCCGTGACAAAGCCGAACCTGTTACCTCCGTCCGCCCCGAGGCATTACTCGGAGTTGCTAGCGAGGTCAGCCGCCCGACTGCATCGCCCGCCGAAATCCAACGAACCGCCGAGCGTCTGTTCTACCGCACTGCCGAGATCCGCGCCCGGGCCGACCTCGTTAACCAATCTCTAAAACCCGACCTCGTCCTCTGCCTCCATTTCAACGCCGAAGCTTGGGGCGACCCTAATCACCCAATTCTCATTGACCGCACACACCTTCACCTCGTCCTCAATGGCGCTTACAACGACGAGGAAGTCCTCCTCGCCGACCAACGTTTCTCCATGCTTCAAAAACTCCTCCAGCGCACTCACCAAGAGGAAGTTCTCGTCGGGTCCACCGTCGCCGGAACCTTCGCCGGGATCACCGGTCTGCCCGCCTACGCCTATCCGCCGGGATCTAAAAACGCCCGCCCCATCGCGGATCAGCCCTACCTCTGGGTCCGCAATCTCCTCGCCAACCGCCTCTACGACTGCCCCGTCATTTTTATGGAACCCTACGTCATGAATTCCACCATCGACTACGCCCGCATCCAAGCCGGCGACTTCGAGGGACTTCGCGAAATTTCAGGGAAAATGTACCCTTCCATTTTCCGCGAGTATGCAGATTCTCTCGCCGCCGGACTGAGCAACCACTACTCATCCCGGCGGAACGGTGAAAAAACATTCCCGTTACCCACCGAAATTCGATAAATCCCCAAAAACCTAAACGTCTTGTGAGACCGATGTTCCACCGCCTTCTCCTGCTACTCTCCCTCGCCACGCCTCTCTCCGCCCAAGACGGTGGCCAACTTTTTACCCTTTACTGCTCCGCTTGCCACGGAGCCGACGGAAAAGGAGCCACTGGTGGCACCTTCCCGCCGCTCGCGGAAAGCCCGTGGCTCGCCGGCGATCCCGACCGCGCCGTCAAAGTCGTCCTTCACGGCCTCAACGGCCCCGTTGATGTTTTGGGAAAAACCTACAACCTCGAAATGCCACCCCAAGGCGCGATGCTCCCGGACGATCAAATCGCCGCGATTCTCACATTCGTCCGCTCATCGTGGGGAAACAGTGCCAGCCCCGTCACCCCGGAGGCCGTCAAGACCATCCGCGCCGCCAGCAGCGACCGCAAAACCCCTTGGACCGCAGAGGAAATCCTTAAGCTCCATCCGATCCCGCTGGAAAAAACCGCCCTCACCAACCTCATTTCCCAAGTCTATGCTGGGAAATGGGGCGAGCTCCCAGATTTCTCCACCCTCAGGGCCGAGAACGTCGAGGAGGAACACGACGGCATCCTCAGCCTCACCGATTCCCCGCTCAAGGACGCCTACGCCATGGTCTGGCAAGCTGATTTCGCAGCTCCGGCCAATGGCGATTACGTCTTCACCCTTGATGCGGACGACGCCGCGAACGTCATCATTGATGGCAAGTCCGTCGTCGAAATCCGTGGTACCGGCCCGATGGATAGTAGCCGGAGCAAGCAGAAAAAGATCACCCTCAGCCAAGGCAGCCACAAATTCCGCGTCGAGTATCTCGAAATTTCCGGCAACGAAGGCATCACCATCGGCTGGCAAGGCCCCGGCGATAAAAAGTGGAAATGGCTGACAGAAACTACCGGTAAAGCCACCAAGATCCGCGAGCCTATTCCCATCGAGTCCGTCAACGGTCGTCCTGTGATATTCCGGAACTTCATTACAGGCGCCTCACCTCGCGCCATCGGCGTCGGCTTCCCCGGTGGGTTCAATCTCGTCTACTCCGCAGACAACCTCGCCCCCGAGCTTCTGTGGACCGGCAAGTTCATGGACGGCGCCCAACGGTGGGAGGACCGCGGCACCGACAACTCACCGCCCGCTGGTGAAAATGTCGTCACCCTTGGGAAATCCCGCAGCCTCCCGAAAGAAGCCCGCTTCCGAGGCTACAAGCTCGACGCTGCCGGTAATCCCACCTTCGCCGTCCAGCTCGGTGAGCAAATCCTACTCGATTCCTGGCACGCCGAATCCGGCGCCCTCGTCCGCAAGCTCAGCATCACCGGCTCACCGCTCGATATCGAAATCTCCCGCCCTGCCGGAATCATCGTCGAAGGCGCAGCCTCAGGCCTCACCCAAAAGCTCACTCCCGGCCAGACCCTCACCCTCACTTATCGCTGGAAATAACCCCGGACCGCGAAACCTCTTTCGCCCGAATCCGAATCTCTCTCCCTTCCCAAAAATGCGCCCTCTCATTCTCGCCCTTCTCACCGCCTCTCTCACCCAAGCCGCCACCCAAGCCGACTTCTACCTCCGCGAGGAAATTCCCCTGCCACCTGGCGAGGTCATGGAAATCGGCTCCATCGCCCTCATGCCTGAGAAGCAAATTGCCGTCACCACCCGCCGTGGCGATCTCTGGATCTGCTCCGGCGCTTACGGCGACGACTTGAAAAAAGTCACTTGGAAAAAATTCGCCCAAGGCCTCCACGAACCCTTCGGCATGTTTTGGAAAGCTGGCTGGCTCTACCTCACCCAGCGCCCAGAAGTCACCCGCCTCAAGGATTCGAGCGGCAGCGGCACCGCAGACACCTTCGAAACCATCAATTCCGACTGGGGCATCAAGGGCGACTACCACGAATACGCCTTCGGCAGCGAACCCGACAAAAACGGGGACATCTGGGTCGTCCTCTGTCTCACCGGCTCCTTCACCGCTGACTCCGATTGGCGCGGATGGTGCGTCCGCATCACCCCGGACGGGAAGATGATCCCCACTTGCTCTGGCATCCGCTCCCCCGGCGGCATCGGTTCAAATGCCGAGGGCGAGCTATTCTACACCGACAACCAAGGCCCATGGAACGGCTCATCCTCCCTCAAATGGCTCAAGCCAGGCTCCTTCCAAGGCAATCCCTCCGGCAACAAGTTCGCCAAAAACGCAAACTTCCCCGCCCCGCCTGAAGTCGCCGACAAGTCCCGCGTCCTCGCCGAGCGGACCAAGCACCCCGAGTTCATCCCGCCCGCCGTCGTTTTACCCCACGGCAAAGTCGGCCAATCCCCCACTGGCATCGCCTGCGACCAGACCGGCGGCAAATTCGGCCCGTGGGAAAAGCAACTCTACGTCGGCGAGCAGACTCACTCGCAGGTCCAGCGTGTGGCCTTAGAAAAAGTCAACGGCATCTATCAGGGAGCCGTTTTCCCATTCCTTGATGGCTTCGAAGCCGGCCTCATCCCCGTCCGGCTCGATCAACAAGCCGCCATCCTCTTCGCCGGCGGCTCCAACCGCGGCTGGGCCTCGCGCGGCAGCAAGCCGTTCACCTTCGAGCGCGTGAAATGGACCGGCAAGACCCCGTTTGAAATCCAAACCATGACCGCCACGAAGGACGGCTTCACCCTCAACTTCACCGAACCCGTCGATCCCGCCACCGCCGGAGATCCCGCCAGCTACGCCATGAAAGCCTGGACTTACATCTATCAATCCGAATACGGCAGCCCGGAAGTCGATCAAGTCACCCCGCAAATCACCGCCGCCACGGTCTCCGACGACGAGAAATCCGTCCGCCTCAAAATCGACGGCCTCGCCCGTGGCCACGTCCACCATCTAGCGGCCAAAGGGGTGAAATCCGCCACCGCCCAACCCCTCTGGCACGCAGACGCCTACTACACGCTCAACGAGATCCCGAAGTGATCGACCCAAAGTGTCCCGGCTGTCTCAGCCGGATCGCAGAATCCTGGCAGCCTCTTCAAAATCTTTTGGAGAAGAGCCGGTGATGATTGAGGCATTCAGGCGAAATAAATTTCGCGGTCCGGAAGTTGGGAATTCCGCCATCTCATTCCATGAGAGTCCACCGGTGCAGGGTCACTCGCGCGTTGAACCATGGGTTTTCGTCCACGCCCGGGCGGCCGATGGTCACTTTCAACGGGCCGGGATCGGCTTGGATCCATTTCCCATCGCGGAGGAAGACCATGACATGTCGGCCATCCGCCGTGACTGCCAGATCGCCGGGTGAGAGGTTGCGGAAATCTAGCTCGCGCAGTTTCCCGCTCACCCCGAGCGGGCGGGTGAAGCCGCGGTAGTTTTGGCCGAGAGCCTTCGCGCTGGTGTCGAACCACCATTGCCGCGCCCACTCGCGGAACGCGGCGCCATTTCCCGTTTCCCAACCGATGTCCCACAACGCATCACGCAGTGCCCGGCGCGGCAGGCCGGAGCAGTCGATCCCCCACCGACTCTCGCCGCCCCAGAGATAGAGCGTGCCTTCCATCCGCTGCATGGCGGCGACGTAGCGGTCGCGCAGGTTTGCCGGGTCGAGCGGTTTCTCCGGCAGTAAAAACGGCAGGGCTAACAGGACCGGCAACGCGAGCACTCCGATCCGCGCGATTTTGCGACGCCAGATGAAGCCAAGTCCCGCCGCCCACGCCACGAAGAAGAAGAACGGCAGCCCGTAGCGCAGGACTCCGCTGTGGAATGGCCATACCGCCAAGGCGAGAAGCCCGGTCACCCCCAAGACGAAAACCAGCCGGTGAAATTTGCGAGTCATCCACGAGTGATGCCGCGGCCGGCGGAAAATCGCGATTCAAATAAGAGACTTCACGGGGAATTCACAGGGGCTTCATGGATCATGGTCGGGGGCTTCGCGCAAACCCAGCAAGCTTGCGGATGAAGAACTTTTGAAACGCGTGGACCGACTCTTGTCGGATTCGAGGACGTCTCTATTCTCCTCGCCATCGTGACTCCTGCCGACCGCCCGCTTTTACAATCGATCAAGGATCATGCCGTGTTGCTGTTCGGGTTGTTAGCGATCATGTGGGCAGTGGAATTGATCGACTTCGTGTTGCCGATGGTGGATCTGGATCAGTTAGGGATCCGGCCGCGGAGCGAGCGGGGGCTGATGGGAATTCCGTTATCGCCATTTTTGCATGTGGGATTCGGGCATCTCATTTCTAACTCGATCCCATTTCTCCTGCTAGGGGGTCTGGTGATGACCGGTGGACGCCGCCAATTCCTCATGCTTAGCGTGTGGGTGACCCTCGTCGGCGGCAGCGGCGTGTGGCTGTTAGGCGGGAGCCGGACGGTGCATCTGGGTGCCAGCCTACTGATCTTCGGTTATCTCGGATTTCTCCTCAGCCGCGGAATTGCCCAACGCAGCCTCGGCGGCGTGCTCGTCTCGCTCGGGCTGCTATTCGGCTACGGCGGAATGTTGTATGGCGTGCTTCCCGGCCAACCCGGCATTTCATGGCTCGGCCACCTGAGCGGCTTCCTCGCCGGAGTCGCGGGTGCTTGGTTTTTCCGGAAGGAGCGGTTGAAATGAGCTTCACCGGCCCCCAAGTCACGCGCTGGGGAGTGGCAGAGAATGGAAATTTTCCAGCCAGAATTGAGTTTGGGAATCGCGTGGGTGGAATCTAGGATCGCGCCGTGGAGGGTGAGGATCTCGATGAACGATGGCAGACGGACGGGAAATTTTTCCGCACCGGGAAGCATCGCGTGCGGATGAACTCAGTGACTTACGGGCCGTTTCCCGGTGGGTGGCCTGAGTCGTTTGACGCGGATTTTTCGCAAATGGTCGAGGCGGGCTTTAATGCGGTTCGGCTGTATGAGATGCCAGACGCTCGGCTGTTAGGTGCTGCGCGGGATCACGGGTTAAAGGTCTTCGGCGGCTTGAAATGGGGGCAGAGCGCGGACTTTTTCAGAGAGCCGGAGATCTTCACGGCGGCGGTGATCTCGCTGGCAAATGCGCTGAAGGAAATTGGCGATCACCCGGCGCTGGCCGGGATTTATGTGGGCAACGAGGTGCCCGCCGATCTGGCGCGGTGGATGGGACCGCTCAAGGTGCGGCGGGCGATTGAGGAACTCATCGACATCGGTAAGGAACTCGCGCCGAAACTGCTATTTGCCTACGCGAACTACCCGAGCACGGAGTACTTGGAGCCAGAAAACGCTGATTTCACGGCCTTCAATGTCTATCTGGAAGATGAGACGGCGTTCCGAAATTATGTGAAACGGTTGCATCACATCGCGGGTGACCGGCCGCTGGTGATCGCTGAGTTTGGCCTGGATTCGCGGCGCAATGGGCTGGAGCGGCAGGCGGAAATCCTCGGCTGGGCGACCCAAGCGGCGTTCGATTTAGAAACTGCGGGGATGACGATTTACGCCTGGAGCGACCGCTGGTGGAACGCCGGGGCGGAAGTGCTCGACTGGGATTTCGGCCTGCTAGATCGCACCGGCCAAGCGAAGCCCGCGCTCCAACATCTTTCCATCAACGATCAACCATCCACCATCAACCTCTTCAGCGTCATCGTCTGCACCCGCAACGGCAACAGCCGCATCGGCAACTGCCTCAACGCGATCCGCCGGATGGACGGCGGCGGCTGCGAGACACTGGTGGTGGACGACGGCTCGACGGATGGCACCGGCGATTTCGTGGAGAAGAATTTCCCGTGGGTCCGGCTGATCCGGCTAGAACCGGGTGGCCTCAGCGCTGCTAGAAATGCGGGCGCGGCGGCGGCGTGCGGCGAGGTGTTAGCCTTCACGGATGATGATTGCGAGCCGGACCGGGAGTGGATTTCCCGACTTAGGCCGCTGTTTCTCAATGGCAAATACGCCGCAGCGGGTGGGCCGAATTTACCGCCGAAACCTCGGACGTGGGAAGAGGCTGTGGTGTGCGCCGCGCCCGGTGCGCCGAGCCATGTGATGCTCGACGACGACGAGGCCGAGCACTTGCCGGGCTGCAATCTGGTCGTGACGAAAGCCGCGTTTGAGGCGGTCGGTGGGTTCGATCCACGCTTCCACACGGCGGGCGACGATGTGGATTTCTGCTGGCGTTTGCGGGACGCGGGGTTCCGCCTCGGCTTCGTGCCCGGTGCTTTCGTCTGGCACTGGCGGCGACCGTCGATCGCTGCATTTCTCCGCCAACAACTCGGCTACGGCCGCGCCGAGCATTTGCTGCTAGCGAAGCACCCGGCCCGTTTCTCCAAGCGTGGCGACGCGAAATGGTTGGGCTTCATCTACGGCGGCGGCCCGGTGCGGGTGATGGCGGATTCCATCATCTACCACGGCCCGATGGGCGATGCGGGCTATCAGGCGATCACTAACCGGATGCTGCCGTTGCGAGGCTTGGACAACTTTTTCGACTCGCTGAAATCCCGGCTCGCGCTGAAAGCCGTGGAGTTTCTGCAACCCCGCCTGCGCGCGTGGGCGAGAAACCGGAGGCTGTTTTTCAAAACGAAATGGCAGCTAAAATCCCCCGCTCTCGGCGGCGGGGAGGACTTCACCCTCGACTCCCCAGACGGCAAAGAGCGCGACCATTTCCTCAATCTCCTCATCCAACGAGGCTGGCAGCCGGCGGGTGATACCGAGCCGTGGGATCTCGTGCGCGGCCAGTCCCGTGTCCTCATGGCCACCGAGCGCGGCGACGGCCCCGCCAAGCAAATCCTCGTCCGCGTCTGGGGACCACTAACAGCCGCGGAACTCAGGCGTTCCCTCCGATCAATCTGAAATGCCCCGGAATGAGTTCGCGTATCCCGGCTCGTCTCTCATCCGCCCCCTCACCTCATTCCACCTGAAATTTTTGTGAACCGTACCCTGCTATTCGTTAGTCCCGCCTGCTTGTTAGGCATTGCCATTTCCGCCATCCCGCTCGCGGCGGAAAATCTAGAGATCCAAGCGCCTCCAGGTTTCGAAGTGAAAAAAATCTACACCGTGCCGAAGGACGAGCAGGGCTCTTGGGTCGCCATCACCGAGGACAACAAGGGCCGGCTCATCACCAGCGACCAATACGGTGGAATCTATCGGGTCACCCTGCCCGCTGCCGGTAAAGATGAGGAACCCAAGGTGGAGCCGCTCAAGCTGCCAGACGGCCTGGGCGGCAAACCGCTCGGCGGCGCGCACGGCCTGCTCTACGCCTTCGGCAGCCTCTATTTGATGAATAACGAGATGACCGACAAGGGTCTCTGGCGTCTAACGGAAACGAACCGCGACGACCAGTTCGACAAAGCGGACCTGATCAGCAAATGCGAAGGCGGCAGCGAACACGGCCCCCACGGCCTCGCCGTCTCCCCTGATGGAAAGTCGATCTACTTCGCCAACGGCAATCATACCAAACTCCCGGAGAACCTCGCTTTCAGCCGCCCGGTCGCGGTGGGCGAGGACCACCTCACCACCCGCATGTGGGATGCTAACGGCCACGCCAAGGGCATCCTCGCACCCGGCGCCTATGTTTGTAAAACCGACCCCGAAGGAAAGCGCGTGGAGTTCGTCGCCGGCGGTTTCCGCAACCATTACGACATCGCCTTCGACCCGAACGGCGAGCTTTTCACCTTCGATTCTGATATGGAATGGGACTTGGGATCGCCGTGGTACATGCCCACGCGCATCAACCACATCGTGAGCGGCGGCGACTACGGCTGGCGCTCCGGCTCCGGTCGCTGGCCGAGTTATTATGCCGACTCGCTACCCGGCGTAGTGGACGTTGGTCCGGGTTCGCCGACAGGCACAGTCTTCGGCACGGGGGCGAAATTTCCTGCGAAGTACCAGCGCGCGATGTTCGCCCTGGACTGGACTTACGGCACCATGTGGGCCATCCACCTCGAGCCAGACGGAGCCAGCTTCAAGGCGGAGAAAGAAGAATTTGTAGCCGGCAAACCGATGCCATTCACCGATGCGATCATCCGCCGCGAGGACGGTGCCATGTATTTCACCGTGGGTGGCCGCAAGAGCCAGTCCGCGCTCTATCGGGTGACCTACACCGGCAGTGAAAGCACCGCTGCCGCCGCTAGAATCGAGCCGACTCCCGAGGCGAAACTCCGGCGTTCGTTAGAGACGCTCTCGGCGGAGGGCACCGGACTCGATGCCCTCGGCAAGGCCTGGCCATCGCTCGCCAGTGAGGATCGTTTTCTGCGGTTCACCGCGCGGGTAGCCATTGAGCATCAAGCCGCCGAGAAATGGGCGGACAAGGCATTGGCGGAAACCAATCCGCTGGCATCCATCGAGGCGCTGATCGCCCTCGCCCGTGTGGGTGACAAATCCCTCCAGCCGAGAATCATCGTCTCCCTCGGCCGTCAGGATTTCACGAAACTCCCCGAAAATCTTCGGCAGCCTTACCTGCGTGCTTGGCAGTTAGTTTTCACCCGCATGGGCAAACCCTCGCCGGACGTCTGTGCGAAAATCGCCGCACGCCTCGACCCGCTTTTCCCCAATGCTGATCCACTCATTAACCGCGAGCTGGTTTCCCTCCTCGTCTATCTGGACTCGCACAGCATCGTCGCAAAAACCGTCCCGCTGCTAGATACCGCCAAGGATACCGACATCACCATCGCCAGCCAGGCAGTCCTATCTCGCAACGACGGCTATGCCTCCGCCGTGGCGGGCATGCACGACAGCCACCCGAATCGCCAAGCCATCGCCTACGCCGCCGCCCTGCGCGAGGCCAAGGTCGGCTGGACGCCCGAGCTGCGCAAAACCTTCTTCGGCTGGTTCCCCCGCACCGCCAAGTGGACCGGCGGCAACAGCTTTAGAGGCTTTCTCAACGTGATCCGCAACGAAGCTCTAACCAATTGCGTGACCGATCCCACCGAGCGCACCGCCCTCGAAGCGCTCTCCAAAGCCGCGCCACCCGCCCCTGCCGCGAACCTCGTCATGCCCAAGGGACCCGGCAAGGATTACACCGCAGATGACATCGCCGCCCTCACCAAGGACGGACTCAAGGGCCGCAACTTCGCCCAAGGCAAGGCCATGTTTTCCTCCCAGCTCTGCATCAACTGCCACCACTTCGGCGGCGAGGGCGGCAATAGTGGCCCCGATCTAACCGGTTCCGGCAATCGCTACACGATCAAGGATCTCGCAGAAAACATCGTCGAGCCATCCAAGGTCATCAGCGACCAATACCCGAGCGAGCAGATCGACCTCAAGGACGGCGGCGTGGTCGTCGGTCGAGTGGTCGTCGAGGAAAACGGCAAGCTCTTCGTCATGACCAGCGCCCTCGCCCCAGACGCCCTCACCACCGTGGATTCCACCAACGTCAAGGCTCGCCAGCCGTTCAACATCTCGATGATGCCACCCGGCCTGCTCAGCCCGCTCAACAAGGATGAACTGCTAGACCTTTTTGCCTACATCCTCTCGGGCGGAAATCCCAAGGACGCGAGGTTCTGAAGCTTTCAAGGAGCGGCGGAACGTGTCCGCCGTGCCCATGGGAAGCCAATGGAAAGCGATCATCTCATCTCATTGCCACCTCATAGTCTTGGGCGGATCGGAGTCCGCCCCTCCTTGTTGCCTTGCGGCGGACGTAGCCGCTGACTACGCATTGCCAATGCCGCTGCTTACCCAGGATTTCGACTACCATTTGCCCGAGGAATTGATCGCCGCGCGGCCACTCGCCGAGCGCTCCGCCTCGCGGATGTTAGTCGTGCACAAGGACAGCGGCGTGATCGAGCATCGGATGTTCCGTGACCTTCCCGACTACCTGCGGCCGGACGATTTGCTCGTGCTCAACGACACCAAAGTCATCCCCGCGCGGGTGTTTTCCGACGATGGGAAAACCGAACTACTCTGCCTCGACCGGCTCTCCCCGCTCGAATGGCGCTGCCTTGTTAGACCGGGCAAGCGGATGAAGTTAGGCCGCAGTGTCAGCGTCGGCGGTAGCACGGGAATCGTGACCGAAGTCTTCGAGAACGGCGACCGTCTGATCCGTTGGGACGCGCCGGTGGACTTGCATAAACACGGCCACCTCGCGCTGCCGCACTACATGGGCCGCGACGATGAACTCGCCGACCGCGAGCGTTATCAGACGGTCTTCGCCCGCGAGGAAGGTGCCATCGCTGCTCCCACCGCCGGGCTGCATTTCACGCCAGAGTTGTTGGAAAAAATTCCCCACGCGTTTCTAACATTGCATGTCGGCGTCGGCACCTTCCGCCCAGTGAGTGTGGAGGTGGTGGCCGATCACATCATGCATTCCGAGCGCTACCTCGTCAGCGCGGACACTGCGGAAAAGGTGAACGCCGCAGGCCGAGTGGTCGCCGTGGGCACCACCGTCACACGGGTGCTGGAGTCCCTCGGCAAGCCCGTTAGCGAGCAACGCGGCGCGACGGATATCTTCATCCACCCGCCCTATCAGTTCAGAGTGGTCGGCGCGTTGCTGACGAATTTCCACCTCCCGCAAAGCACGCTGATCATGCTGGTGAGCGCCTTCGCCGGGCAGGAGCTGGTGATGGAGGCCTATCGAAAAGCGGTCGAGGAACGCTATCGGTTTTTCAGCTATGGCGATTGCATGTTGCTGGTGTGACATGGCCAAACACACCTTTTTAAGCCCTTCGCAACAAGAAATTCGCCACCTACTTACTGTCGAATTTCCAATAATAGTAGCCGGATGCTGGAGGACTGGCCGAACCAAACGCCAACCAATCCCCATAATCAACTTTACTTCTGTAATCTTGGGATGTTCGGCCTGACTTCAGAAGCACTATTCTCCCAGAGCTTAGACACATATTCCGAGGCTACCGCAAAATCACCATTAGAAATTCTCTCAAAATAACTATCAGCAATTAACTTTCTATCTGAAACATTAAGATCATCTGTTAAAAATAGCGAAATTAGAGTTCTTTGGTCAGAAAGAACGGAATCTCCTCTGGTATACTTATTTTCCCCCCAGAATACAATTGGTAGCTTTTTGCCAGACCCGATTTTAACCCACTTTTCCGAACTTTCTCGTGAAACCGGAAAGATAACTGGAAAGGCTCTATCCGCTCTTTCATTTTCGATTTTGAATGGCGGCAAGTACGAAATTTCAATAACTTTGCCACTATTCACATCGACAAAATATTGCTCATGATAAAAAAGACAAGCCAATAAATAGCCACACAGCAATCCGAATAAAACATGGCTAATGTATTTTCTATGCTTCCAATTGCTATCATTCATTTTTATTTGTTCTCGATCCATTGTTTATGTCTAGATTCAACATTATTTCTCATCCTTACAGCATCCTCGTAAAGTTGTGCACGATCCAATGAATCCGTTAAATTTTTAGATAAAGTTGTCCATTCGTAGCTATCTCCAGTGCTCAAAGACAAGTGAGATATTTCATGCCCAAACGTCGCTGCCTGCTCCTTGGCTCCAGAAGAAAAGAACGAAGGGCACAAATGGATTGTGTCACCAAGCGGCCAATAAGTGTATGCTATATCTTCCTCATCGAATTTAAATTCGCACTCAACATTGTACTTATTATCACTAAAATACTTACTTAAGATTTTTAGTTTTTCTCTGTATTCTTCGTTAAATATGGCGAGATTTCGGTAATTCGCGTTTTTACTATCAAGCCATGGGAAAAGGCTGAAATTTTATGGTCGTCAAGGTTGGCTGGATCCATGAAAGTTTGCCAATTGTTAAATGCCGTTTTGGCTGCCGATTCAGCAGTTTTCAAAGCT
>JAYTLO010000063.1:0-23848 GCA_043729385.1 Akkermansiaceae bacterium
AGTCCCCGGAAACGATGTCCCGGTTCTTTTCCCGCTTTAGTTCCCAGTGCGGACAGGGTGCGAGACACGCTTTCATCGAGGGTATTCCTTCCTCCGGCGTGGGTGCTTTGTCCGCGTTGCATTCCTGCCTGATCCTTCGCCGTGCTTGCACCGGCGTAACCCAGTGAAGCTGTGTGATCGGTGTTACCATCTCTGACTACTATTGGCAGGTCTGACTCCTGATGGCTTTTGGCGACTCCTTCTATAGGTTGCGATACCAGCCGAAGTAATGCGATGGCATGCGGTGGGGCGAAATGGGTGATCACAAGGTGGGGCGATCTCCGAATCGCCCAGCCAATGAGAAGCCGATGAAAAGTGCTTTCGCTCGGCGTCATCGACTCACCATTGGCTCGGCGGATCGGAGTCCGCCGCGCCTTGATGAAGATTGCCGCTGGCGGCAGGGTTTGGTTTTCTGACCTTGAATTTGTGAAGCTGGAATTCACTCTGTCCTCGTCAGTCGATAGTTCTTCTCACTTTGGAATCCCGCGCATTCACTATGTCTTTCCTCACTCAAATGGCTTCCGTGGCTTGGTTCAATTTGCGCTCGCTGCCCGAGCGCAAGGCGGCCGCGCTGACGGCCGCGATCGGCATCGCGGGGGTCGTCGGGGTGTTGGTGGGGGTGCTCGCCATCGCCGAGGGATTTCGCCAGGCGATGACGGTTTCTGGTGCGCCGGATGTGGCGGTGGTGCTCCGCACTGGAGCGGATAGCGAGATGACCAGCGGCCTTGATCGTGATGCTGCTAGAACCATCGCCGATGCGCCCGGGATCGCCCGCAATGGCGGGGCGCCGGTGACTTCCGCCGAGTTGTTTGTGATCATCGGTCTGCCGAAACGCTCGACCGGCACTGATGCGAACGTGCCGCTGCGTGGCGTGGGGCAAGGGGCGTTTGATGTTAGAGGAAACATTGAGATGATCGAAGGTCGGCGGTTTGAAACCGGGAGAAACGAGATCATCGTCGGTGCCGGGGCGGCGCGGGCGTTTGCCGGACTGGATGTGGGCAAGCAAATCAAAATGGGCCAAGTGGTGTGGGAGGTGGTCGGGATTTTCACCTCCAAGGGCGGAATCGCCGAATCGGAAATCTGGGCAGACGCTGCGGTCTTGCAACCGGCCTACAACCGCGAGGACGGATTCCAATCCATCTATGTAAAACTAACCGATCCCGCCGCTTTCCAAGAGTTCAAAGATGCTCTAACCGCCGATCCCAAACTGGAGGTGAAGGTTCAGCGGCAGTCGGAATTTTACGAAGAGCAATCCACGATGGTCACCAATTTCATCACCACCATCGGCGTCTTCATCGCTAGCTTGATGGCGCTCGGAGCCTTATTCGGCGCGCTCAACACGATGTATAGCGCCGTCGCTGGCCGGATCCGGGAAATTTCCACGCTGCGGGCGCTCGGCTTCGGTAGCGGCCCGGTGGTGTTTTCCGTGATGGTGGAGTCCGTGCTGCTCTCCATCCTCGGCGGCTTGTTAGGCGCGGGTGCGGCCTATCTGTTATTCGACGGCTACCGCGCGTCCACCATCAACTGGCAGACCTTTAGCCAAGTGACCTTCGCTTTCAAAGTCACCCCGCCGCTGCTAGGGCTGGCCATCGTTTTCGCGACGGTCATCGGCATCTTCGGCGGCATGTTTCCGGCGATCCGCGCGGCAAGGCTTTCGATTGCGACGGGGCTGAGGGAGTCTTGAAAAACCCCGGAGTGCTGGAAGCTCTGCTCCAGCCCTCGGCAGATGGAAGCTCTGCTCCATGCGGCAGAGCCGGATCTGCCACGGGCGCGAGCAAAGCTTCGCGCACTCTGGGATTAGTGATGCCCCGGCTTCCGCTTGTGGATGATCAGCACATTGCCGGCCGGATCGAGCACCATCGCCATGTGGCAGACCGGAGTTTCGAACGGCTCCATCTTGAAACTAACACCCGCAGCTTTCAACGCGGCGATGGTGACTTCGAAATCGTCCGTTTCTAACCCGCAGCTCGGGCCATCCGCGCTCGGCAGCCAACCCGGTGCCATGCCGATGCTGAAAGTGTGTGGGCCGAGTTCATACTCCACCCACCCGCCTTCGTCTCCGAGGGGCGTCACCATGGAGGGCGTGAGGCCCAGGACGCCTTCATAAAAGGCGCGGGAGGCAGTGAGATCAGTGGCGGGATAGCAGGTGAATGCAACTTCGGTGAAGATCATGGGAGATGGTGGTTAGACGTTTCCTAAATGAAGGTGGCTCGGCTGCCGTTCTCTTAGCACTCCGCCTAAATGTTAGGCAAGTCGTTCGTGGGTTTGTTCATATTGGTGACCGATTCCACCTTGTCACGCTGCGGCTTTGTATGTCAAAGCAAGGCATGACGACGCAACAGGAAGCGGCAGAGCAACTGAAGGTGATCCGCTCGATGATGGAGCGGGCGACGATTTTCCGCGCTCTATCAGGAGAAACCGCGCTGATCGGTGGCGCGGTGTCGATGTCGGTGGCGTGGTTCTCGGAAAAACGTCACGGCTGGCCATGGGCCACTTGGTGGGTGGGCGGACTGGTCGTGGTGTTGTTGTTTTACGCGTTTCAGTCGTATCGGATGAAGGCGGTGAACGGTCAGCAGTTCTGGGGATCTGGGCTACGCTTGGCGCTGCGGGGCGCGATGCCCTCGCTGATTTCTGGCGGATTTCTCGGACTACTTTTCGTGCGCGGCGGCAATGATGTGGCCGCGGCCTGCATGTGGATCGTCCATTACGGGCTTGCCCTGCTGGCGATCCGGGAGTTTGCGCCCAAGTCCATGGTTTGGCTCGGTTGGGCGTTCGTGGTTTTCGGGGTGAGCAGTTTGGCCTTTGTCGCAGATGTCATCCACCTCGAACAACAGTGGATGATGCACATCAACGCCTCGCGGCTCATGGCAATCGCCTTCGGCGGCTTTCACCTAGTTTACGGCGGCTTGATCGTCACCACCGGCAAGCGCGAAGCTTAAATTCGAATGATCGATTTCTCCCAAATGGACCCGACGATCCACGCGAAAGGGCGGCTGTCGATCATGACGCTGCTCGCCTCGCGGGCCGACCCATGGGCATTCCAAGACCTCAAGTCGCAGCTCGATATGTCCGACGGAAATCTCATCACCCACCTCCGCACGCTCGAAAAAGCCGAGTTCATTTCCGCGGAGAAAATCACTGGCAACGGTCGGCCACAGACGCTCTACGTGATGACCGTCGCCGGTCGCGAGGCGTTTGTCGCCTACCTCGCGGTGCTGGAACAGATTCTCGGCTTGGGGAAATAATTCCGCTTGCCTGGATTTAACTTTGCTCTACAAAGTTCAGCGTCATGCAACGATTTCACCCAGCTCCACGCCCAAATACTTTGCCTGACAAAGTTTTAAGAGATCTTTCTGAAACCCGCTTCACGCAGTCCGCCGCCGCTGGGCCGGACTTGCGAATCGCCACCGCGCTAGGCATGGACGCGGACGCGCGCGCTGCCCTAGATCGGCTCACTCAGTTGGCGAAGTCCGGGAAAATCGGCGTGGCAGGTCGGTTCATGCCGGACCCCGGAGTGAGCGCCCACCTTGCCTCGCTCGGCGTGGTGGAACAGGTGGACGAAGCGGACTTCTTTAAATTTCGGACCGTGGTGGTTCCCTTCTGCGGCATCGCGCCACGCCAGCGGCGGGACTGGGAAGAGGCGGGCTACCCGCTTGAAGATCTAACTTCTCCGCAAGTCCGCCGGGCGCAAGTGACCTTGGGTTTGCTCAAAATGGAAGGTGCACAAGCGCTAGTGATCGGTCGCCACGACGATGCGGAAAGCCAGGCAATCGCCGGCGGAAGTTCCAGCACGCCGATTCTCCAAGACACCACCGATACCGCCCGCCTGCTCTTTGCGCCCGCCTTCGGGGTCGTGTGCCAACCCACTCTCTCACCACGCCGGGTGTCGTGGTTGGTCCAGCAACTTCGCCTGCGTTGGAGGGACGCGCGGGTGACGTTTCTGGACACGGTTTCGTCGGCGATGACTGCCCGCGAGGAGGCTCTGGAGCGCCTTCTGGTGGTTTGCGACAGGGCAGTCATCGTCGGCGAAGCGGGAGAATCTTCGTGCGAAGCCTTATTGGAAACCGCCCTGCGCTGGGGCAAGCCGGCAATCGTGGTAAACACCCCCGACGCACTGGCTGCCACCGATTTCCAGCCCAACGAAAAAGTCGCTCTAACTGCTGGCGCATTCGCCACCGACGAGGTGATTAGAATGGTTGCCGATAAACTGAAATTCATCGAGTAGCCTCAAAGTGGCCGAGGCAAATTACCGCCTGCCGTGCATGACGCCCCTCGCTCCTATTCTCCAGACCTTCTAAAATTCATTGAACGTTGGAGGTTCCCCTGCAACCGTGCCGTCATGAAATTACTCTTCACTTTGATTTTCGCAGGGGCATTGGCAGGTGTATCTAACGGTGCCGATGAGGTGACCAACGACCAGCCGATCAAGGTTGAGCAAGCAGCGGTAAAGATTGAGGCGGGAGTCCAGTTGCTCGATGTCCGGACCAAGGAGGAATGGGACGAAGGCCATCTCAAGGGCGCTAAACTCGTCACGCTTTCCGATGAGGGTTTCGCGGACAAAGCCAAGGCGGTGCTCGATCCGAAGAAGCCGGTGGTGGTCTATTGCCGCAGCGGTGGCCGCAGCGCCAAGGCGACGAAACAACTGCGCGATGCAGGTTTCACGACGGTCCACGACATGGCGGGTGGCATCGTCGCCTGGGAGAAGGCAGGCAAGCCGGTTGTGAAATGACGGCCTGTTAGGCGAGCCTAACCGATGATGTCGGCCGCCGCGCGTTCGCCGGTTTCCACCGCGCCTTCGAGGTAGCCTTGGGCGTCCATCGAGGTGTGCTCGCCGCAGAAGTGGACGTTGCCTTCTTGCACGCCTTCGATGCCGGAGAAGCGCGTGTATTGGCCCACTTGCCAGTAGGAATAACTGCCGCGGGTGTAGGGGTCGCCGGGCCAGAAATCGACCGTAGCCCGGCCATTCCATGTCGCGTTGAGACCAGGCAGCACGGGTTCGATTTGAGTTAGAAATTGCGCGGCCCGCTGGGCGGGAGTGCCGGTGCCGAAGCTGGCCCCAGTAATGCCGCCGGTGTAGTTTACGAGGATGCCGGACGCCCCGGCTTGGCCGCGAGTGACTTCCCACGATGCCTGATAGCCTTGGTCGGAAAAGGTGTCGCCGTTGCTGCCGAGATCGCGCCAATGACGGCGGTTGAATTGCACGTTGAGCTTCGAGTTTGTGCCCATTTGCAACTCACGGATCGCCGTCATTTTCAAGGCACTGAAGCCCGCGCGCGTTAGATCCACACTGGTGTTGAGAATCGAGAACGGCAGCGCGAGCACCACCTTGTCCACCGTCACTGGGGCGCGTCCTTGGAAGGTGAGCGTGTAGGTGCCTCCCGCGTTGAGTCGCACGGCAATCAAGGCGCTACCGGTGTGGATTTGATTGCGCACCGATTGCGCCAGTGCCGCAGGGATTTGGTCGTTACCACCGGGGATGTGATACTTCTCGTTCGAGGGACCGAAGACGCGGAGCTGGCCTTGGCCGGAGTAGCCCATCAGATAAATTAAATTCAGCGCACTCTGCAAGTGGCACTCCGCGCCGTACTCGATGTTATAGGCCACATCAAGCAACTGCCCAAGCCGCGATGCTGTGCCGCCGGGCACGGATTCATTGATCCAGTCGGTGATGGACATTTGGTCCAGCTCCAAGCCACGCGGGGTGTAGCTGTTATAAAGTGTGGGGTAGCTCGCCTCGCTCAGGTCGCGGTGGAGTTTCTGCCAGATGGCTTTTACATCATCAGTCGCCTCCGCGTAACTATAAGATGTGCCGTCGATGAAATAGAATGGCTCGGTACCGTTTGCCTCAGCGGCTAGCAGATTATCCAATGGCAAGCGCAGCTCCTGCGCGAGTTGGCGGATGCGGGTATGAGATTGGTCGATGAGCTCGCCGCCATGCTCTGCGATTTGACCGTCGAGGAAATCTCCACGGCGTGTCCAGCAGCGACCGCCCAGTCGGGTGTTAGCCTCATACACGGTGGCAGTGATCCCCGCTTGCTTGAGGCGATAAGCGCATGTTAGTCCGGCTAGGCCCGCGCCGATGATTGCGACGCGCCCTGCCGAGTTACTCGGTCTCGCGGCATGGGCCATTGGAGAAACCGCGAGTGCAGCGCCTGTTAGCCCGGCGGTGCGCAGGAAATCGCGCCGCGTGGTGGCTTGAGTGCGCTCGTCGATGACGCGTGCGCCTTCGACATTGCGGGATGAAGCCTCGGCGGCGGTTGCGATGAGAGAACGCAAGCGTTCGGTGAGTGGAGAGTGCGGCATAGCGGGTGTTGGTTTCAGGTAATTAGTGACCAGTCACCTGTTGAAGATCAAGCTTCATGTAATCAATGAAGATGGCAGTTAGAACTATAGCTAAACCCACCAACTCACCCGCTTCATCATCTATCCGTAACTCACGCCGAGCGGCGACTTTCACCGCGATCAAGATGTAGGAAATGATTCCAACTTTCATCTGCTAGACCGTTTTCATGCATCCCAAACAACGGCCGCCAGCGCGGGGCGAGTGGCTTGATTTGCGGGTGCATGTTTGCCTCGTGGGGCAGCTTGTTGCCCTTGCGGGTGTTGCAGCGGAAGCACGAGGTGACGATGTTATCCCAAGTGGTGCGGCCACCTTTATCGCGGGGCGTGACGTGGTCCAAGTTGAGCTGAGTTTCTGGCAAAACCTTGGTGCAATATTGGCAGGTGAATTTGTCCCGCAGGAACACATTGCGGCGGGTGAATTTTACCTCCAGTCGCGGCAGCCGGTCGTAAACTGATAGAACCACGATCTTCGGCACGCGGATGGCGATCTTAGCGCCGTGGATCATTTCCGCGTCGTCATTGTCCGTGGAGTAGCAAATCCACGAAGTGAGATCATGCGAATTGAAGCGCTCGTCGCCCTCCACTTGCACCACTTGGGCGTGGCCGAGGCAGAGTAAATGGAGCGACCGGCGGACGGAGCAAGTGTGGATCGGTTGCCAGAACCGATTCAATACGAGCACAGGATGTTCGAGTATGGCATTCATCACCTTTCCCAGTCCAAACGTCGGGACGCTACCAGAGCCCGCCGCCCCGGCAACCCAAAAGGTCGCAAAACCCTGCCTAACTTCAATTTCCTTCGCTCAAGTCGCGGTTGCTCGCGTGACGGAGGTCGCGAGCGACATCGAGAAAGACAGCGTCTTCACCGATGTTGGTGGCGAGATCCCCCACCCGTTCGAGCGAGCGGGTGACTAGGATGAGATGAAGGTAGTCTTGGCTGCGGCCGGTCGACTGCTCGATGCGCGAGCCAAAGGTGGCGGTGGCGGCATTGTGCATGCGGTCCAGCTCCTTGTCCCGGCCATGGAGCGAGGCGCCGAGGGTGGCGTTGCGGTCGCTGTAGGAGGAAATCGCGTCGCGCAAAAGATGGTCCGCGAGGGTGTAAAGTGGCTCGATCAAAGCGGCATCTGGCAGATCCTGGCTGGCGCTGATCTTCTTCGCTCGCTTGGCGATGCTAGTCGCGTGATCGGCGATGCGCTCAAGGTTCATTGAGATTTTCATCGAGCAAATCACCAGCCTCAAATCCGTGGCGACGGGGTGATAGCGGACGAGGATATCCATCCCGAGTTGATCAATTTTACGTTCGCAATCATCGACATCATCGTCGTCCGCGATGACTGCATTGGCGAGTTCCACATTGCGCTCTAGCAGGGCACTTATCGCCCGTTCCAGATTGTGGCGGGCCTTGGCGGCCATCGTCAGGACTTCACTGCGCAAGGCGGAAATCGCATGGTCGAACTCACGGAGAATGTGGGAGTTTTGCATAAGATTGGAACTAGAGTTGTGAATCAGCCAAAGCGACCACTTATATAATCTTCAGTTTGCTGCTTGGCGGGATTGGTGAAAATCTTGGAAGTGAAATCATATTCTACCAGCTCGCCGAGATAGAAGAAAGCGGTCCGGTCGGAGACTCTAGATGCTTGTTGCATGTTATGGGTGACCATCACAATCGTGTAGTTCTTCTTAAGCTCAAGGATCAATTCTTCCACGCGGGCTGTGGCAATGGGATCGAGCGCGGAACATGGTTCATCCATCAGAATAATCGCCGGCTCCACCGCCGTCGTGCGGGCGATGCACAAGCGTTGCTGCTGGCCGCCGGAAAGGCCGTATGCGCTCTCATGCAAGCGGTCCTTCACTTCGTCCCAAAGTGCTGCGCCGCGCAGTGACTTTTCCACAATCCCATCTAACGAACTCCGGCGTTTCTCACCTAGAATCCTCGGCCCATAGGCGACGTTCTCATAAATGCTGCGAGGAAATGGGTTGGATTTCTGAAACACCATGCCGATTCTGCGGCGCAACTCCACGCCATCCACCTGCGGGCTATGGATCTCGATCCCGTCTATCCAGATCCCACCGCGGGTGACTTTCGCACCGGGGATGAAATCATTCATGCGGTTGAAGCAACGCAACAACGTGGACTTGCCACAACCGGAAGGACCGATGAAGGCGGTGATTTCGTTACGCTGAATCTCAATCTGGATATTCTTTAACGCGGTGGACTTGCCATAGTTGAAATCCATATCCTTCACCACAATGGCGGCGGGTCCGGGAGTGGCGGGCGAGGAAATCATATTAACTAAAGCGGCCGGAGATATAGGCTTCCGTTTCCGGCTGGGCGGGAGTTTCGAAGATTTGCATGGTCTCGCCATACTCGACGAGCCGGCCTAGATAGAGAAATGCCGTGCGGTCTGAGCAGCGAGTTGCCTGCTCCATATTATGGGTGACGATGACGATGGTGAATTGCTGCTTAAGCGTGACGATGAGTTCCTCGATCTTCAAGGTGGCTAACGGATCGAGCGCGGCACACGGCTCATCCATCAGTAGGATTTCTGGCTGGTTCGCGATGGCACGGGCGATGCATAACCGTTGCTGCTGGCCACCTGATAGACCGAATGCGGAGTCATGCAGGCGATCCTTTACCTCGTCCCACAGCGCGGCGGATTTGAGCGCCCACTCCACTGTGGCATCGAGCTCGGACTTTTTAGAACGTCCCGCCACGCGCAGACTGAAGATCACATTTTCATAGATCGACTTGGCAAACGGATTGTACTTTTGGAACACCATCCCCACTCGCTTGCGGAGAGAGATCACCTCGACAGATGGATCATACAAACTGGTGCCACCGATGCGGATATCACCTTCGTGACGGACGCCGTCGATGAGGTCATTCATCCGGTTAAGATTGCGCAGTAGCGTGGATTTCCCGCAACCGGAGGGGCCGATCAAGGCGGTCACCTGATTCTCGGGGATGGCCATATCAATGCCGAAAAGCGCCTGTTTTTCCCCATAGTGGAAACTGAAGTCTTCCACTCGGATGAAATCGCGGCGTGATGATGAGAGTGCGGACATCGTTAGAAGCTGCTCACGGCAAAACGTTTCTTGAGGCGATTGCGAATGATAATCGCAGTGAGGTTGAGACTCACCACGACGACGATGAGTAATAGCGCAGTGGCATAAACAATGGGCTTGGCCGCCTCCGCATCGGGGGATTGAAAACCGAGATCATAGATATGGAATCCGAGATGCATAAACTTCCGCTCCGGGTGAATGAAGGGCGCGATGTCATCAAGCGGCAACGAGGGCGCGAGCTTCACCACGCCGACTAACATCAATGGCGCGACCTCACCGGCACCGCGCGCCATCGCGAGGATGACGCCCGTTAGAATACCCGGCAACGAAGCGGGTAAGACGACGCGCTGGATGGCCTGCCATTTCGACGCCCCGCAGGCGAGGGCTGCCTCGCGCACGCCGCGCGGGACTGCGGACAAAGCTTCCTCGGTGGCGACGATGACGACCGGCAGCGTGAGCAACGCAAGCGTGAGAGATGCCCATAGAATACCAGGAGTGCCGTAGGTGGGCGTCGGCAATTTATCCGCGAATAACAAGCGGTCCATCCCGCTGCCGACGAAGTAAACAAAGAATGCGAGGCCGAAAACTCCGAAGACGATGGATGGCACGCCTGCTAGATTGTTCACAGAAATTCTAACCATGCGGACAAAGAATCCTTGCTTGGCATACTCGCGCAAATAGATCGCGGCGATCACGCCGAATGGGGTCACGAAAAGACTCATCACTAGCGTCATCACCACCGTGCCGAAAATCGCCGGGAAGACGCCGCCCTCGGTATTAGCCTCGCGCGGGTCTTCGGTTAGGAAACCGGTCATGCGGTGCAGCATTTCACCGACTCGTGTTAGGAAGCTGGCGCGATTTGAAGGAAACACATGCACTAGATTTCCCGCCGGATAGGTCACCGCCTTGCCGTCTGCGGTCACGCCGAGGAAGGTCGATTCCTCCAGCGTCGCGCGAATGGCTGCGGCCTCGGCTTGCAGGCGGTCGAACGAAGTTTGGAGTTCCGCACGGCGGCTGGTGACGACTGAGCCAGCTTTCTCCGCGCGACCGAGGGCTTCGAGTTCGCGGCTGATCTCGCCGATTTGTTTGCGCTCGATGGCCAGCAGTTTTCGGCGCGCGGATTTCCCCTGCTCGAGGAGAGAATCAAGAGCCGTTGCGAAATTGTTAGCTGCCGCATCGGTCCGCCCGAACGGAGTTTCGAGAGCCACCGGATAGACGATGGCTGGCCCGTATTCCAAGCGTTCCACTAACAAGAGCGACTGCGGCCGCGTGGTTGCTTGGATCGAGGCGGTGTCGATGAACACGAACGCCTCGCCATTTAGATCTTTGTTGCCGCGGAAGACTTGGATTTCCTGATGCACGCCTTGGGCATCGCGGCGTTCGGTTTTCTGGATCACGTAGCCCGCGATTTTCTCGGTCGTCCCCGCTTGGGCGACTTCCATCACGTCGATGCGGCGCGGCCAGAATGAGGCAGCGCCCTTGATGAAAATTAACAAGAACAAGCCCAGCGCCATCGCCACGCCGAGAGTGAGCCCGGCGGCTGTTAGCCACACCCACGGCTCGCCCTTGCGGGAGCGACCCGTGGTGGTGAAAGATGACGAAGTGGGCTGCATGAGTTAGACGATTTTGTTGCGCTCCCGTAGGCGCTGGCGGAGCACTTCTGCGAGGGTGTTGAGGACGAAGGTCATCGCGAACAGCACCACGGCACCGAGGAATAGCGTGCGATAATGAGTGGAGCCGACGGGGGCTTCCGGCAGTTCCACCGCGATGTTAGCAGAGAGCGATCTCATGCCGTTGAAGATATTCCATTCCATCACCGGGGTGTTGCCGGTGGCCATCACCATGATCATCGTTTCACCCACCGCCCGGCCGAAGCCGATCATCAGTGCGGAGAAAATCCCGGAAGAAGCGACTGGCAGCATCACCGTCCACACCACTTGCCAACGGTTCGCACCGAGCGCGGCGGCGGCGGCGGTTAGAGACTTGGGCACGTTGGAAAGTGCGTCCTCGGCGATGGTGAAAATGACTGGGATCACCGCGAAGCCCATCATGAATCCGAGCACCATCGAGTTTCGCTGCTCGAAGGAAATCCCAGTTGCCTGCGGCCACCACAGGCGGAAATCTGCGATTTCACGACCACTGCCAGGGTCCTTGTAAATGAAGAGCCAGCTTTCTAACAACGGTCCCAATTGCCACCCGAGCCAAGCGGCGAGCACTAGGAATGGAAGCACCACCAACCACTCGCGACCGTTCTCGAAGCGGTTGCGGATGGCAATCGGCAGGCGGCACCAACACCAGCCGACCAGCAGGGCCGTTAGAGGAATTGCGAGTGCCATCACCACCACCGAGGGCACGCGGGTTTCGAGGATAGGTGCCAGCCATAGTCCGGCGAGAAAGCCAAGCACCACGGAGGGCAGCGACGACATGATTTCCATCACCGGCTTGACCACTCGCTTCACCGAGAGTGGAAGAAACGCTGCGGAAAAAAGCGCAGCTAACAGGGCGATGGGCACCGAGAATAACAGCGCGTAGGCCGTCCCCTTGAGAGAGCCGAAGATCAATGGCATCAATGAGAGCTTCGGCTCGAAATCGTCCGAGCCGCCTGCGGATTGCCACTGATAGACCGGCTGGGAGCCGCCTTCATACCAGACCTTGCCGAAGAATGCCTGCCAGCTTGCCTCGGGATGCGGATCGCGGATCGAGTAGCGCCGAGCCTCGCCATCGGCCGCAGCGACGATGAAATGCTCGCCCTTGTCATCGAGCACGGCGAGCACCGGAGCGATGTCTAACTGGCCCTGCCAGCGCACCGCGCCCGAGGTGCTGTGGCGGATCGAGAGATCCTTGCCTGAGCCCGTTAGAAACGTGCGATTGCGCTGGCTGGCGGCGAAGATTGCCGCGCCTTCACCGAGCTTGGGAAATGTCTTGGTCTCGCCGAACAAGCGCTCGCCCGCCTCATCCGGGCGGAAGAGACTCCATTGCTTTTGCTGGCCATCTGCGGCGGTCATCACCACGGCCACGCCGCCGAAGAGGAAGTCCATTTGCTGCGGAACCACCCCGCCGAAGGGGATGAAGGCTTGGCGTTTCGAGACGCCCTCGGCATCGGCCATGAAATAATCCACCTCGCCGTTAGCACAGCTTACGAGGACCATCGCCCCGTTAGGCGAGGCGCGGATCAATGCGGCTTCCGCCGTTAGATCGCCAGTGATATCAGTTTCTCCTAGCAACGACAGCTTGCCCTTGCCCACCAGGCCGCGCTTCATGCCTAGCCGCAGCACCGCGACCGAAGCTGCCGCTCCCGCACCGCGCTTGGCCACGATCACGCGACCGGCTCCGGAATCTCCGTAGCTCACCGCCGTCACCGGCCCCGCGCCATTTGCGAGGACGAACCACGGCTCTTCGGTGAGCGTGGGGATCATTTCTAACGGCGTACGCTGATAGCTGACCGTGAATGATCCCACGCGGCCATCGTCGAGTCCGAGCGCGACCCTCTGATGGAGCGGATCGAACGACATCGCCGTGACTTTAAGGCCCGCGAGGCCGGGCAGTTCCAGCTCTTTGCGAGCGCCATTTGCGAGGCCGAAAACCACCTTGCCGCTGCCGTCATAGAAAAACGGCATTTCGCCCCACTCGTCCACGCCAAGCACAGCGGGCACGAGGCGCTCGGTGAAACGACCGGCAGGAGCGACCACCGCTGATTTAAATAACGGCACCACTTCCTTACCGATGAAGTAAAAAATCCCGAACACCGCGACGATCACGCTGATCCCGCCGAAGCGAATCGCCCAACCCATGAAGCGGTCGAACCACAAGGTCGCCCGAGAAACTTCGAAGCGCTTGGGGTCCGGTAATTTCTGATTCTCTAACATCAGCAAAAATCCGACCTAACCGGGAATCACTTGGACAGCGAGTCCAGTACTTCACTGGCCACTTCGGCAGGCAACGGATAGTAACCGTCCTTTTCAACAATCGTCTGGCCGCCCTTCGAGAGGACAAACTTGAGAAACTCGAGCGTCAATGGATCGAGCGCCGCACCGGGCTTTTTGTTCACATAGACCAGCAAGAAGCGGGCTAACGGATAGTCGCCGCTGAGCGCGTTGGTGTAGTTCGCTTCCTCAAATTTCCCGTCAGCTCCGGCGATGGGCAGAGCGCGGACGCCCGAGGTCTTGTAGCCGATGCCGGAGTAACCGATGGCATAAGGATCTGCGCCGATGCCCTGGACCACGGCGGATGATCCGGGTTGCTCTTTCACCGTGGCTTTGAAGTCGCCCTTCGAGAGCGCGTGCTCTTGGAAGAAGCCGTAAGTGCCGGAAGCGGAGTTCCGACCGAACAGCGAAATGGCGCGGCCCTTCCACGCATCCAGGCCGAGCTGACCCCAGTCGGAAATGTCATCGCCACCCTTTTTGCGAGTCTTGGAGAATATAGAGTCGACTTGCTTCATCGTGATCCCCTTCAGCGGGTTGTCCTTGTGGGTGAAGACGGCAAGCGCATCGATCGCCACTCTAACTTCAGTGGGTTTGTAGCCATGCTTTTTCTCAAACCCGTCGATTTCCTCAGCCTTCATCGGGCGGCTCATCGGGCCTAACTGCGCGGTGCCTTCGATCAAAGCCGGTGGCGCGGTCGAGGAACCTTTGCCTTCGATCTGAATGTTTACATTTGGATAAGCCTTCTTAAAACCTTCCGCCCAGAGGGTCATGAGATTGTTCAGCGAGTCCGAGCCGATTGAGTTCAGGTTGCCCGAAACTCCACTAACCGATTTGTAGGTGGGTAGCGCGGCATCGATGTGTGATTCTTCGGCAATGGCGGGAAGCACCGCAAGAAGGGCGCTCGATAGATAAATGGCGGTGAATTTCATACTCGTTAGCTGCCCGGCGGGGAAATGACAATTCCGTTAGGCAACCCCATCCAAGCCGACTTTCCGCCAACATCAAACGAGCCATGGTGACAGGATTGTCACTTGCGGATCGCTTGCTAGTAAGGTGGCGGTTCCGTCACATTCGAGGCTAGATTCTGTGACTTTCACTCAGAAACCTTCACCCCACTCCACGGGTCACAAATCTCGATTGCACTCAGCACTCTGCGCAAACTATTGATTTACCAACGTTTTACCACCCTCGATGTTGGAAATCCCAGTGCCGCGCGTTGTGTGACGCATTTGTCACAATTGCCACCTTGGGAAATCCTAGCCCCGCCAATAACAAGCGTGCGTGCCCCGGCCCGGTTTGTCACCGTTCCGTCACACAACCCATTCATCATCACCAAATGCAATCTATGAAATCCATCAAACACGCCCTGCTCGCCACCAGCCTCATCGGCTGTCTTTCGGCACAAGCCGGCAATGAATCGTCCACCGAACCTGCCGCCAGCTCATCTAGCAGCGCGACGGGACTGCTGCTTGGTAAGTTCCCCGGCGACACGACCTTTGATCGAATGTGGTCTGCCTTCACACTCTACAAGGACGACAACAACCCGATCCTCCAGGAATTCTCGCTGCAAGGCCGCTCGCAAATCCAATACGCCGATGGAGACTCCAGCACCAAGGACTATCAGGAAAGCGGCAAGACCGAATCCGTCTGGCGGGACCATTTCGATGCCCGCCGCACACGCGTCGGCTTCAAGTCCAAGTGGTTTCAAAACTGGAAACTCGAAGGCCAGATCAACATCGACCCCGACGGTGAGGACGAGAGCAACGATAACACCTTCTACAAGGATCTCTATGATCTCTATATTACCTACGCCCCATCAGATGCGCTCAACGTATCGGTCGGTAAGACCAAGGTGAAGTTCTCGCGCGAGCAGGAAATTTCCTCCAAGGAGATTCTAACATTCGAGCGCAGTCTCGTTTCCAATCTCCTTTATCCCGGTGAGTTGACTGGTGCTTGGGTCAGTGGCAAGGGCATCGAGGAGCATTGGCTTTATGAATTCGGCGTGTATGGAAATGACCGGGTTCGTGAGTTTTCGGAATTCAATGATGGTGCCATCATCCTCGGGAAAATCGGTTATGACTATTCCTCGCAAGCTGGCTTGGACTCGGCGGTCGCCTCACTTCACTTCATGCATAACACCGAGCCGGATCTGCTCAAGACCACCGACACCGACTGGGCGGGCAGCAGCACTCCGCCATTCAGCACATCAATCGGTCTTACAAACGATATCACCCGCGGTCGCTTCGGGCTCACCACGGATTTGTTATATGGTATTGGCGACGACGACCTCGGTCAGTCCGACGTTCTCGGCATTAGCTTCATCCCGTCGTACTTCATTGCGGATGGCCTGCAACTCGTCGGTCGGCTGCAACTCGCCTCCGCCGCAGATCCCGATGGCTTAAGCCTTCCAGGCCGCTATGAAGGTGCCTCGGACACCACCGACGGCGCCGGAAATACCTACACTTCCGCCTACCTCGGCATCAATTACTATATCTACGGTCACAAACTGAAACTGATGAATGGCGTGGAATACTCGCACCTCGGCGGTGGCGATTATGACGGCTTCACCTTCCTCAGCGGCCTGCGCTTCTCATTCTAACTTCGCATCATTCCACCATCTATATCTATAAGACTCTTATGAAAACTATCAGTACGTTAGTAGCCACCTTCGCCATGCTTTCCATGGCCGGTGCACAAACCCTCAGCATCAAAGGCAGCGACACTCTCGGTGCCAAACTCGTTCCCCAACTTGCGGAAGGCTTCAAGGCCGCCGGCAATAAAGGTGTGAAATTCGAGATCGCGGCGGAAGGCTCGACCACTGCCTTCCCGGCGCTTGCAAATGGCACCGCACAGATCGGTATGTCTTCCCGCAAGGTGAAGGATGACGAGCGCACGTTCTGCCGCACCAAGGGCGTTTACCTCAAGGAGCATCCGGTCTGCCACGACATGATCGTAGTGATCGTTAACAAAAACTCCCCGTTAGCTAAACTCACCAAAGACCAAGTGGCCAAGATTTTCACCGGTCAAATCAAAGACTGGTCGGAGATCGGCGGCGCTCCCGGCAAGATCTCGATCTACACCCGCAACACTTCATCCGGCACCTACAAGGACTGGCAGAAGCTCGCCATGGGTGGCCGCGATTATCCATCCAGCTCCCTGAAAATGGCGGGTAACGAGCAAATCGCCCAAGAGGTCGCCAAGAACAAGAATGGCATCGGCTATGTGGGCCTCGCCTACGCCAAGACTTCCGGCACCAAGCCTCTTCCCATCGACGGCGTGGAACCTGTCTCCTCGAACGCCAAGAAATACGCATTTGCCCGCCTCTGCTACCTATACGCACCTGACAAGCCGAGCGCCGAGGCCGCAGCATTCATGACCTACGTCGAGTCCGCCGCAGGCCAGGAAATCGTCCGCAAGGTTGGCTTCATCCCCTCCAAGGATCTGTAAAAACACGTTTCATTTTTTCGGTTGCTACCGACGAGCATCGCAGGTTCGCCTGCGGTGCTCATTTTCTTGTCTCGCTGGGAAACTCGCACTACCACCTCGTTCGCAAAGCATGTCGCAGGAAGAACTTTCATCGGATCCCAAGCCCCACCAGTTTCAAAAGCGGGGATTTTCCTACGAAAAGTCGATCAAATATTTCTTTGCGTCCAATGCCGGTCTAACGATTGTCATCCTCGCACTGATCATCGTTTTCCTGCTCAAGGAAGGCCTCGGATTTTTCCCCGGCTATCAGCGCGAACTCCAAGTCTATCGCATCGCGGGCCTCGAACTCGTCGATATTTCTCGGAAAAATCTCACGGCCCACGAGCAGCTCACCAGCGTCCTGAATCGGGCCTACTTCGCGGAAATCAACGGCCGCTGCGCCCGCCAACTCCGCCGCTCGCAAGAAGCCAGCGCCTTTTATAATGCCTACACCGACCAGATCGGTGCCACCCGCGATCTCGTCATCAACAACTCCCAGCCGGGCAGCGAGCCGAACCCGCAGATGCTCGCCTCCCTCAAGGCGAACTTTGAGAAACAGAAGCTCAAGGCGCTGGCCTCGCTCCCCGCCACCCCGCATCTAACCGCCGCCGAGCGCCGCGACCTCACCCAATCACTGCGGGATCTAGCAGTCGATGCCACGGATGGGCCGCCACTTGTCACCGCCCTCGCGGAGGAATTCGCCGCCGCCCAGCAGAAGCAAGCGGAGCCGTTGTTAGGCATGCGCACGACCATCGACACCTTCGAGGCTGCCGGCTCCGAGCTGGCCGCGCTGGTTTCCGACATGACTGGCACCGTCACCGCCACCAAGGAAAAAATCCAAGGCGCGGACATCCTTGAGCAGGATCGCAAGACCCTGCTCGCCGCTGCCGCCAGCGCCGAAGATCCCGTCGAGCGCGATAAACTAACCGCCGAGGCCATGGCATCGCTGGCCGACAAACCCGACGTGGAAGGGCCGATCAAACTCCTGCTAGAGCGCCGCCCCGAATGCGTCAAAGCCGTGACCGCCCTCAAAGAAGCCTCCGCCTCCATCATCGGCAAACTCCCGGGAAATCTCACTCAGCCCGAAGCCGCGCGGCTCCTCAAGGTCGCCCGCAAGACCTGGCCGCTCTTCATCACCGATCTCGCAAATACCCCCGCCGCCATCAACTCATGGAGACATGACATTCCAGTCCCACTCAGCGCCGCGATCACCTCGTTTCTAACTGGCAAAGACTGGGTCACCGGCGGCGAATGGCAGGACTTCTATGGTATATTACCGCTCGCCGCCGGCTCGCTAATGATCTCCGTGGTCGCGCTTATCATCGCCATCCCCAGCGGCATCGGCGCAGCGGTGTATGTGAATCAATTCGCCTCACCTTGGGAGCAATCCATCATCAAGCCAGTCATCGAATTTATCCAAGCGATTCCCTCGGTGGTCCTAGGCTTCATCGGCATCCTCGTCTTCGGCACCGTCTTGCGAGATATATCTTTGCTAGACTCACTGCAATGGATTCCCGGCTTCCCGATTGAGGAGCGCTTAAACATTTTCACCGCCGGTTGCTTGCTCGCTCTGATGAGTATTCCCACCATTTTCTCGCTGGCAGAAGACGCCATCAACAACGTGCCCTCCGCCTATGCCGAAGCTTCGGAAGCCCTCGGTGCTTCGCGAGTGCAAACCACGTTCCGGGTCGTCATCCCCGCCGCGTTTTCCGGTATCCTCGCCGCCATTCTGCTCGGCCTCGGTCGGGTGATCGGGGAAACAATGGTCGTCCTGTTAGTGGCTGGTAATCGAATCAAGATCCCGGACTTCAGCAGCGGCCTCGGCACCTTTTTCCAACCCGCTCACACCCTCACCGGCATCATCGCGCAAGAACTCGGTGAGGTACCGTTAGGCAGCGTCCACTACCGCGCTTTGTTCGTCGTGGGCATGCTATTATTCGCGGTGGTTCTTGCGATCAATGCCACCGCCCATCGCTTCGTAAATAGAATGAAGCATTAAGCCATGTTCCAACCTGAAAACCTCATCCGCAAGGGTCTCCCAAAAGGCCACTTCAAAGACCTCGTGGTGCGCTCCGTGCTGGCCGGGACGACTTATCTCGTCGTCCTCATCGCCGCCTTGTTGTTTGGAAAAATCATCATTGACGGCGCACCTGTCCTTTTCAAAGCAGAGGCTCCCTTCGTCGATTTCCAGTTCCTAACTGCCAAGAATGAAACCTTGCATGTCTTCGATGACGCGCAAGGCAACCGCCACCAACTCCCCGCTTCCGGATACAATGATTACCTCACGAAAAACGAAGGTGCGCCGATCTTCAATGAGCAAACTTACTCCTACTCCGGTGGCGGCATCGCAGGCCCCATCGCCGGCACCGCGTTACTAACGATTGGCTCGATGATCCTCGCGCTGTTCTTCGGTGTCTGCGCTGCGATTTATCTATCCGAGTATGCCAAACAAAATCCGTTTATCCATGCGGTGCGTTTGGCAATTCTTAATCTAGCAGGCATTCCCTCCATCGTTTTCGGACTCTTCGGCTTCTCGGTATTCGTGCTGGCTGTGCCCGTCATCACCACCCAGCCGTCGGGCCGCTCGTTACTCACCTTGCCACTTTTCATCAATGATTATGTATTGAGTTTCCAAGGCTGGAACTCATCGCTCATGGCCGGTTGCGCCACCCTCGCTTGCATGATCCTGCCGGTCATCATTACCGCTTCCGAGGAATCCCTGCGCGCCGTGCCGCAAGGTTTCCGCGATGCATCACTGGCCATGGGAGCCACCCGTTGGCAGACGATCCGCAAATGTGTGCTGCCGTTTTCCCTGCCCGGCATCCTCACCTCCTCGCTGCTTGCCATCACCCGCGTCGCCGGGGAAACCGCACCGATTATGTTTACCGCTGCCGTCGCGGCCAAGGACGACCTGCCGTGGCAGGGACTGAAGAACCCCTTCGACATCCTCTCATCCCAAGTCCAAGCACTGCCTTACCATATCTACACTCTTGCCGCCCGCATCCCGAGTTCGGAATTCACCCGGCGCGCGCAGTATGGCTCGGTGTTTGTGTTTCTTTTGCTAGTCGCCCTTCTATCAGTCGGCTCGATGATCCTGCGCGCTCGGCTGCGGGCGAAACTCAAATGGTAATCATGCACCCCGCCATCCAGATCCAGAATGTATGCTTCGCCTACGGAGCCAAGCAGGTGTTGCACGACGTAAGCATGGACATCCCTGCCCGCCAAGTTACCGCCTTCATTGGTCCCTCTGGCTGCGGGAAATCCACTCTGCTGCGGTGTTTTAATAGGATCAACGATCGCATCCCCGGTGCCCATGTCACTGCCGGGTCTATCCGCGTCCATGATATAGATATCAACCGCACGGACATCGACCTCCAAGAACTCCGCCGCCGTATCGGGATGGTGTTCCAAAAGTACAATCCCTTCGCCAAGACGATCTATGAAAACGTCGCCTTCAGCCTGCGAGTCGCGGGCCAAACCAAACGCGCAGAGCTTGATGGCATCGTCGAGAACGCGCTAAAAAGCGCCGCACTGTGGGATGAAGTGAAGGACCGCTTGCACGCCAGCGCCTTCGGTCTATCAGGCGGCCAGCAGCAACGGTTATGTATTGCCCGCGCCATCGCGAACCAACCGGAAATTCTATTGATGGACGAGCCGTGCGCCGCGCTCGATCCGCTTGCCACCTTGAAAATCGAGGAACTGATCAGTGAGTTGAAGCAACAATACACCATCATCATCGTCACCCATAACTTGGCCCAGGCCACCCGCTGTTCGGACCGGACTGCATTTATGTATCTCGGTAAACTCATCGAATACGGACCCACCATGCAGCTCTTCGAAAATCCTCGGGATCCCCAAACGGAAGCGTATGTCACTGGCACCTTTGGCTAACTTTCCGCAGTTCACCCCCATGCAAAATTCCATGACCACCGCCCCACCCATCGGCACCTCCGTGGTCGTGAAAAGCCTGGACTTCAGTTATGGCTCGTCACCCGCGTTGAAGAACATTGATTTAGAAATCCCCGAGAACGGAGTCACCGCCTTCATCGGCCCGTCCGGTTGTGGCAAGTCCACTTTGCTGCGCTGCATCAACCGAATGAACGATGAAATCCCCGGAACCCGCATCACCCGCGGCAGTATTTCCATCGGCGGAATCGATATCTATCACTCATCCGTCGATGTGGTAAAACTCCGCCGCGAGGTGGGCATGGTCTTCCAAAAATCCAATCCCTTCCCGCGCAGCATTTATGAAAATGTCGCCTACGGATTGCGCCTCCGAGGCGAGCGCGATAAAGCCATGCTCGACTCCGCCGTGGAGGAAGCGCTCCGCGCAGCCGCGCTGTGGGACGAGGTCAAGGACCGCCTCCAAGAATCCGCACTCGGCCTCTCCGGCGGGCAGCAGCAACGCTTGTGCATTGCCCGCACCATCGCCGTAAAACCTCGGGTGGTGCTGATGGACGAGCCATGCCGCGCGCTCGATCCCATCGCCACCGCCAAGGTGGAGGAACTCATTTGGGACCTGAAACACAGCTATACCTTCGTCATCGTCACCCATAACATGCAACAAGCGTCCCGGGTCTCTGATAAAACCGCTTTCTTCTACCTCGGCGAGCTGATAGAAGCATCTGAGACTTCCAAAATGTTTAGTAACCCGCGCGTTAAGAAAACCGAGGAATACATCACTGGCCGTTTCGGCTGATCCCCATTTAACGATTTCCAGATTCACCCCCATGAGTAACCAACACATTTTCCGGGATTTCGACAAAGCCATCGAAGGTCTCAAAGCCGAGGTGCTGACGATGGCCTCCCTCACCCGCCAAAACCTAGAGCGGGCCATGCGTTCTCTGCTAGAGCGCGACATCGACCTAGCCCGCAGCGTCATCGCAGATGATTCCGACGTGGACGATCTCGAACGCAAGATCGACCAGACCGGCATGGATATACTCGTCAGATTCCACCCAGTGGCGTCAGACCTTCGGCTCGTCATCACCTCCATGAAAATGGGCCACAACCTGGAGCGGATCTCGGACCATGCAGTGAACATCGCCAAGCGTTCCAAAAAGATCTGCAAAGCCTCCTCGCCGTTAGAAGAAGCCGCACTCGCCGAGCCACTCTATTCCCTAGCAGACAAACTGCTGCGCGACGCCCTAACCGCTTACACCGACTCCAACACCGAACTCGGCGAGAGCCTCAAAGCCCGCGACAAGGAGCTCGACAATCTGCACAAACAGATGATCGCCTCACTCAGCAGCCGCCTCGAGGATTCTAACGGCCGCTCGGAGAACCTCCTCCATCTCATTTTCGTCGCCCGCTCCATCGAGCGCATCGGCGACCTCGCAGTGAACATCGGCGAAGACGCCGTCTTCCTCAGCCAAGCTCGCGACATCCGCCACGAGCACCGCAAACAACCGTGAGGGGGGTGATAGTGGAGGAGTGGGCGATACCACCCAGCAGCTCACTCCATTTGCAGCGCAATTCTCTAACCGGCAATTCGTTTCAGTTGGGATCCATTGCGCCGTTCGAATAGGTTTAGGCATCCGCTGAGAGAGCAGAGTGATGCCGTAACGATGCCGTCGTGTGCTTACAAGCCCGATCCCGTCGGTGGTCCGAAAGGGCGGCCCGGATCGGGCGATTCCATCTGCTGAAATACTATTCCTTTGGCCCTGTCGGCACGTCGGGATCGTAGCCATCCATGGTCGTTTCCCGCCGGCTCCCCATTCAAGTCGCGAGGGGCGTGGCCTTCGTCGTTAATGTCGTGACCGCCTTTACGTATGGGCTGGTTTTTGACGCCTTCAAAGTGAGCGGGCTGAAGCAGTTAGAAATTTACCCGCGCGAGCGGGTCGAGCGTGAGCATGCGAGGTTCCAACAAGTCCAATCGAACCTGCTGCTAGTCCGAGGCCAGCACCTCAAACGGCTGGACCGCCCGATGTCCGCTGAGGTGCTGGCGGCGAAATGGGATCGCTGGTATTGCTTCTATCCGGACGCGCGCCTGCCAGCGTGGGTTTGGGGAATACCCGCGAAGTACGATTCCACCGCGAAGCCCACGCAGTGGTCACCGCTGGAAACGGCCGCATCGGCCTCGCCCTGGCCAAGGAGGAGAAACCTGACTTCATCCTCTACGACGTCATGATGCCGGAAATGGATGGCCACGCCGTCCTTCACGCGCGGCGCAAAGATCCCAGCGTCTGCCGCACACCCTTCATTTTCCTAACTGTCCGTAGCGAGAAGCACGACCTCCGCAGCGCGACTTGGAAATTTCTAACTCACAATTTCAATCAGTCTTTGGTAGCGCCCAAAATCTGCCGCCCCTGCTGGATATAAGTCACGCTCGACCAAATTGTAAAAACCGCCGCGACCAGACACGGATACACCGGGGAAATCGCGGTCACTCGCAGCATCACCCAGCCGATCGCGAACATCTGCGTCACCGTGCAGACCTTACCCGTCCAGTGCGGCACGATTTTCACCTCCCGGTGGTTCGCATACAGCACCTTGATCCCGCCGAGGATGATGCCGTCCCGCAGCACGACGGTGATCGCAAACCACAGCGGCAGCCGCCAGCCAGGTGAACCCCAATCGACCAGCGACAGGGTGATCACCCCCGTCAGCAGCAACGCCTTATCCGCGATGGGGTCGATGTAGGCACCGAATTTCGAGCACTGATTAAAGCGCCGCGCCACCCACCCGTCGATACCATCGGTGCTGGCCGCAGTCACAAACACCCCGAGCGCCCACCACCGCAGGGCTTCCACCGGTTGCCCGATTCTCACCGTATGACCGTAGTAAAATGTCAGCACCGCAAACACGGGGACCAAGCAAATCCGGGCGATGGTGATTTTACTGGCAAACGTCACGGCTGAAATTGAAGCAGAGCCGCCCGCCATGCGAAACCTGAATCTTTTCCCGCCCGGTCAATACACAGGGTGATTGGCAGGAAGACATGTGATCGTCACCGTTCCGAGATTGCAGCTTTTCGGCTAGACATGACGCCCCGATTTTGCATGGTAGGGATGTCA
>JAYTLO010000064.1:0-2268 GCA_043729385.1 Akkermansiaceae bacterium
GCGCGAAATGACGGCGGCGAGGTGCGACCATTTCCCCGTGGGTATGGCTGCGCCGAACCATTTTCCGCCACCGTGAACGACCGCATCCCGGATGTCCACCTGAGGAAATCCACTCCGCTGCAATTGCAGGTGAATATCGCCGCTCTCCCAGCCGTTGGAGTCGAGGATGGTATTGAAGGTATGATCGAGCCGATCAATGGAAACCCATGCGGCCATCGTTAACTCCGTGAACTCACCGGGGATCTCGATCTCGGCGAAATCCGACGACCGGTCAAAGAGCAGCGCATCCTTACCTGGCCAGCGACCGGAGACCCAACGGGCGCCGTGAATGGTCCCGCTGGACACCGTGCCTGCGGTGCACTCGTTGCTAAGGAGTGCAGGCTGGTCCGCGTGACGAGCGAATGAGAATAAGGCGATCACGCTGGGATCATCTAGCGATCCCTCGCCGTGGGACTTCCACCGCTCATACCCGATACTGCCGGGCGCAATGAATTCATTAGCAAGCAGATCGCTCACCGACACCGGCAGGCCGTGAAGATAACCTGCGGAGCTGCCGCCTTCCACACTCTTGAGCATCGAGCCGGAATTCGGCTGACGCACATTGACCTGTCCTTCAAAAACGTGCATCGCACTGGCACCCGTGTCACGTTCCACGCGCAGTCCGAACTCCGTGCCGACATCTTCGTAATCCACGCCGTTCGTGGCAATGGTGAATCCCTTGGCCGATGGCGGCACGATCGAGCGTATGCGGCCCCAGTGCAGGCGCGCGTGCATTGCATCGGTAATTTCAAAACCAGCGGGAGCTTCGATCACCAAGTCCGCGCCGCTGGCGAAACGCAAATGCACCATGCCCTCTTTGAGTTCGTACGCGCCTGGGCCAAACACGCTGTCGCCCGGCGCGCGGTGACGGGCAAAGACCGCGCCCGCTTCATTCACCAGCCGCGCCGTCAATGGTGTCGGCGAAGGCGCTGGCCTCAAATCTTTCTGCGGCCAGAACACCACCGCCAAGCACGCCGCTGCCGCGAGCCACGGCAGTGCGATCCACAGCCGGCGGCTGTGTGCACCGTTAGCACGGATCAATGCTGGCGTGACAGCCGGCATACTCTGATGAATGCCAGTCAGCGCCGATTCAAATCCGGCCAGCTCCACGAACTGCTGGCGAGCTTCCGCAGAACCATCGAGCAGGGCCGCGAACTCCTCCTTGCCGGCGACAGACAAACTTCCGCTGAAATGAGACTCCAGCAACTCATGCAAGCGTTCTGGGATGGGTGGCGGCGAGGGATTCATAGGTTAGACTCCAGTCTCATGCGAATCGTCACGCATTCGCGCAGCTGTTGTTTCGTGCGGAGCAACCCTTTGCGCACCGCCTCCAGCCCCATCTTCAAAACCTCCCCGATCTGCTCGTAGTTTGTGTTCTCTTCATAACGCAGGCGGAGGAGACTCCGCGCCCGGTCGCTCAGCTTCTCGAGGCATCCGTGGAGGTGATCCGCGCGCGGGCCTGATTCGTTGGATTGGTGGGCTTCAAATGCCGCCTCCATCGCATCGTTGAGAATGCGGTCCTCCACCGTTGGTTCGCGTCGGCGCTTGCGCAGATGGCTCATAATTTCCAGCCGCACAATCCCGCGGCACCACGCCAGCATCGAAGAGCCCTCCGCGAAGTCCTCGTGCTTGCGGGCCACCACCAAAAACGCATTCTGCACCACATCCTCCGCCGCCGCATAGTCCGCGAGCAGCGCGTGTGCATACGCCACCAGCGCCGACTGGCAGGTCAGCGCCGATTTCAACACGCGGTCTCTGGAATCATAATCACTCACTCGTTCCCTATAGACGTCGCGGGCCGCCGCGTCGTGGACAAAAATTTTTAGGTGCTAATTTGCTCAAGGTATTTGGCTGGCTGGAGGCAGCGAGGTGGGGTTTTGGTGAGCAGGTGGACAGCATGTCGGCGTGGTACCGAATTCCAGTTCAAAAATCACCAATTTGATAAGCCCTGAACGACAAGCGTTTGCTTTGGGCATCGGGGTATGCCACGAAGAGCTGCTGTAGTTTTTCGGGAAAGCGGACGAGAGTTTCTGAAGCAGTTTTCCACTCGCCGTTCACTTCCGCCAGAAAAATGACGGGCGTCATATTGTAGTCGTTACGATCTTTCGGGCGAAGAACCGGGGCACTTTTGCCTGGCAGCAGAATGAGTCGATGCTCGCCGATAGCCACGCGGACTTCTTTGTCGAACAGGTTCATCACCAGCGCTCCATCCTGAGGAATTCCTTCCAT
>JAYTLO010000065.1:0-1443 GCA_043729385.1 Akkermansiaceae bacterium
GATGCAAATGAGATGCCAATGATGAGTGCCTTGCGCTTGGCATTGGCTTCGCATTCGCGAGCACCACAGGAGTGTGGTGCCTCCGTTACACTTTCATCAGATCCGCTTCTTTCGCCACGGCGTGATCCTCGATCTTCTTGGTGTATTTGTTAGTCAGGTCTTGGACCTGCTTTTCAAAATCCTTCTGCCCGTCCTCGGTGATGAAATTGTCAGCCTTCATCTTTTTCGAGGTGTCTATGCCGTTCTTGCGGGCGGCGCGGAGGCGGACTTTCGCCTCTTCGGCGAGTTGCTTGATCATCTTGACCATATCCCGGCGGCGTTCTTCCGAAAGCTCTGGAATTGGCACCCTGATCGAGCGGTCGGCGGCAGCTGGATTAAGACCCAATTTGCATTCGCGGATCGCCCGCTCGATGTCGCGAGTTGTCGCTGGATCGAATGGCTGGACGACCAGCATCCGCGGTTCGGGAGAGTTGATGATGGCGAGGCTTTTGAGTTTGGAAACAGCTCCGTAGGCATGGACCAGTACGTCGAGGTTCTCGATCAGGGCCGGACTGGCCTTGCCGGTGCGCACGCCGGCAAACTCATGGATGAGATAATCGACGCATTTGTTCATTGCGTCTTCGACTTCGAAAATGGCTTCTTCGGGATCCATGATGTGTGTTTGGAAATGTTGGAAATATTCACTCGCCATGGACCAGCGTACCGATCGGCAAGCCGCGGAGCGCATGGGATAGATTGCCGTGAGGGGCGAGATCGAAAACGATGATCGGCACGTGATTGTCCATGCACAGGCTGAATGCGGTGGCATCCATCACACTGAGACGCTTGGAAAGGCACTCTTGGAAGGTCACGGTTTCATAACGCACGGCATCGGGATTGCCGCGCGGATCGCAGTCGTAAACCCCATCCACTTGGGTCGCCTTGAGGATCACGTCGGCCCCCATTTCGCTAGCCCGCAGCGCGGCGGTGGTGTCCGTGGAGAAAAACGGATTGCCAGTACCTGCGGCGAAAATGACCACCTTGCCTTCATCTAACTGCCGCTCGGCCTTGCGGCGGATGAACGTTTCCGCGACGTTTTTCATCTCGATGGCCGACTGCACCACGCAGGTCACGCCGTGGTGTTCGAGTGCGCCTTCGAGGGCGAGCGCGTTCATGACGGTGGCGAGCATGCCAACGTAATCGGCGGTCGCGCGGTCCATCCCGCGGGCGGATGCACTGGCACCGCGCCAGAAATTGCCACCGCCCACGACAATCCCGAGTTGCAGTCCGCCATGCACCGCTTCGCGGATTTCCAGCGCGATCCGGTCCACGATTTCCGGTGAGATATTGTCGCGCGATCCTGTGCCGCGTAGGGCTTCACCGCTGAGTTTGAGGATGGCGCGCTTGAACGGACGGGGATCTTTGGGGCGATTGGGCATGCAGGATTGGGGCTGACGGATGAAA
>JAYTLO010000066.1:0-10563 GCA_043729385.1 Akkermansiaceae bacterium
CTGAGAGATGAGATTACCCGCATGTTTCCAGCCCTTCCGAATGCGGATGATGCCGCCGAGGGTCAGGTTCACTAACAATAACGCACACATCCAGTAGCCACCGGGTAAGGGCAGCGGCACCATTTTACCGTTGAGTTCTGGCAGCAGGAAGATATGCCGCCAATCAATGGAGAAATACTTATTCAGCGTCGGGTAGAGTCCATTATCAACTTGCTCCAAGGTGGCGAACCAAGTGAGCAGCCCTAGCAGAAGCAGGGTGATCGTCGCGAGACCGAAGCCGGACAGCACGTCAAAGATTTTTCCCGGAATCGACCTGGTAGGCTTGCGGGGCGGCGGGGTGTCTGAGAGTTCCATGTTCAAATGAGCGGGTCGCAATACGAAATTTCAAAAGCCAATCATTCAGCCATTCGGAGGGTCTTGGCGAAGCTTTCAAGCACCGGCTTGGCGGCCTCCACCTCGGCTTTCGGGCCGACCATTTTTAACGTAAGTATCTGACCGCCGACCGTCGCGACCACCCCGGCGAGGGCGAATCCGGGTTTCGGCGGGGCACCCATGCCGCCCACGTAGTCGCCTGCCGCTGTCACCCATTTGCCGGTGGAGCCGGCGAGGGTCACTGCGGGAAGTTTCTCCAACGCAGCGGCGTCGATGGCAGACGCTTCGAACTGTTTGAGCCAGCGATTCACGTTGTCGAGCACGCTGCCTTGAGCGAGCGAGACCCAGACTTCGCCCATCCCGCTCTCGCCGAAGCGGTAGTTAAGGAGGCGGAATTGCGATGCAGGCAACGCCAACCAACCGGCCGGCGTGTCGCCCTTGACCGGACTCGGCTTGGCGTCGCGGAAACGCTCGTCGCTGGTGGCGAAGAGCTTAGGCGCGGCGTCGCGAGTGGTCGCCGCGCGGGTTTCCGTGACGGTGATTTCCTTTTTCTCCTCGCAGCCGGAGAACATCACAACGCTGGCGATCAGGCAGGCAACGCAGGTCTTCATGCGGGCCGGAGTAGCCCCGGCTCTGCATCCGCGCAAGTGGAAACGGGGAGGTGCCGGTAAGTGGATTTTTGGAAATCACCACCTCGTGCCTTCCAGTTGTTAGCTGAGCTTCGAGCAGTTGCATCGGTGCGGGAGATGCGAAGAGGATGAATGAATGAAGGCCGAGATGAATCTCGCGGTCCGGGGGAAAAGCTGCTGCAGGGCTATCCTTGCGGTTCCCAGAAAGCGCGGCTACAAGCCCGCCGTGGAAGCGATCCGCTATTTCAACCGGCACACCGGCGTCCTGGAAACTGAGCAAGTTTACGGCGAGGGATTTTTGCGTTGGTCGTATGGAAATCCGTTAGGCGCGATCTCGCTGGACGCGTTTGTGAAGCGACCGTTTTTCTCGGCGTGGTATGGGCGGCGGATGAGCACGCCGGAGTCGGCATCGCGGGTGGGGCCATTCATCGCGGAGTACGGGCTGAATCCGGCGGATTTCGCGGCTGCGCCGGAAAGTTACCGGAGTTTCAATGAGTTTTTCTATCGGAAGCTGAAGCCGTCGGCGCGCCCGGTCGATGGGGATGAGAGCAGCGTGGTGTTCCCGGCGGACGGGCGGCATTTGGGGTTTGCGCGGGCGTCTGACATCGACGGAGTTTTCGTAAAGGGCCAGAAATTCGATCTACCGGCGCTGCTGGGCGATGCCGGTTTAGCGGCCCGCTATGCCGATGGATCGTTGGTATTATCCCGGCTTTGTCCGGTGGATTATCACCGCTTTCATTTCCCGGCAGCGGGTGTGCCGGGTGAAACGCGGTTAATTGAGGGGCCGTTGTTTTCGGTAAATCCCATCGCCCTGCGGCAACGGTTGGCCTACCTGTGGACCAACAAGCGGACGATCACTGAGCTGAAGACCGAGCGCTTCGGCACGGTGATTTGCATGGAAATAGGCGCGACCTGCGTGGGAACGATTTGCCAAACATTCACTCCCGGGCAGCCGGTGGCCAAGGGTGCGGAAAAAGGCTATTTCGCCTTCGGCGGCTCATCCACGCTCACGTTGTTTGAACCCGGCGCGGTCCAGTTAGAGGCGGACCTACTCGAAAATTCGGCCAAGCAAATCGAACTCTACGCGCGGATCGGCAGCGTGATGGGTCGCTCCGCTTGACCTTCCGAAAAAACCACACACCCTTTCACGTTCTTACATGCTCAATCCACTCACGAAGCTCGAAGAGCACGCGCGCGAAGCACTCAAGCCTGTGTTAGAAGGACATCTCTCGCCCGCCGAGCGAATCGCCCATTACAAGAAATTCTTAAAAATCGAGGAGCACCGCATCCTGCTCCGTCACCGGGCGGGTGCAGGTGGTCTTGAAATCGCCCGCGCCCGTGCGGCGCTGATCAATACGGTCATCAGCTCCATCCTCGAGGCTTCGCTTAAAAACTCCGTAGGCCAAGTGCCGCCGATCGCTCTCGTCGCCACCGGTGGCTACGGCCGCAGCACGCTCAATCCGAGGTCAGACGTTGACATCCTTTTCCTCCTGCCGCGGGCCTCCACCAAGCTGCCGCTGCCGCTTCAGGAACTCGTCCAAGGCGTGCTCTATCTACTGTGGGACGTGGGTTTCAAAGTAGGCCACGCCTGCCGCTCGATCCCGGAGTGCATCGAGCAAGCTAAGCTCGATCCCGAGAACAAAACCTCGCTGATGGACGCCCGCTTAATCGCCGGCGATGCAGAACTGTTCGCGCAATTTCAAGCGCGTTTCCAAAAAGATTGCATGACCAAGGGGCAAGCCGCGTTCTTCGACATCCGTCGCAAGGACTTGCGGACGCGCCATCAGAAATACTCCCGCACCGTCTTCCTACAAGAACCCAACGTGAAGGAAAGCTGCGGCGGCATGAGGGACTATCAGAACATCCAGTGGGTCGCCGAAGTCAAACGCGGCAGCAAAAATCTCAAGGATCTCGTGGATGCCAAACTGCTAACAGCCTCCGCCCACCGCGAGCTAGAGGAAGCCTACGATTTCCTCCACCGCGTCCGCAACGAGCTGCATTATCACGCGGAAAAAGCCACCGACCAGCTCACCCTCCAGCTTCAGGGCGTGGTCGCCACCGCCTTCGCCTACCCGCAAAAAAGCATTCTCCGCAGCACCGAGGCGTTCATGCGCGACTACTATCGCCACACTCGTAACATCTATCAGCACACCGGCTCGCTGATGGAGAGCTTCCAGATCGAGGAGGAAAATCTAGCGGATACCGGCATTCGCTCGTTCCTTACATTCCGGAAGATGAAGCGTGAGGAGTTCGATGGCTTCATCGCCCGCGAGGGCCGGATCTATCCCGCGAACCCAGACATTTTCAAAGAAGACACCGGGCGAATCATGCGGCTTTTCCAGCATTGCCAGCTCCGCGGCCTGCGCCTAAGCCCGCCGATCCGCAAGCTGGTGAAGGCGCACTGGGAGGACATCGACCGCCCGTTCCGTTATTTAAAAACGAACCGCCAGACCTTCCAAGCCATCCTCGAGCGCAAGGGCGATGTCGCATTCATTCTCCGCAAGATGCACCGTGTGGGCTTTCTTGGTCACTACTTGCCCGAGTTCGGAGCACTTGATTGCCTTGTCCAGCATGAGTTTTTCCACCGCTACACCGCAGACGAGCACACCCTGCGGTGCGTCGAGATGCTGGACCAACTCATCACCGAGACCGATCCACGGCGGGAAATCTATCGGCGGCTGTTTCTCGAAATCCAGGACGCCTACGCACTCTATCTAGCAGTCATTCTCCACGACACCGGCCGTGCCGAAAACGTGCGCGAGCACACCGACGGCTCCGCCATGCTAGCCGCGCGGCTCTGCAGCCGCCTGCAAATCCAAGGTGCCCGGCGGACCTTGATCATGTTTCTGGTGGACAACCACCTGACGTTTTGGCGCACCGCCACCACCCGCAATCTCGACGATCCAGAGGTCATCGAGGAGTTCGCCAAAATCGTTAAAACCCCGGCCAATCTCGACGCGTTGTTCCTCTTCACCTTCGCCGATTCTAACGCCACCTCGCCCGATGGCTGGACCGGCTGGAAGGAAAGCCTGATGCTGCAACTCCACACCGCCACCCGGAATTTCCTCGAAGGCGGACGCGAGAAATACACTCGCAAGCTCGATGACGACCGCCTCGCCCTGCGCGACGAAGTGCTCGGCATCATGCGCGAGGACTACCACCCGGATGTGAAGCATCACTTCGAGCGGATGCCAGCTGCGGCATTTCACTTCCGGCAAGCCGCCCACATCGTCACGCAAGTCCGCAGCGTCCGCCATTTCCTCCAGCGAGAGGCCGCCACCTCCGATCCCTTCGCCTCCTGCATCAAGTGGATCGACCACACAGAAAGCGGCTACACCGAGATCGTCGTGGCCACCCGCGACCGGCCCTTCCACTTGGAAAAAATCTGCTGCGCGCTCGCCTCCGAGCAAATCAACATCCTCTCAGCCGACCTCTTCACCCGCACCGACGGCATCGTCGTCAACATCTTCCGCGTCTGCACCACCAACTTCGAGCCGGTGTCAGACGCCGCCACGCGCAAGCGATTTCTCGCGACCTTCGAGGCCATCCTCATCGCGGAAAGTTACGATCCCGAGAAGTTCCTGCGCCGTCGGGTGAATTTCCTAAAACCCCGCGCCGACCATGGCATCAAGGTGCCCGTCCGCGCCTATGTGAGCAACAAGCTGCACCCCACTTGCACCACCGTGGAGATCCAAGGACTCGACCGCATCGGTCTGCTCCACGATCTTTTCAACACGATCAACCAACACGGTCTAAACACCGCCCACGCCCGGATCTGCACCGAGAAAGGCGTCGCACTGGACACGCTCTATATCACCACCACAGACGGCCACAAAATCCAAGATCCGGAACTTCTCAAGCAGCTTGAAACGGAGTTCTCCCATCTCATCTCACGTACTGATGTCACTCGCTGAGCGAAACTCCTTAACACGAAAACCCGCAGTGCGATGGGGTGTGTGGCAGTCCACGCGGTAGAGAAGTTTTAAGGTTTAAGGATTATGAAACGCAAGATCACCTTCGCCTTGATCGGCCTTACGTTGTTAGCCATCGGATTCGTAGCCGGTGCCTTAGTTCAGCACAGCAAGTCTGGATATCACTACGAAGTGAAAGACACGAAGGATTACGCCTCGCCCGTCGGACCAGTTCGTTGGAGCTACGTTACCGAGTCGGTGGGGATGCCGTTCCTTGATTCCGGGACCTCAATCCTCGAACTCGATGGCAGGACAATCTACAAGGCCAAGCGTGTTTTCCAGGAGCCATCACCTTATGCGAAGAACATCAGCGCGACGCAGAAGGGTATAGCTTGGGACGATGGCGACTTCCGATTTGACCTCGCGATCCAAAGAATGAAGACCGGCGAATCGGATTACAGATAGTAGCCAGTGGCATCATTTCCCATCCCGACGTAAAAGTTCGTGCAGTATGGGATTGGGAAAGCGGCGGCTCGGCGTGATGGCGTAGAAACTTTCCTTGATGCTGGTGACGCGGTAGCGCTCGACGAGCGAGCCGTTGTCGAGTTCTCCGCGCACGACGACGGGTGGCACCAATGCGAGCCCCGCACCTTCCTTGGCGAGGAGGCGGAGCATGGCCATGTCGTCCACCTCGGCGGCGATGATCGGGCGGACGCCGAGTTGCTCTAACAACAGATCGAACGCCGAGCGGATGTTGCTATCGAGGCTCGGCAGGACCAGTGGCGTGTGATGCAGATCGTCAGGAAAGCAGAATTTTTTCCGCGAGCGCGTGCGCAGGCCCACGAGACTCACCGGTTGTTCGTCGAGCAGATGACTGTGCCAATCGTTCTCGGCGTCGCGTCGCACCGGGAAATTGGACAGCACCACGTCGAGCGTGTGCGCACGGAGCTGGGCGAGCAGGCCGCGCAGGTTGCCCGAGCGGAGGACCAATTCCACATCGCTGCGGCCAATCAGTGGACGTAGTAGGGAAACTTGGAAATTGCGCGAAAGCGTGGCGACTGCGCCGACGCGCAGGAATTGTCGCTGCCCGGAGGATTGGTTTTGCAGCACGCCCACGAGTTCCTCGCCGGAGCGGAAAATCGATTCCGCATAGTCGAGTGCGATTCGCCCGGCCTCGGTGAGAACGAGCGATTTGTTCTGCCTGTGAAACAAGGGTTGGCCGAGACTTTCCTCAAGGCTGCGGAGCTGTGTGCTCAGCGCGGACTGTGAGATTTTCAACCGCTCCGCCGCGCGGGTGAGACTGCCTTCATTGGCAATTGCCCGGAAATAGCGGAGGTGATGGTAGTTTAGAAACGACATGCCATCGTTCTACTAATCAGAACCATTTCTGGCAAAAGATATATTGGAACGAATCGAGCGATCCTGGGTAAGGTTTCCCCGCTCTATGAATCACATCCCGCTCACCGACCTGCTCACTCTCACTCCCGTCGCCCTCGCCCCGCTGTGGCTGCTCGCCTTCCTGCTGATCCCGGAGCGCATCGCCAACCGCCACGGGCGGCGCTTCGCCCTCTTCGGCTCATGGTCTGCGCTTGGTGTGCTCGGGCTGGCGGTGCTCGCGATGATCGCCCGTTTCACCTTCGGCCCGCTGGCGCTGGAAGTGGCGGCCGCCGGTCCGCTGACACTCGACATTTACTTCGACACGCTCTCCTCGGTGATGCTGCTGCTGGTCGCCTTCCTCGGCGCGGTGGTGATGCGCTACTCCGTGAACTATCTGGCGGGCGATCCGCGCCAGGGCCGGTTCATCAAATGGCTGGGCGTGACGATCGGCACCGTGCTGACTTTGATCGTCACGGGTAATTTGCTAATGTTCACCCTCGCATGGGTGGCGACGAGCCTAAGCCTGCACCAACTCCTCATCTTTCACACCGACCGGCCGGCAGCGATCCTCGCGGCGTGGAAAAAATTTGTAATTAGCCGCATCGGCGATGCCTGCCTCATCGGGGCGCTGATCATGACGTGGCAGTGTTTCGGCACCTGGAAATTCACCGGCATGTTTGACGCCGCAAACGCCCTGCGCGCCCAAGGCGGACCGCTGCCGCCAGGCCTCGGCTGGTCAAGCGTGCTGCTGGTGGCTGGCGCGCTGCTGAAGTCCGCGCAGTTTCCTTTCCACAGTTGGCTACCGGATACGATGGAGACTCCGACGCCAGTTTCCGCGCTGATGCACGCGGGCATCATCAACGCGGGCGGCTTCCTCGTCGTGCGGCTCAGCCCGATCATCGCTGGCTCCCCGGTTTCGCTGAACGCCCTCGCCTTGATCGGCGCATTCACCGCGCTCTTTGCTTCGATGATCATGCTCACGCAGACCAGCGTGAAGCGCTCGCTCGCCTACTCGACCATCGCGCAGATGGGTTTCATGATGCTCCAATGTGGGCTCGGTGCCTTCGCGTTGGCGATCCTCCACATCGTGGCGCACTCGCTCTACAAGGCGCACGCCTTTCTGTCCTCGGGCAGCATCGTCAGCATGACTAAAGCCGCGTGGGTGCCAGCAGAACGGCCCGCGGCACATCCGGGGATCCTCGCCGGCACCCTTGTCACCGCAGTGGCAATGACATGTGTGATCGGCACGCTGTTCGGTCTAACTGCGGCGAGCGGGGCGGGAGTTCTTCTATTAGGGTCGGTATTCATGATGGCGCTTTCCTATCTGCTCTGGAGCCTCTGGGCATCCTCGCACCGCGCATCGCTCATCGGCTGGGGCCTGCTGGTGGGGGCAGGAGCGGCGACCGCGTATTTTGCTCTGCATGCCGCTTTTGAAAAACTGCTCGCCTCGTCGCTCCCACCTTACAAGCCAGCCCGCTCGCCGCTCGAATACAGCGTGATGGGGCTCATCGTCCTCCTCTTCATGGCCGTGCTCATTGTGCAATCGCAACTCCCCGCGTGGTCCGCCACCCGCCTCGGCCGCAAACTCTACGTCCATGCCTCACAAGGCTTCTACCTCGGGGCCCTCGCTAACCGCGTCACGCTTGCCTGCATGCGCAAGCCCGCCGCATAAATCACAACCCCAAACTCTATCAAATTTATGAACATCGCCGAAGTTTCCAAAACCAACATCACGATACTCGAAAGTCCCCGCGCCGCTTGCCAACGCATCGCGCCGCTTTGGCCTTTGCAAAATTTTGTCGCCGTGAATCCCTTCGTCGGATTCAGCGACAAGCCCTTTGTTGATGCCTGCAAGCTGATCCGCCGGGTCGCGCCCGGAGGCATGCAGATGCCACTGGATTTCTATCACGAGAAACATGCAGCGGGCGAAATCACCGACGCCCATCTCACCGCCGCACTCACCCAAGCGCGGAAAATTCTTTCCGGCGCAGAGGCTGAGTCTCTCGCAGCGATGGACGTTGCAGCGCTCAAACGCGCACTAACAAAAGATCCCGCCGCCACTTCCGGACACGAGATTCTCACGGTCGCCGAGGCCATCGATGCTGCGCAGGGCACGGCATGGGCGGCGGCGGTCACGGAGACTGTTGCACAGTTCTGCTCGGAGTATTTCGATGCCGGGCAATCCGCCTGGCGCCTGCCTTGGAGAGACCTGCCGCTATTCACCGCTTGGCGCGAGAAGGCTCTGATCAACTTCAATGCCGAAGTTCTCGGTCTGCGCCACTTCCGTCAGTGGGTGGAAGACTTGCCGGAAACCGCTGATGCAGCGATCACCCATCTGACAAAAAAACTCGGCATCGCGGATGATGACGCAACTGATTTCTATCACCGCCAGCTCATGAGTATCCGCGGCTGGGCAGGCCACGTGCAGTATCAGGTCCGGGAAAATGGCATGCACGGGCGGAGCGACGATTCGCTTGTGGAACTGCTCGCCGTCCGCCTCGCGTATGATGCTGCGCTGCTCGCGCAATTTGACAGCCCCGCTGTGCGCGAGTTTTGGACCGGCTCATCCGCCGCTGCGGACGCGCCGGAAGTGCTCCCCACTTTCCTCTGGCAGCTCGCCCACGAACACGCGTGGCAACAACAACTTCTCGGCAAGCTTCGCGCCATCAATCCTTCGCCGCCCGCCACCGGACGGCCCGCCGTGCAGGCGGTCTTCTGCATCGACGTGCGCTCGGAAATCTTCCGCCGCGCCCTCGAAGCGACCTCGCCGAGCATCGAAACGATCGGCTTTGCCGGCTTCTTTGGCATGCCCATCGAGTCCATTCCCTTCGGCAAGCACGCTGGCACCGCGCAATGCCCGGTCCTACTCACACCGAAATTCCGGGTGCGCGACACCCTGCGCAACGCCAGCCCGGAAGCCTTGGAAGAGGCATGGAAACGCCAGCGCATCGACAAGCGGCTTTCTTATTCGTGGAACTCATTCAAGACTTCCGCCATCTCCTGCTTCTCGTTCGTCGAGACGGCCGGACTCGGCTACGGCGCGAGACTTTTCCGCGACGCCTTCGCCCCTGCAGCGAAAGACCACGCGGACTCATGCGCCTGTGGACCGCAGCTCGAAATTTCCTCCACCGACGCCACCGGCATCGCTCCCGACGACCGCGTGACTCTTGCCCTCGGTGCCTTGCGCCACATGGGTTTAACGAAAAATTTCGCGCGGATCGTTCTGCTCTGCGGTCACGGCAGCGAAACGGCGAACAACCCTTACGGCTCCGGCCTCGATTGCGGAGCCTGCGGGGGACACGCTGGCGATGCCAATGCCCGCGTCGCTACCGCGATTCTCAACGACCCAGCCGTCCGCGCGGCACTCGCCGGACACGGCATGGAAATTCCCGAGGACACCCTTTTTTTGGCAGGATTGCACAACACCACGACTGACGAAATCACCCTCTTCGATTCGGATCAGGTTCCCGCCACCCAGCGCGGCGACCTTGCCGAACTACAAGCCTGGCTCAGCGCTGCCACAAAAGCCACCCGCCGGGAAAGATCCGCGCTGTTAGGCTTGGACGCCACAGCGCCCGATCTCGACCAGCAAATCCTCGCCCGCAGCCGCGATTGGGCGCAGGTCCGGCCCGAGTGGGGTCTCGCGGGCAATGCCGCATTTATCGCCGCGCCACGCGCCCGCACCAAGGCAGCGCGGCTCGGCGGGCGAGTCTTCCTGCACAATTACGACCACAACGCCGACGCCGACGATGCCACGCTCGAACTCATCATGGTGGCGCCCATGGTCGTCGCAAACTGGATCAACCTCCAATACTACGCCTCCACGGTGAACAACCGCGTCTTCGGCAGCGGCAACAAAGTCACCCACAATGTCGTCGGAACCCTCGGCGTGTGCCAAGGCAATGGCGGCGACCTCCAGACCGGCCTGCCCATGCAATCCGTCCACGACGGCGAAAAATGGATCCACGAACCGCTGCGCCTCCACGTCTTCATTGAGGCACCGCGCGAACGCATTGCTGCGATCCTCGCCAAGCACGAAAACGTCCGGCTGCTGGTAGAACACGGCTGGCTCCTGCTTTTCGCCATCGAGGGCGAAGGGAAAACTTACCACCAGTGCCTGCCCGGCGCACGTTGGGAAAAAATCGACCTCGCAGGGACAGAGGGCGGTCCTCTAGACTGAGGCGGACCCCGAAATTCGGGCCAGGGGTTAAGCTTTGATTGTGGTGGTCGGGGGTGGGTCTTGAACCCAACCTAAACCACACAAAATGAAAGCA